>CAZJCL010000254.1:0-4621 GCA_964544025.1 uncultured Opitutales bacterium | reverse complement strand
TCAATTCATCTTTCGGATACTGCACCGCCGCGTTGTTCACCACGATGTCGATCTTTCCAAACTCCTTCATCGCCTTCACCACGATCTCTCGGCAAGTGCTCTCCCGGCCGACATCCCCCGCGTGCGTCACACACCGCCGCCCCTTCTCCTCGACCATCCGCACCGTCTCCTTCGCATCCTCATGCTCCTCCAAATACGAGATCAAACAATCCGCCCCCTCGATCGCGAAGGCCACCGCCACCGCTCGCCCAATACCGCTGTCGCCCCCGGTGATGATCGCCACCTTCCCCTTCAGTTTTTCGCTCCCTTTATGGGCCGGTTTCTCCACTTTCGGACGCGGAGTCATCTCGTGCTCCCGCCCCGGTTGCCTCTCTTGTTTCTGCGCCGGTTGATCTATTTTGTGTTCATCCATGGGTAAAACCTCCGTCGGTTGGCTCACCCTCGCCAAGCACCCGCCGTGCCACGCCGCCGCCCCGAAGCTTCCTCTCTTCCCGCCATGCGTTCTGCCCAACCCGCCATCCGCCGGAATGCCGAATGCAAGAAGCTCCTTCGCCGTCGCCCGCCGATCCTCCCCCATTTCTCCGCCGTTCTCCGCTGGCATGTTTATAGCTTTCGGACCCACCGGTGGCCTCTGTCCGCCGTCTCCGCCGCATCCGGTTTTCGGCGGCGCGGAGAAGTTCATCTAAACAACGAGCGCATTATTATCATGAAGAAAATTGAATCGATGAGAGACCTGTTGATCCATGAAATCCAGGACATCTATCACGCGGAGAAACAGCTGATCCGGGCCCTCCCCAAGATGGCCAAAAAAGCCGCCTCGCAAGAGCTCAAAGACGCGATGGAACACCACCTCGAACAAACCGAGGAACAGGTGAACCGGCTCGAACAGGTATTCGAGAAACTCGACATGAAGCCAAAAACCGAAGTCTGCCAAGCCATGCAAGGCCTGATCGAGGAAGCCGAAGAACTCCTCGGACAAAAAGAAGGCGAATGGCTCGACGCCGGATTGATCGGCTCGGCCCAAAAAATCGAGCACTACGAGATCGCCAGCTACGGAACGATCATCGAGTGGGCCAAAAACCTCGGCGAAAACGAGATCGCCAAGATCCTCGCCGAAACCCTCAAGGAGGAAGAAAAAACCGACGAACTCCTCACCAAACTCGCTCGCCAGAGCGCCAACAAAAAAGCGGTCAACGAATAATCTTTCTTTCCCGGCCGGTCTTCCCCCGCAACGGGAAGACCGGCGCCCCAACACCCCAAACTTCCCCTCACCTTTCTTTCGTCTCCACCGTCCCCGCATCCGGTTCCAACCCCAACCTTTCGCAAGTCCGCCGGTAACGCGCCAGAATATCGCGCCGGTCGTTCTCCTCCTCATTCGCCCGCAACCCCGCCCGGCAAATCATCCCCGCGTGCTCCCACAACGTCCGCCGGTTCGCCTCCCCCACGCACTCCGCGATTTCCTCCACGATCTCGATCATCCGCGTGATCACCGCCACCGAACCCGCTCCGTATTGACGAATCTGATTAAAACCCGCGCCCATCAATCCCGCGAAATCCGGCCTCGGCGCCACCAACCGAAGATCCCCTTTCTCATCGTAACGATACGGCGACGGAAACCGCCTCCCCGCCAACCGGCAATACGCCTCCCCCAAACGCTCCAGACAAGCCAGCGCCGTAAACGGATCGTTGATCCCCGGCGACAACGCCCGCACCGCCACCTCCACCAACTGCTCGATATTGAACTCGATATCCTGCACATGCTGACGCTCCCGCCCGTAATTGAACGCCCGCTGAATCCTCCGCTCCCCCTCCTCATCCACCTCCCCCAAAACCCGCACCAGCGCCGACCTCGTTACCGCAAATTTCCCCGGTCGCAAAACAATCTCGATCACCCAATCCCGCTCCGCCGCCAATCCCACCAATCCCTCCATATCGATCGACTGGATAAACCCCTCCCGGTTCCCCGTCACCGGCACCCCCTTCCGCATCACTTCCTCCCGAATCCCCGCATGATCCTTCTCCGGTTTCTCCTCGCCCGCGCTTTCCGGATACAGCGCCTCAATCCCCCGATAAAGCTCCAAACTCACCGCCTTCACGATCGCCGAAGCCTGCAACGAAACCGCCGTGTGATGAAAGAAAAACACCAGCACCCCGATGCTCAACAACGCCAAAACCATCGCCGTCGCCACCGAAATCCGCGGCACCAATTCCTCCCCGTTCCCCATCGCCCGAAGCACCGCCACCGCAAAAACAAACGTCGCAACAAACGTCCCCAGAAAAAACTGGTTCTCCCGGTTCCGGATGAAATTCCGCAGCAAACGCGGCCCAAACTGCTGCGAAGCCAAACTCAACGTCAGAATCGTGATCGAAAAAATCACCCCCGCCAACCCGATCATCGACGCCGCCACCGTCGTCAACAACTCCCGGTAACCATCCAAATCCACCCCCCGCGCCCCGTCCGCTCTCCGGTCCCACTCCACCGTAACCGCCGATAACCCCAGCGCCCCCAAAACCATCAACGCCGGCAAAAACCAAAAACTCTCCCGCAACCCCTCCCACCACATCATCAACCGGGTTCTCATAAATCTCCCTCGCCCCGCAATTTCCGTACCCACCCCAATAACCAATAACCATTCCCCCCTCCCCCACTTCTACATTCCAACTTCATAATTCTAACTTCCCAAACTGGCACGCTCTTCGCTAAGCATCCCGTGTTTCATGCCAAACTCTCTTCTTCCCAACTCACCGTGAACTCCGCATTCCAGTCCAGCGGTGCCGACCGGATCGGCCGGTTCTGCGCGCTCAGCCACTCGCGACCCGAACTCCGCGACACCGCTCCCTTCATCGCCGACGCCCAAAACGACGTCCGCCGCACCGCCCGCCGCCTCGGCGAAATCGCCAACTTCTGCAACGGCGACGGCCATTTCCTCGCCGATTTGCGCGAAAGTCTCCTGCACGACGCCGACGCCCTCCCCGCCAATCTCCCCGAAAAACTCCCGTTTCTCCCGGTTCCCCGCCCGCTCGGAAACCGCCCGCGCATCGTCATCCTCATGCGCGAATGGCTCCTCATGGCCCCCACCGTCCGCCACGAAGACCACCTCGAAGAATTCCTCTCCGCCTACCAGGAACTCTTCCCCCTCGATCTCCCGGAAATCCGCATCCTCCCGATCGCCTTCCGCATCGCCCTCGCCGAACGCTGCCAATTTCTCCCCTCCGTCACCGCCCACGAACACGACCACGTCGCTCTCCTCCCGGTCCTCCTCCGCCGTATCCACCGCCATCTCGAATTCTCCCAACAAACCGATTGGAAACGCCTCGGCGAAAACATCAGCAAAATCCACCAACTCCTTTCCCGCGATCCCGGCGAAATTTATCCGAAAATGGATTTCCTTTCCCGCGACGCCTACCGCCACGAAGTCGAGGAAATCGCCAGCGCCGCCAATGCCAGCGAATCCTCCATCGCCGCCCGCGCCATCGCCCTCGCCGACCGCTACCGCCAGTCCAAACCCGAAACCGCCCACGTCGGCTACTTCCTCCTCGGCCCCGGCCGCGCCACCCTCCTCGGCGCGTTCCATTCCGGAACCCGCCCCAAACACCGTTTCCACACCCCCGCTGCCCCCGCCGAAAAACGCCCGCCGCTCCGACTCGATTTCAGCGCCGGAATCCCCCTCGATCCCGAAACCCTTTTCCTCGTTCCCCTCCCCGCCAACGATTCCCACAGACTCGATTCCGCGCTCGAAATCCTCGAAGCCAACGCCAAAAACTGCCGCGCCGCCCCCGACATCCAGCTCGGTCTCCTCCTCACCGGAATCCGCAACGAGCGCCACCGCCAACCGCTCCTCCAAGCCGCCGCCTCCGCCCTCGCCGAGATCGAATCTCGCGCCGATTCCCGCCTCCGCCTCTTCCTCCAAACCCGCCCCGGTCTCCCCGCCGCCGACGCCGCCCGCATTGGCGACCTCCTCTGGATTCCCCTCCACAAAATCCGCCCTCCCGCCTGGTTCCGCCAAACCGCCGGCTATTGGCGCCACCCGTTAAACAAGCTCCGCCTCCGCGATTCCCGCCCCGGCACCATCCGCCCGGCCCGCACCGAATCCACCGGCAGTTTCGCTTCCCATCCGACCAGATGAAAATTCCCGCAAACTGCCGTATGTTATTCATCCGGGAAACTCCGGTTTCCCGCTCCGCGCCTGTCCGCCGCCAAACGCCAACCAAGAACTAAGGAGAGAAAAAAATGCGCGCTGTCTGGAAAGGCTCCGTCAGTTTCGGCCTCGTCAACATCCCGATCGCCCTCTACCCGGCCACCCGCCGCGAGGATCTCAGCTTCAAACAACTCCGCAAAGGCGACCTCAGCCCCGTCAACTACAAACGCGTCGCCCAGGCCGACGGCAAAGAAGTCCCTTGGGACCAAATCGTCAAAGGCTACGAATACGAAAAAGGAAAATTCGTCGTTCTCCGCGAAGAGGATTTCCAACGCGTCGACGTCGAAGCCACCCAAACCGTCGACATCATCGACTTCGTCGAACTCGAGCAAATCAACCCGATGTTCTTCCAAAAACCCTACTACCTCGAACCGCAAAAAGGCGGCGACAAAGCCTACGCCCTCCTCCGCGACACCCTCCGC
>CAZJCL010000253.1:0-4659 GCA_964544025.1 uncultured Opitutales bacterium | reverse complement strand
AAAGCTCCGTGCCCTCCGTGCCTCAGTGGTGAACCCCCTCCCCAAAAATCCCCCCAATCCAAAATCCAAAATCTAAATTTCCTCCTCCAGTTCCCCCAAATGCAACCGCGTCCGCCGCCCCGTCCGCTCCGCGTGAACCCGGTTATGCGTCACCAACACCAACCCCGCGTCCTCCTCCGCGCAAACCCGCAACAACAAATCCATAATCCCGTCCCCCGTCACCTCGTCCAGATTCCCCGTCGGCTCATCCGCCAAAATCACCCTTGGACGATTCATCAACGCCCGCGCCACCGCCACCCGCTGCATCTCCCCGCCCGAAAGCTGCGTCGGCAAATGATGCCCCCGGTCCGCCAGCCCCACCCGCTCCAACAACTCCCGCGCCCGCTCCCGCGCCTTCCCCAACGGCATCCCGCCGATCCGCGCCGGCATCAACACGTTCTCCAACGCGTCGATCTCCGGAATCAGGTAAAACGACTGAAAAATCATCCCGATATACGTCGACCGCTTCCGCGCCATCCGCCCATGCCGCGACGCCGACACCGCCTCCCCGCTCCAGAAAAGCGACCCCGAATCCCCCTGCTCCAATCCCGCCAAAATATGCACCAGCGTCGTCTTCCCCGACCCCGACGCCCCCCGAATACTCAAACTCTCCCCCGCCCCCAGCCGCAGCCGCACCCCGCGCAAAACCTCGATCCGCTTCTCCCCGCTCTTGAAAGATTTCCGCAAATCCACCGCCTCCAAAACCGCCTCACTCATTGCGAAAAGCCTCCGTTGGTTTCATCCGCGCCGCCCGGATCGCCGGTATCAAACCCGCCAGCGTCGATATAACAATCGAACAACAAATAATCACCACAAAATCCTCCCGCGCATAATACACCGGAATCTCCGCGAAATGATAAAACCGCACCAACGCCTCCTTACTCTGCGTCACCCGCGCGAACCAATACACGATATCATTCCGGAAAAATAAAATCACCAGCGCCGCCACCACGCCCAGCAATGTTCCGGTCACCCCCAGCAAAAACCCCTGAAAACAAAAACAAGCCGCGATATGCCTCGGCTGTCCCCCCAACGCTCCCAGCAAACCGATCTCCTTCGTCTTCCTTACCACCGTGATCAGCATCGAACTCGTGATAGCAAACGCCGCCACCAAAATGATAAACAACAACAGGAAAAACAGCACGTTCTTCTCCAGCCGCAATACGAACAGAAAATCCCGGTTCGTATCCATCCACGACAACGCCTCGAACTGCGGCGGCAACATATCATTCAACTCCGCCGCCACCCGGTCCGGATCAAACCCCTCCTCCAACCGGATCGCCACCGCATGCACCCCCTGCCCCAACCCATACAAATCCTGCATCAACCGCCGCGTCCCCACCAACGTGTTCTCGTCCACCTGACTCCAGCCGGTCTCGAAAATCCCCGCCACCACCAACTCCCGCGGCAACAAAATCTCATCCTTCCGCAACCGCTCCAGCATCAGCGGCGAATACACCTCCACCACCGATCCCATCCGCGCTCCCAAAGCCGACGCCAGCCCCGCGCTCAAAAAAATCGAGTCGTCATCCAGATCGTCCAACTCCCCCAGCACCAAAAAATCCTCGATCGGAATCACTTCCTCCTCCGCCGACAACTCCACGCTCCGGATAAACGGAAACGCCGGCCGCTGATCCTGCTGCACCATCACGATCCCATGCGCGAAAGGCGACGCCAGCAAAACCCCCGGATGCTCCTCCACCAACTCCTTCAACCCCTCCGCATCCTGGATAATATCCCCGCTCCGCACCGTCACATGACCGCTCGTATCGACAATCTTGCTCCGGATCTCATGCCCAAACCCATTCATCACGCTCTGGACGATGATCAAAATCATCACCCCCAGCATCACCCCGCAGGTAGAAACCACGGTAAAAAAATGCACCGGTTTCCCCGTAGGAAAAAGCTGCTTCAGCGCCAAATAAAGATACCAAGGCATATTTCGGTTTACCGCCTATTTAATCCCGGAACAGCGATTGAGCTTCCACGAATTCACCTTCATTAGTGTCTATTAGTGTCCATTCGTGGTTAAAAATCTGCGTTCACGTCGCCTGACGTTTCATCTGCGGAAACAAAATCACATCTCTAATACTCTCCGCTCCGGTCAACAAAATCAGCAACCGGTCGATCCCGATCCCCATTCCCCCCGCCGGCGGCATCCCATGCTCCAGCGCCAACAGGAAATCGTTATCCAGATTCTGGATCTCCTCGCCCACCTGCTGCTCAAACATCTCCCGCTGCACAAACGGATCGTTCTGCTCCGAATACGCCGGCGCGATTTCCTGCCCGTTGATGCAAAGCTCGAAAACATCGATCGTCGTCGGATCGTCCAGCGTGATCTTCGCCAGCGGACAAAGCTCCTTCGGCAAATGCGTCACAAACGTCGGCTGAATCAACGTCGGCTCCACCCGCTTCTCAAAAACATCCCCCGTCACCTCGTAATCCTCCAAATCCGGATTCACCTCGATCCCCATCTCCCGCGCCTTCGCCAACTTCTCCTCCTTCGTCCGCGAAAACCAATCCGGATCCCCCGTCGCCTCGCAAACCAAATCCTTATAACGGCGCTCCTGCCACTTCCCGCCCAACTCGATCACCTGACCATCCGGACGCTCGATCGACGTTTTCCCCAAAACCTCCCGGCAAATCGTCTGCACCAAATCGTAAACCAGCGTCATCATCCCGCGAAAATCCGAATACGCCTGGTAAACCTCCAGCATCGTAAACTCCGGATTATGCCGCCGCGAAAGCCCCTCGTTCCGGAAATTCTTCCCGATCTCGAAAACCCGGTCGATCCCGCCCACCAGCAACCGCTTCAAATAAAGCTCCAAAGCGATCCGCAACACGAAATCCTGCCCTAGCGCGTTATGATGCGTCGTAAACGGCCGCGCCGCCGCCCCGCCCGCGATCCCCTGCAACACCGGCGTCTCCACCTCCAAAAATCCCCGCTCCTCGAAAAACCGCCGAATGCACGCGATCGTCTTGCTCCGGATGAAAAACCGCTCCCGCGATTCCTCGTTCACGATCAAATCCAAATACCGCTGACGATAAATCCGCTCGCTATCCGTCAACCCGTGCCACTTCTCCGGCAACGGCCGCAACGCCTTGCAAACCAGCACACACCGCTCCGCCCGCACCGTCACCTCCCCCGTCTTCGTCCGAAAAAGCGTCCCCTCCGCCCCCAAAATATCACCCAGATCCAGCCGCTTGAAATCCGCGAACGCCTCATCCCCCACCACATCCTTCCGCACGTAAATCTGGATCTGCCCATGCATATCCTGCAACTTCGCGAAAACGCTCTTCCCCATCACCCGGACGACCATCAACCGCCCCGCCACCCGCACCCGCGGCTGTTCCTCCTCCTCCGCCGCCTCCTCGCGAAACGCCCCCACCGCCTCCTTCGAAGAATGCGACGGCGAAAACTCGGCCCGAAACGGGTCGAATCCCTTCTCCCTCATCTCCTGCAACTTCGCCAGCCTGACAGCGTAAAGATCGTGCGTGTTCTCGTTCGGAATCTCGCTCATAAAGAGCAAGACCCATACGCACAAACCGCCCCCACATCAACCGCAAACCACCCCCGTAGCGCACGCTCCCAGCGTGCCTCCCAAAGAACGACCACCTAAAACCGATTCGGGCCCGTGGAAGTGGGCGATTCAGCAAATTTCTTGTGGTTTCGGACAATTCGATCAATGAGATTCGTGCACCCACAAAAGCCGACAGACGACCGTCCTCCCGTCCGCATTTCGAGGAATCTCGAGGCGGCTTCATTAACCGCACCGTAAGAAGTTCCCTTCCGCTCTTACACCGGATCCGGATCTCAACGCACCGCCCGCCAAACCGCCAAACACCGCTCCAGCAACTCCCCCAACTCCGCCAGCGGCACCATATTCGGCCCATCCGAAACCGCGTTGTCCGGATCCGGATGCGTCTCGATAAACAGCCCCTCCGCCCCCGCCGCCAACGCCGCCTTCGCCAACGGCGGCACGAATTCCCGCTGCCCGCCGCTCTTTCCGCCCGCCGCTCCGGGCAATTGCACGCTATGCGTCGCGTCGAAAACCACCGGATATCCGTAGCTCTTCATCACCGGAAACCCGCGCATATCGACCACCAGATTCTGATACCCGAACGTCGTCCCCCGCTCCGTCTGCCAAATCTCCTTCGCCTCCCCCGCCGCCAATTTCCCCACCACGTTCTTCATCTCCGCCGGCGACAAAAACTGCCCCTTCTTCACGTTCACCACCCGCCCCGATTCCGCCGCCTCCAGCAGCAAATCCGTCTGACGGCACAAGAACGCCGGAATCTGCAAAACATCGCAAACCTCCGCCACCGCCCCCACCTGTTGCCGCTCGTGAATGTCGGTCAAAACCGGAAACCCGTAATCCCGTTTCACCATCCCTAAAAGCTCCAGCCCCGCATCCAACCCGGTCCCGCGACCGCCGCTATGCGAAGTCCGGTTCGCCTTGTCGAACGAACCCTTGAAAACAATATTCAACTCCGGCAACCGCTCCCGCAACCCCGCCAACTCCTCCGCCACCGCCCGGCAAACCCCCTCGTTCTCCAACGAACACGGCCCCGCAATCAACAAAAGCTTCCCCGAATCGAAAATCATAAAAACCTCCAAAG
>CAZJCL010000252.1:0-4666 GCA_964544025.1 uncultured Opitutales bacterium | reverse complement strand
CCGAACTCGATGGCGGTTTCGCTGGCTTGGCGATGGATGCCGCCCATGATTTCGCGGAGGCGCATGTCGACGGTTTCCAGCGGCCATTGGGTGAGGCCGGCGTTTTGCTGCATTTCCATCTGGCTGGTGGCGACTCCGCCGGCGTTGGCGGCTTTGCCGGGGCCGAAGGCGATTTTGGCTTCGAGGAAACGGTCGATCGCGTCGGGAGTCGACGGCATGTTCGCGCCTTCGCTGACGCAGACGATGCCGTTGTTCAGGAGCGCTTCGGCGTCGGATTCGGTGAGCTCGTTTTGCGTGGCGCACGGGAACGCGGCGAGCGCTTTGTAACGCCAGACTTTGTGGCCACCTTCGGGGTATTCGGAGACGGGGGTGTAGACGGCGTCCGGATATTGTTCGCGGTAGCGGGAGAGCGGTTCCTTGTTTTCCTCTTTAAGGTGTTTGAGCCAGTTGAGGTCGATGCCGGAAGCGTGGTAGACGGTTCCGGTGGAATCGGAACAAGTGACCGGAATCGCGCCGAAGTGGTAGAGTTTTTCGATGGTGTAGATCGCGACATTTCCGGCTCCGGAGACGAGGCAGGTGTTGCCTTCCAAACTCTCCTTGCGAGCGTTGAGCATGTTTTCCGCGAAGTAAACGCAGCCGTAGCCGGTGGCTTCCTTGCGTCCGTAAGAGCCGCCCCAGGTGAGGCCTTTGCCGGTGATCGCGCCTTCGTAGCGGCGGGTCAGGCGGCGGTAGAAGCCGTAGAGGTAGCCGATTTCCTTGGCGCTGACGCCGATGTCGCCGGCGGGAACGTCGAAGGCCGGGCCGATGTGGTGGTAGAGTTCGGTCATGAACGCCTGGCAGAAGCGCATGATTTCCGGCTCGGATTTTCCTTTGGGATCGAAATCGGAGCCGCCTTTTCCGCCGCCGAGGGGGAGGCCGGTGAGGGCGTTTTTGAAGATTTGCTCGAAACCGAGGAACTTGATGACGCCCTGGGTGACGCTCGGGTGGAAGCGGAGGCCGCCTTTGTAGGGGCCGAGGGCGGAGTTGAATTGGACGCGGTAGCCTTTGTTGACGCGGACGTTGCCTTTGTCGTCGAGCCAGGTGACGCGGAAAATGATTTGGCGTTCCGGCTCCACGATCCGTTCGACGATCCCGTGGCGGGCGTAGCGTTTATCGTTGTCGAGGACGACTCGGAGCGAGTCGAGAACCTCCTCGGCTGCCTGATAAAATTCCGCTTGGCCGGGATTGCTCCCTTTTAGCTGAACTAGGGTGTCATCAATATATCCCATTTTCCGTTCCTGAGTTCCTGGAGCACGCCTCGCCTGAGCGGGATGCTTTTGCGTTGAATTGTCTGTTTTCGATAATGATCAAGATGTGTCAGCCCGGTTGACGACCGGCGTGTTGGCTTACGATGAAATGCAAACGTTGTCCAATCGCCTCGGCGAGCGCGATCATTTCGTTTGCCTCGACGTGGGGAAAGTAAATTCGGCAATTGCGCCGCCAAAGTCCGAGCCAGGCGTCGAAGTGGCGCGGTTCGAGTCCGAGCGGGATGTGTTTGAACGGCATTCCGCCGCGGTAGAGGGGAGGGCCGCCGGTGGCACCGGACCAGAAATCGGCGATTTTCTCGATGTGGGCGGGCCAGTCGGCGATTTTGGCGTTGAAGATCGGGCCAATGAGCTCGTGCTGACGGACGTCGGCGTAGAAGTGCCGGAGCAGGAGAGACAGCTGCGCGCGGCCTCCGAAACGGTCGAAGAGCCGTTGGCGGGCGGGCGGTGGATTGTCGTTTATTGGCTGAGTCATCGATTTAGCGGATTTGTTTTTAGGCGAAACTTTTCGCCGTGCAACACGGGAAACTGAGGTTCGCGCGGATCGTTTGGCAAGAGGAGCGGGCTGATTTCGTTTTTGGGGAGCGCGGTTTCGGGACGAATCGCCGGGGCCGGTTGAAGAACGGGGGCGACGGGCGGATGTTGGGGACCGATCATGAGCGCGACGGGAAAAGAGGACGAGAAGAACTTTTGCGACCGCTGCGGACGCCCGGCGATCGCCCGGATCGAGGGCGAATGGCTTTGCGAGAGTTGTTACCAGGATCCGGGTTCCTGTTGTATGGAATTTGGCGGGGACGATCTTTGGACCTTCGAGGAGGAAAACGAGGGGAAGAAAAAGGAGTAATCGGATCGCGCCGGGATTGGCGGAACGCGCGGAGTTGCGCGCGTTCACGCGGAGAGCATCGCGGAGACGCGCCGGAAAAGGACCTGGTTTTCGTGGTAGATCTGGTTTTGCAAGGTCGCTTCGAGCTTTTGGAAAAGGTCGCGAAGTTCCGCGAGGACGGCGGGATTGCAGGTGTCGCCGGGTGGATTTGATGTGAGAGAGGTGAGGGCGGCGAGGCCTTCGTCGGCTTCGTTGTGCTCGTGCTTCATTTGCTCGAGCGGATGTTTCAGGAGGTTGGTGAGGGCGGGCGTCGGGATTTCGGTGGTTTCGAGCCGCCGGATCAGGGGGAAAAGCGTTTCGGTTTCTTCGCGGAGGTGGGCGACGAGATTTTCGCGGAAGATGGCGAAATGTTCGCGGATCGCGTCGATTCGGGAATCGCAGGCGGCCGGTTGTTTCGGGAGGGCGAGCAGGAGAGCTTCGGCGCGGGCCAGTTCTTGGAGGAGGGCCGGATGGTGCGAGCGCTCCAGCTGGTTGCAGATTTGGGAGAGGCTCATGATTTCCATAGCGGCCGGAGCGGAAACCGGCGAGGGAAACGACGCGGCGAGGACGCGGGCGGCGGTGGGCGCGTGGAGACCGGCTTCGCGACAGGCTTCGGCGAACGGGCGCGCGGCGTCGCGGCGGACGTCGATGCCGATTTGCGGGAAAACACGGGCGTAGGCGGGCTCCGCGAGGAGAATCTCGTGGAGCGGTTGGGCGGGATCGATCGGTGCCATTCGGTTAGCCAGCCTGTCGGTCCGCGATCAGGCGTCGCGCGACCGGAAACAACACGGAGTTTTCCAGGTGGATGTGGCGGTGCATGTCTTCCTCCAGATCCTGAAGGCCGGCGAAGAGGGCGCGGTAGGTGTTGCAGGCTTCGGGCGGCGGCTGGAAATTGTTGGTCAATTCGCGGAGTTTTTCGAGGGCGGTGCCGGTTTGCTCGTGTTCGTGGATCATTTCGGCGAAAGGATTTTCCGGAAGATCGGCGGCTTTTTCGTCAAGGCTCAGCGCGCTTACCGCGGGAAAGAGTTCCTCTTCTTCTTTGAGGATGTGGGTGACGAGTTCGTCGGCCATTTCGCAGAAAACGTGATAAAGATCGACGAGCGACGGCGTGTGCGGGCCGTGGACGTGGGCGACGCGCTGGGACATCGCGTGGAGGCGGGGAAGTTCGTCGCGGATGAAGCCGTGGTGTTTTTCGACGATGTATTCGCAGAGTTCGTGCGGAGGAAGCGCGGCGGGATTGGGGCCGGTTTCGGTGGGAGCGGCGAGTTCTTTTTCGAGTTCGGCCACGACGAGATCGGCGGGCGCGTTTTTGCGTTCGCAGGCTTCGCGCAAGGTGCGGTTGCCCTGGCAGCAGAAGTCGATCTTGTGCGCCTGGAAAACGCGGGAGCGGCCGGGGCGTTCCGCGACCAGTTCGCCGACCGTGCGGTCGAGAAGCGGTGTTCCGGCAGGAGAAAATGTAACAGTTGAATGGCTCATCGATTGTTAAAGTCCGACCCAGAGCGGTCAAATTCAAGAGCAGAAAGTGCGTAGTTGTTGGAAAAACATGCGCTTCTTGAGGTGAATCAAGATGTGGTCTGCCGGGTCCGCTATACTCTCTATTACACTTATTAATGATGGTCGCCTGAAGCTAATGTTGGTGACCGAAAGAGGTTATTGTTATGAGAGTAAGAAAAGCTATATCCGCAATTGCGTTGGGTGTTTTTGTCCTTCCGTTTTTCGCGTCGTCTGTCGACGCGCACTGTGACGGATGGGACGGTCCGGTGGTATTGGAAGCGCAGGAGGCGCTCCGGGCGGGAAATTTGGCGCCGGTGTTGAAATGGGTTTCGGCGGAGCACGAGCCGGAGATCTCAGCGGCCTTTGAAAAAGCGGTGGCCGCGTCTCGCGAAGGGGAGTTGGCGAAGGAAATTGGGGAGACTTGGTTTCTGGAGACGCTGGTGCGGATTCACCGCGAGGGCGAAGGAGCGCCTTACACGGGTTTAAAGCCGGCGGGGCAAATCGAACCGGCGATTCAGTTCGCGGACCAGGCGTTGAAAAACGGATCGGTGGAGTCTTTGGCGGGTCGAATCGGCGCCGAAATCGAGCGGCAGATCGAGGAGAGATTTGCGCACGCGAACGAGTTGAAGGCCAAGGCTGCGAATAGTCCGGAAGCGGGACGGGAATACGTGGAAGCTTACGTGAACTATATTCACTTCGTCGAAGGCATCAGCAACCTCGTGCATCACGGTCCGCACGGCCACGACTAAGCTACGGCGCGCCGACGCGAAGGTATGTTTAGATAGAAAAAAGCTTCCCGCATTTCGGGAAGCTTTTTTATGCGCAATTTTTGAATGCGGAGTGTTTAAACGTCGCCTTCGAAACTTGTTGGAACGACGGGATCGATGTCGGAGGCGTAGTCAATATCTGGGTATCCAAAGCCGAAGAGCTTCAGAAAGTCGGAGCGGTAGCCTTCGATGTCGGTGAGGGCGGAAAGATTTTCCGTGGAGACGGTTTCCCAGGCCCG
>CAZJCL010000251.1:0-4682 GCA_964544025.1 uncultured Opitutales bacterium | reverse complement strand
ATCCCGGAGGGATCACAGCTTGTAGCCGGTGGTTGAGCGAGGAACGAGCGACACCACCGGATGCCGATTAAAAAATCTTTGCGCCCCGGCAGGGGTGCCAGCGATTTCGCGAAAACCGGCTCATTCTCCGCCCCGCCCATTCCACATCATCAACACGCCCCCGCATCACGAGCGTAGCATCGACTCTTCAGTCGATGATTTCCCCACCGCCCGCATACCTCCCCCCCAAAAAAAACTCCCACCTTGCCCTCCCCCGGCCGTTTCGCCACCGTTTCTCCGGTGCCGGCACCCGGAAACATCCGGTTTCTCTCTTGCCACGCATCAACATATCCGAATATCTTGATTCGATAATCATGCCAACTTCGCTTCCAGAATCTCCCGCCGCCGCCGAACTCCGCCAGCTCCTCGCCGAGCGCATCCTCATCCTCGACGGAGCCATGGGCACCATGATCCAGCGCCACAAGCTGAAGGAAGCCGATTTCCGCGGCGACCGCTTCGCCGCCCACCCGCGCGATCTCCAAGGCAACAACGATCTCCTCTCCATCACCCGCCCCGAAATCATCGAGCAAATCCACCTCGGATTCCTCGAAGCCGGCGCGGACATCATCGAAACCAACACCTTCAACTCCACCCGCGTTTCCCAAGCCGATTACGGTCTCGAAGATCTCGTCCCCGAACTCAACCGCGCCGCCGCCCAGGTCGCCCGCGAAGCCGTCCGCAAATTCGAGGCCGCCAATCCCGGCCGCCGCGCTTTCGTCGCCGGAGCCCTCGGCCCCACCAACCGCACCGCCTCCCTCTCCCCCGACGTCAACCGCCCCGATTTCCGCGCCGTCACCTTCGACCAACTTGTCGCCACTTACCTCGAGCAAGCCCGCGCCCTCGTCGAAGGCGGCGTCGACATTCTTCTCCCCGAAACCACCTTCGACACCCTCAATCTAAAAGCCGCGATCTTCGCCCTCGAAAAGCTCTTCGACGAACTCGGCCGCCGCCTCCCGGTCTGGATTTCCGTCACCATCACCGACGCCTCCGGCCGCACCCTTTCCGGCCAAACCGTCGAAGGTTTCTGGAACTCCATTTCCCACGCCCGCCCCCTAGCCGTCGGCATCAACTGCGCCCTCGGAGCCGACGAAATGCGCCCCTACATCGAGGAACTTTCCAAACTCGCCGACTGCGCCCTCAGTTGCTACCCCAACGCCGGCCTCCCCAACGCCTTCGGCGAGTACGACGAAACCCCCGAACACATGGCCGGAATCCTCCGCGATTTCGCCTCCTCCGGCTGGCTCAACATCGTCGGCGGCTGCTGCGGCACCACGCCCGACCACATCCGCGCCATCCGCGAAACCGTTTCCGGTTTTTCCCCGCGCCAAATCCCCGCCCGCGCCCCCGCCACCCGACTCAGCGGACTCGAAGCGCTCAATATCGACGCCAACAGCGGCTTCATCGTCGTCGGCGAACGCACCAACGTCACCGGCTCCCCGCGCTTCAAAAAACTGATCCAGGCCGACGATTTCGACGCCGCCCTTTCCGTCGCCCGCCAACAGGTCGAAAGCGGCGCCAACATCCTCGACGTCAATTTCGACGAAGGCCTCCTCGACGGCGAAGCCTGCATGACCCGCTTCCTCAATCTCGTCGTCTCCGAGCCCGACATTTCCCGCATCCCGATCATGATCGACAGCTCGAAATGGTCGGTCATCGAAGCCGGTTTAAAAACCGTTCAGGGCAAATGCGTCGTCAATTCCATCAGCCTCAAGGAGGGCGAAGAAGCGTTTCTCGAACAAGCCCGCCTCGTCATGCGCTACGGAGCCGCCGTCGTCGTCATGGCGTTCGACGAGCAAGGCCAGGCCGCCACCAAAGACGAAAAAGTCCGCATCTGCACCCGCGCCTACAAACTCCTCACGGAAAAGGTCGGGATGGATCCGAACGACATCATTTTCGATCCCAACATCCTCACCGTCGGCACCGGAATCGAGGAGCACAACAACTACGCCGTCGACTTCATCAACGCGATCCGCGAAATCAAAGCCACCCTCCCGCATTGCAAAACCAGCGGCGGCGTCAGCAACATTTCCTTCTCCTTCCGCGGCAATAATCCCGTCCGCGAGGCGATGCACTCCGCCTTCCTTTACCACGCGATTCAAGCCGGACTCGACATGGCGATCGTCAACGCCGGCATGCTCGCCGTCTACGAGGAAATCCCGAAAGACCTCCTCGAACGCGTCGAAGACGTCCTCCTCAACCGCCGTTCCGACGCCACCGAACGCCTCATCGAATTCGCCGAAACCTTCAAATCCGACGGCAAAACCAAGGTCAAGGAAACCCTCGCCTGGCGCGAAGGCACCGTCCAGGAACGTCTTTCCCACGCCCTCGTCAAAGGCATCGTCGACTTCATCGACGAAGACACCGAAGAAGCCCGCCAACAATATCCCGCACCGCTCGAAGTCATCGAAGGTCCGCTTATGGACGGCATGCGCATCGTCGGCGATCTCTTCGGAGCCGGAAAAATGTTTCTCCCGCAGGTCGTCAAAAGCGCCCGCGTCATGAAGAAATCCGTCGCCTACCTTCTCCCGTTCATGGAGGAGGAAAAAAAGAAACTCGGCGACGCCCGCCCCCAAGCCAAGATCCTCCTCGCCACCGTCAAAGGCGACGTCCACGACATCGGCAAAAACATCGTCGGCGTCGTCCTCGCCTGCAACAATTACGAGGTCATCGATCTCGGCGTCATGGTTCCCGCCGACAAAATCCTCGCCACTGCCCGCAGCGAAAAAGTGGATATCGTCGGAGTCAGCGGACTTATCACGCCGTCCCTCGACGAGATGGTTCACGTCGCCAGCGAAATGAATCGCAACGGCTTCGATCTCCCTCTTCTCATCGGCGGAGCCACCACCAGCGCGGCGCATACCGCGGTCAAAGTAGCCCCCGCTTACCAGCATCCCGTCGTCCACGTCCTCGACGCTTCCCGCGTCGTCGGAGTCGTCAGCAAACTCCTCAGCGACACCAACCGCGACGAATTTGTCGCCGAAACCCGCGCCGCTCAGGAAACCCAGCGCCAACGCCACTACGACCGCCAAAGCGAACGCAAACTCCTCACCATCGCCAACGCCCGCGCCCAAAAACTGAAAACCGACTGGGCAACCATCGACATCCCGCGCCCCGAGTTCTTCGGCGTCCGCGCCTTCGACAATTTCCCGCTGGAGGAAATCGCCGAATACATCGACTGGACTCCGTTCTTCCAAGCGTGGGAACTCCACGGCCGTTATCCGCGCATCCTCGAAGACGAAATCGTCGGCGAACAAGCAACCGAACTCTTCGCCGACGCCCAAAAAATCTTCCGCGAAATCCTCGAGAAAAAACTCTACACCGCCCGCGGCGTCATCGGTTTCTGGCCCGCCAATTCCGTCGGCGACGACATCGAACTCTACAGCGACGAAAACCGCTCCGAGATCGTCAACGTCTTCCACACGCTCCGCCAGCAAAACCCGAAATCCGACAACAAACCCAACTACGCGCTCGCCGATTTCATCGCTCCCCGCGATTCCGGCCGCCTCGATTATCTCGGCGCCTTCGCCGTCACCGCCGGACACGGCGTCGAACAATTCGCCCGCTCCTTCCAGGAAAAACACGACGACTACAGCGCCATCATCGCCAAAGCCCTCGGCGACCGACTCGCCGAAGCTTTCGCCGAATGCATGCATAAAAAGGTCCGCGATCTCTGGGGGTTCGGCCGCACCGAAAACCTCTCCGCAGACGACCTCATCCGCGAACGCTACCGCGGCATCCGCCCCGCCGCCGGCTATCCCGCCTCCCCCGATCACACCGAAAAGTTCACCCTCTTCCGCCTGCTCGACGCTGACAAAAACGCCGGCATGCAACTCACCGAAAACTGCGCCATGACTCCCCCCAGCTCCGTCTCCGGCCTCTACTTCGCGCATCCGGAAAGCCGCTACTTCGCCGTCGGCAAACTCGGCAAAGACCAAATCGAAGACTACGCGCAACGAAAAGGAATGCCCATCCCCGAAGTCGAAAAATGGCTCAACCCCTACCTAACCTACCAACCCGAAACCCCAGTACCCGTAGCCTAACACCCGCCAAAGTAGGGCATGCTTCCAGCATGCCCTCCCCCCAATCCAAAATCCAAAATTCCCCTACCTTCCTACCTGCCGCAACGCCTCATACGTCGCGATCCCCACGCTCGTCGACAAATTCAACGACCGCATTTCCTCGTTAAACCGCGGAATCGTCACCCACGCATCCTCCCCCACTTCCTCCCGCAGCCACTCCGGACACCCCGACGTCTCCCGCCCGAAAAGCAACCCATCCCCATCCCGAAACTCCACATCCCAAAAACTCCGGCTCGTCTTCGTCGTAAACAGCCAAATACGATCCGGCCCCGCCCCGCTCGCCCGAAACGCCTCCCAGTTTTCATGATGATGCACATCCAGCGAGTGCCAATAATCCATCCCACTCCGCTTCAAATGCCGGTCCGTGATCGCGAACCCCAGCGGATGAATCAAATGCAACCGGCACCGCGTCACCGCGCAAAGCCTCCCCACATTTCCCGTATTCTGCGGAATCTCCGGCTGAAATAGCACAATATGCAACATACCCCAAAAAATCCCCACCCCACCTCCCCACGTCAACCAAGCAAAAAATCCCCACCTTCAAACCTTCACCAAGAACCAAGA
>CAZJCL010000250.1:0-4693 GCA_964544025.1 uncultured Opitutales bacterium | reverse complement strand
CGGGATTTGGCGGAGCGGTTGCGGACGCCGTGGGTGGTGGTGGAGACGGATCGGCGGGAAGAAGGGGAGAAGACGGCTCCGGAAGCGGAGGCGGAGGCCGGGGGGAAGCGGGAAGCTCCGGTGGTGGAATCGGCGGTGGAGGGGGATTTGCGGCTGGGAGTCGTTTTTTGGGCGTATGACCGGGTGCCGGCGCGGGAGGAGATTGATCGTCTTTTGCGGGAGCGGATCGGGGCGCGGGCGGTTTTTGTGGAGGAGGCGGGGCATTGGGAGAAGACGGGGGAGGCGGGTTTGGGGATGTTGGCGGAAAAGAGAAAGGCGGGGGAGGTGGATGGGGCGGCGGTATTTTTTGAGCCGTTTGAGCCGCCGAAGACGGACGCGCGACGATTTTTGCGGGCGGCGCGGGAGGCGGTCGGCGAGAGCGCGCCGTTACTGGTATTGTTGGGGGAATTCGCGGGAGACGGGATTGTGCCGACCGCGGCGGAGGACCGGGAAACGTGGGAAAAGGCGGTGGCCGCGGCGGGCGATCCGTTCCTGTTTTTAAAGACGATGGAAGCGAAATGAACGATAAGGTGCCAACGTTGGTGGTCGTCGGGCGGGTGAACCGCGGGAAGTCGAGCATCCTTTCGACTTTGGCGGAGGACGACTCGATTCTGGTGTCGGCGGATCCGGGGACGACACGGGAGGTGCACCGGTATCCGTTGCGGGTGAATGGGCGGGAGATGTTTCAGTTGGTGGACACGCCGGGATTCGAGGATGCGCCGCGGGCGTTGCGGTTTTTGAAGGAGCGGGAGGAATCGGCGGCGAGCCGGCGGGATTTGGTGCGTTCGTTTGTGGAGCATTTCGAGAAGACGGGGGAATTTCAGCAGGAGTGCCGGTTGTTGCGTCCGATTCTGGAGGGCGGGGCGATTCTTTATGTGGTCGACGGGTCGCATCCGTATCGCAGTAATTACGAGGCGGAAATGGAGATTCTTCGGTGGACGGGGCAGCCGCGAATCGCGTTGATCAACCGGACCGGCGAGCGGGATCACACGAAGGAATGGCACGCGGCGCTGGATCAGTTTTTCAGCATTGTCCGGATTTTCAACGCGCACCGGGCGGGATTTGGGGACCGGATCGGGTTGTTGCGGGCGTTGCGGGAAATCGATGAAAATTGGCGGGGGCGGTTTGATGAAGCGATTGGGGCGCTGGAGCAGGATTGGGAGCGGCGGCGGCGGGAATCGGCGCGGGTGGTGGCGGGGTTGATCGCGGAGGCGCTGTTGCATACGCGGAGCGTGGTTTTGGAGCCGGAGGAGGATGTGAAATTGCGGAAGCGGGAGATCGAGGAGGCGTTTCACGATGATTTGCGGAAGATGGAGGAGGCGGCGCGGCGGAAGGTGGAGGAGATTTATTTGCACAAATCGCTGGTGCGGACGGAGAGCCCGATGCCGCAGCCGGTGCTGGACGAGGATTTGTTTTCGAAGAAGACGTGGGAAACGCTGGGGCTTTCGTTGCCGGAGTTGGCGGGGTTGGGTTTGGTGACGGGAGCGGGGACGGGCGGGGCGTTGGATGTGTTGACGGGCGGGACGCTTTTCGGGGCGGGATTGGTGGTGGGGAGTTTAGTGGGGGGCGGGGCGGCTCTTTATTATGGGACGTCGCGGATGGAGAAGGCGGGGGATATTTTGAGTTATCTTCGGGGCGGGCGGCGGATTTTGATCGGACCGCACCGGAATCCGAATTTTCCGTGGGTGTTGTTCGATCGGGCGGTTTTGCATTATGTGAGTGTGCGGGACCGGGCGCACGGGAAGCGGGATCCGCTGGTTTTGGGGGCGCGGGGAGAGGGCGTGGAAAAGGCGGAGGGATTCGCGGCGACTTTGCCGGACGAGGATCGGCGACGGATCGGAAAGATTTTCGCGGGATTGCGGGGGCGCGGGGCGAGTTTCCGGCGGGAGGAGCTGGAGGCGGAACTGGCGGGGGCTTTGGAGAAAATGCTGAAACGCTGAAATGCTGAAATATTGCGGTGCCGACGGCCGGGGCTGGGAGGGGCGCTGGGAAGAAAAACGAGCATTTCTAAAGATTCAGGTTGCTGTTTCAAATCTTCTGCTCAGTTTTTCGTATCTTTCACCTATGGACGCGGGCAATAGGAAATGTCTCGCGTCCAGGTGAGGGTGATCCGCGGCGGAACGCTTCTGTATCTGTTGCGGCGAGAACTAGAGGAGAGCCACAGGCTTTGCTTCGGGGTCTTTTATTCGCTTTGAAAAAAGTGAAAAAAGGTCTTGCGGGGAACCTGATTGAGCCTACGCTCCCTTCCTTTTCACCTGTCAACTGAACGTTTTTTGCATGCCCACTATCAACCAACTCGTCCGAAAAGGCCGTAAACTGGTGAAGGCGAAGTCCAAGTCACCGGCTTTGGACAAGAATCCCTTCCGCCGCGGCGTCTGCGTGCAGGTCATGACCCGCACACCTAAAAAGCCGAACTCCGCTATCCGTAAGGTGGCGAAGGTCCGGTTAACCAATGGAACGGAAGTCATTTCCTACATTCCTGACGAGGGGCACAATCTGCAGGAGCATAGCATCGTGCTGGTTCGTGGCGGTCGTGTGAAGGACTTGCCGGGTGTCCGCTACCATATCGTTCGCGGAGCGCTCGATGCCATGGGTGTGGAAAAGCGCCGTCGCAGCCGTTCGAAATACGGCGTGAAACGTCCCAAGGTAAAGAAGTAACCATTTTTTCGTATGTCGCGTCGTAGAAGAGCTGAGAAGCGGGTGCCAACGCCCGATCCCCGTTATAATAGCACTTTGGTTTCCGGCCTGGTGAATATCATCATGCGGGAAGGAAAGAAGTCGATCGCCCAGAAGATCGTTTACGGAGCTTTCGAGCGCGTCAGCGAGAAAATTGGGAAAGGTGATCCTGTTGATCTTTTGCTCGGAGCGTTGGAAAACGCCCGTCCGCGCATCGAGGTGAAGAGCCGCCGTGTCGGTGGTGCCACCTATCAGGTGCCGGTGGAGCTGTCCTACGAGCGTCAGCAGAGCTTGGCGTTCCGCTGGATGGTCGGCGCCGCGAGCAGCCGGAAGGGCGTGGCTATGCATGAGGCTCTCGCCTCGGAAATCGTCGATGCTTACAACAACGTCGGCACCGTAGTTAAAAAGAAGGAAGACACTCACCGGATGGCTCAAGCCAACCGCGCGTTTGCCCACCTTCGCTGGTAATTTTTTTGTATGAGCGTAGCTGTAAAACATACTCTCTCCGCCGCGAACTCCAAGGAACGTAAGTATCCGATGGAGTTTACCCGCAATATTGGTATTGCGGCGCACATCGACGCGGGAAAAACCACGACCACCGAGCGCATTCTCTATTACACGGGCGTGGTGCATAAGCTTGGGGAGACGCACGAAGGCCAGACGGTTACCGACTGGATGGAGCAGGAGCGGGAACGTGGGATCACGATCACTTCGGCCGCTGTTTCCTGTGCTTGGACCAATGTGACCGGCCCTTACGCGAACATCGAGCACCGGGTGAACATCATCGACACGCCGGGCCACGTGGATTTCACGGCGGAAGTCGAGCGTTCGCTTCGGGTTCTGGACGGTGCGGTCGCGGTGTTTTGCGCGGTCGCCGGCGTGCAGCCACAGTCGGAGACGGTTTGGCGTCAAGCCGACAAATATCGCGTTCCGCGTATCGCTTTCGTGAACAAGATGGACCGGACCGGTGCCGATTTCTTCGGCGCGGTGAACGACATGCGGGAAAAGCTCGGCGCGAACGCCCACCCGCTCTACATCCCGGTCGGAAGCGAAGAAAATTTCAAGGGCCTCGTCGACCTCGTGGTGATGAAGGCTTACATTTATGACGAGAGCGACCCGCTCGGCGTCAAGTACGACATCATCGACATTCCGGCGGAGTTGCAGGATCAGGCGCAGGAGTATCGTGACGCGCTGATCGAAGCGGTTTCCGATTTCGATGATGTTCTCGCTGAAAAGTATCTCGGCGGCGAAGAGATTTCGGAGAACGAACTGAAACAGGCGATCCGCAAAGCGACGATCTCGTTGAAGTTCATCGGTGTTATTCCCGGTTCGGCTTTCAAGAACAAGGGAGTGCAGCGCGTTTTGGATGGGGTGGTCAATTATTTGCCGTCGCCATTGGATTTGCCCGCGATCAACGGCGTCGACAGCGACGACAAGGAAGTTCATTTGGCTTCCGACGACAACACCAAGCCGGCCGCTCTCGCGTTCAAGCTTTGGAGTGACCCGTATGTCGGGAAGCTCGTTTTCATGCGCGTTTATGCCGGAAAGATTTCCAAAGGCGACACGCTCGTGAATCCCCGCACCCGCCGCACGGAGCGCGTCAGCCGTCTCATGATGATGAAGGCGAACGCCCGCGACGAAATCGACGCCGTTTTCGCCGGAGATATTTGCGCGGTGATCGGGATGAAGGACATCGTCACCGGTGACACGCTTTGCCACAGCGATCTCGATGTTCGCTTGGAGCCGCCGACCTTCCCGGAGCCGGTTATCTCGATGTCGATCGAGCCGAAGACGAAAGCCGACCAGGAAAAGATGTCGACTGGCTTGGGACGCTTGGCGGAAGAAGATCCGACCTTCCGTGTCACCAGCAACCCGGAAACTGGACAAACCATCATCGCGGGAATGGGCGAGCTTCACCTCGACATCATTCGCGACCGTCTTTTCCGCGAATTCAAGGTGGAAGCCGACGCTGGCAAGC
>CAZJCL010000249.1:0-4694 GCA_964544025.1 uncultured Opitutales bacterium | reverse complement strand
CCCCCGGCGGTTCTTAGACTCGGGGAGTGGAAACGATCAGTCTGTAGGGTTCCGGAGCTCGGTAAGGGCTTCTTTTACAGCGGAAGAGAGGACGAGCGATTTCTGGTCGAGCCGTTCCACTCCGCTGGAATAGGAGTAGGGGCAGGTGGGATCCACACTGCGAGGAATTTGGAGAGTTTTCAGGCTCGCGGGAACCAATTCCTTGGCGATCCGTTCCACCAAACGTTGGCGGGAATCGAAACCTTCATGCAGGGTTTTTCCGAGCATGCGATTATAGGACATCAAGGAGCCGCGCGAGTTGCCGACTTCGATTCCCAGACTAAACAAGAAGTTGCTGTCGCCGGAATAAATATCGGCTTCCGTGATGGCTACATACATGGTGCGGGAATCTTTAGCTCGATAAGGAGCCATTTCATTGAGAAAATGATGGAGGTATGGATCCGCCAGATATTGTCCCGGTTCTTCCTGGATTTTCGCCATCAAATCGGCCACCATGAACCTTGCATAAGCGTTTTGCGATTCGGCGGCTTGTGAAAGCTTCTCGAGGTATTGTTGTTTGGACCATCCGGTAAAATTGATTTCTTCTTTCTCGAATTCAATTAATAGGCTTTCTACGTGAAGCTGTGCGGCGAATCGATGTGGATTCTTCCAATTCCACTCATCCGGAAGCCGTCTGATTTTCACCGGAACGTCTGTAATTTGTTGGTATACCTTGGCCGCATCTTCCAATAACCATAGATTGACGGGAGGAATTGGGATAAGGATGAGTTGGAGGCCACCGTCGTCGGCGCCAAGAACGGAAATCTTGTCCATGGTCGGCTTCTTGATCTCCAACCAGGCGGCCGCTTTCTCGATTTGCTCTTGCCGCTCCGCGTTTCGGAAAACGGCTTCGGCGCTCCGTCGAGCGGCGGAGCGGTCCGAGGCGCGTTCCATGTATTCGAGATGCGCGTCGTAATGAAAAGGAGATGTGGCAATAAGCTTTTCCAAAACGTGCAGGCTTGCCTCCGTCTCTTGCCGGTCGGCGAGTGTCTGGTAATGAGCAAAAACGTGCTTATGCCAGCGGCCCATATCCACGTTTCCTCCCTGAAAGGCTTCCTCATATCTTTGTCGGTTGGCGAAACTCAGGAGGTTCTCGAAGTTGGATGGAGTCGATTCGCTTTCCGCAGCAGGAACGTAGGTCCAAATCAGGAGCGATTTTGGCAACAGAAAAGCTAAAATAGATTGTTTAGCTTCCGGCAGATCGATTTCAGCATGGAATTCATCCGGCCGGATCGTCTGGAAGACTCCGGCATTGGCTTCAATCAATCCATTGACGTGATTAAGAAGGTTATTATAGAGAGCGTCGGCGGGGCGCTGCCGGTATTCTACCTGCTCAATGGATAATCCGAATTTGCCGTCTGGCGATCCATATAGATATTGCGAAACACCATTGGTTTTGCTCTGCCGGATAAAATTTATTTCCGGCGAACTTTCGATGATCGCCTCCCGGTAATAATCCGGGAGGAAAGAAGGCAAGGGCAGCGAATTCGCCGCTGCATGATTGACGGCAATGAGCGTGACCGAAAGGAAGATGGCGAAGAGTTTGGCTTTCAATGTTACGTTTTTCTCCGCCGTTTCTCAGCGGAGGACGATTAGGAGGGAGCGGGCGGTTTTTTGGACTTGGGGGGCGGGGTCGCTTTCGGCCAGCGTGGAGATGAGGTTGTAGACGCGTTCGCGGTCTTCTTTGAGACCGCCGATGCCGTGGAGGCGGCCGAGGCTTTTGGCGGATTCTTCGCGGACGGTTGGGGATTCGTGAGAGAGTCCTTCGATCAGGAGGTCGATGGCGCGGGGGTCCTGGGAAAAGGCGATGACGCGGATGGCTTGGATTTGGGCGGCGGGGTTGTCGGATGCGAGTTGCGATTCGTAGAAGGCGAAATCTTGGGCGGCGGCTTGGCGGGCGATCCGTTCGGCGAGTTCGGTTTCTTCTTTGCTGAGCGAGCCGGGGTTGTTGATGAGAAGGCGGAATGCGGCTTGGCCGCCGATGGGGGCGGTGCGGGCGTTGAGCAGTTGCAGGGAGGCCATGCGGATTTCCGGGTTTTGGGATTCGAGGAATTTCACCCAGTTTTTCTGGTTCTCGATTTTGCCGACTTGCTGGAGGATGCGGAGGGCGCTGGCGACGGTGGTGGGATTTTGGGAGGTGAGAAGGGCTTCGACGCGGGGTTCCGCGGGGGTGCCGGCTTCGGAGAGTCCGGCTTCGGCGCGGGCGCGGTTTCCGTTTTGTTCGCCTCGGATGATTTTGAGGAGGTAGTCGATGCCTTGCTGGTTTCCCATGCGGGCGAGGCCGCGGGCGGCGGGTTGGGCGAGGGGGGAATCGAGTTTCGGTAAGAGGGCGGCTTGGGCTTCGGGGGTTCCGGTGGAGCCGAGGGCGATCGCGGCGGCGCTGGCGAGCTCGCGGTTTTCGTGGTCGAGCAGCGAAATGAGTTTGTCCTGATGCGCCTGCGCGTGTTCGGGGAGATTGGCGAGGGCGACGAGGGCGGGGATGGCGAGGGTCGGCTGGTCGACGAGGCCGATCAGGAAATCGGCGGCTTCGGGGGTGTCGGTTTCGCCGAGAAGGGAAATGGCGTGTTCGCGGACGGGGGCCGGTTGTTGTTTTTCGACCTGTTCGATGAGGAGGGGCGTGACGCGTTCCTTGCCGCGGATGATGAGCAGGGTTTCCATCGCCTGGAATTTGGCGAGGTCGTTGCTTTCGTTGGATTCAAGGATGGCGACGATGTCCGCGGCGGCTTCCTCTCCGTGTCGGGCGAAATGGACGGGGGAAAGAACGGGAACTCCCATTTCGCGGCGGCCGAATTGGGCGAGTTCGTGCCGGTATTGTTCGGCGCTTTCGTGTTGCTGGGATTGGAAGTTGCGGATTCCGAGAAAGATGGCGGTGCCGCCGAGAACGAGGATGACGGGAATCAGCCAGAGTTTTTTGCCGCTGCGGGAATTTTGTGTCGAGGCCATGGGTTTCGAAAGTGGGATTCAGTGAAAAGAAAAGGCGGATGATCTTTGGAAAAGAGCGCAGTGGCAAAAGAAAAAGCAGCGGCGAATCCGGCCGGTGGCGCCGGGGCCGTTTTCGGCGTAAAGCGGGATCGGGGCGGGCGGGTTTTGCGATCAGCCGGTTTGGAAGATCAGAGGGATGAGGAAGTAGCTGATGAGGGTGATGAGGAGGGCGCCGAGGAGGTTTATGGTGAGGCCAATGGTGGCCATTTCGCGGATGGTGACGCGTTGGCTTCCGAAAACGATGGCGTTGGGGGGCGTGGCGACGGGCATCATGAAGGCCATGGAGGCGGAGAGGGCGGCGGGAATCATTAATAGCAGCGGTGCGATTCCGAGTCCTGTAGCGGCGGCGGCGAGCGGCGGCAAGAGCATTTGGGTGGTGGCGGTGTTGGAGGTGAGTTCGGTTAGGAATGTGACGCCGAGGCTGATGATTGCGATCATGGCGAGCGGGGAGAGGTCTTTGTGATCGATCAGGGCGGAGGCGAGGTATTCGGAAAGTCCGCTGCTGGTGAAGCCTTTGGCGAGAGCGAATCCGCCGCCGAAGAGGAGAATGATTCCCCATGGAACGCGGGCGAAAATCGCGCCGTCGAGGATTGGGCCGCCGTTGACGGATTTTTTGGATGGGATGATGAAGAGGAGGAGGGCCATAGCGATGGCGATGGAGCCGTCGTCGAGGGCTTGGAGCGGTTCCCAGAGGCGTTGCCAGCCGGGGAGGGTGACGACTCCGAGTTGGAGGTCGGAGCGGAAAGTCCAGAGGAGGGCGGTGAGGACGAAGACGACGGAAATTGACTTTTCGGCGCCGCTCATGCGTCCGAGTTCCTTGCGCTCGCGCTGCACGGTTTCGCGGTCGAGGATGAGTTCGGGGTCGATGCGGCAGAGGAATCTCGTCATCAGCAGCCAGGCGGCGGTGAGCATGATCGCGGCGAACGGAAGCGCGAAGATCATCCAGTTTCCGAAGGAGATCGGGTCGGCTTCGGGGAAGGTTTCGTGATAGATGGCGACGAGAACCATGTTGGGCGGAGTGCCGACGAGGGTGGCGACGCCGCCGATGGAGGCGGAGTAGGCGATGCCGAGCATGAGGCAAACGGCGAAATTGTGGCTGCGTTTTTCGCCGAACGCTTCTTCCACTTTGGTGAGAATCGCGAGTCCGATGGGGAGCATCATGACGGCGGTCGCGGTGTTGGAAATCCACATGGAGAGGAAACCGCAGGCGAGCATGAATCCGAGAACCATGGAGGAGGGTTTGCTGCCGACGGTGGAGATGATCGCGAGGGCGATGCGCCGGTGGAGGTTCCATTTTTCCATGGCGAGCGCGATGAGGAAACCGCCGAGGAAGAGGAAGATGATCGAGTTGAAGTAGCTTCCGGCGACGTCGTTGACCTGCATGATCCCGAGGAGCGGGAAGAGGAGAAACGGGAGGAGGGAGGTCGCGGCGAGTGGAAGAGCTTCGCTGATCCACCAGATCGCCATGAGGGCGGCGATGGCGATCATGTAACCGATTTGCGGATTATCGGGAATCGGCTGGAAGAAAAGGGCGAGGGCGAGCGCGACGGCCGGGGCGAGAAAAAGACCGATGAGCTGCCATTGCGTGCGCGAGGGAGAGGATGTCATTTCTGAAAAGTTGCGTGGAAAGCGGACGATCCTTTTGGGGCAGCGGAGAAAGGCAACTTTTTACG
>CAZJCL010000248.1:0-4734 GCA_964544025.1 uncultured Opitutales bacterium | reverse complement strand
GGTGGGAAGGTGGGAAGGTTTGAAGGTGGGAAGGTGGGAAGGTTTGAAGGTGGGAGGTGGGGTGAGGGTGTTATATTCGGAAAATTTTTATGGGGACCTGTAACATTTTTTGGGAAATCGGGTAGAAGGGGGTGATGATTGTTATGAACAAGGCGAGAATTTTCGAGAGTGGTTGAGCGGGAGTTGGCGCTTATGGAATGAGGCGTTCTTTGGATTCTATTATGCAGGTTTCCTTTCAGAGTGTTCCCGTTGCAGTGTCGCGTGAGGTGCGGGAGGTTAAGCTGCGGCCGGCTGAACGGGTGGCTAATAATATTTATGATAGCGCGGGCGGGAGGGGGGAGGAGGGGAGCCGGCTTCCGTCGGTCAGGCAGGTGGCGAAGCATTTGGGCGTGAGCGTGGCGACTGTGCAAACGGTTTACCGGAAACTGGCGGCGGAGGGGGTGATTCGGTCGGAAGTGGGGAGCGGTTCGTTTTGGAATGCGGCGGAGCGGGTTGCGAAGGATCACTTCTGTTTGGGTATCAATATTCCGGTTCCTCAATTGCCTTCGAGGGATCACTTTGAGATTTGCGGCGGGATAATGATGGCGATCACGCAGGCGAAACGGAAGGCGTCGTTGTGTCCATTGCCGCGGATGCCGGATTCCTCCGGGGGTGCTGATTTGGGAGATGGCGGATCGGTCGATGGGGTGGTTTGTTTTCCGTCGGTTGGTGGTCAGGGGTTGCGGGAGGCGGATCGGTGGAATGGGAAGCCGGTGGTGAGTGTGGATCCGGTTTCGGAGGCGAGCACATCGAATTTCGTTTCGCCGGATTATTATGGGGCGAGTCGCTTGCTGGTGGCCGCGTTGCGCCGGAGCGGGCGTCGCCGGATTGCTTTGGTTGTGAATTCGCCTTTGGAGACTTCCGTGGCGACTCGTCTGCGATGCGCGGGAGCGATGGCGGGATTGGGGGAGCGGATAGGGCAGGAGGTGGATTTGCGGATTTATGTGGCGGCTGATGATAGCGAGGAAGCGGGGAGGCGGATGGTGGGTAAGATAATCGGGTCCGGGTATCGTCCGGACGCTATTTATTGCGGGGGAGATTTGTTGGTCGCGGGCGTTTTGGATGGGTTGTCCGGAGCGGGGGTGAGTGTGCCGGAACAGGTGAGCGTTTTTGGGGAAGCGCGGTCGCGGGATTGCGGTAACTTTACCGGGATTTGGCGGAGAATGCTGCTTCGCCGGTGCGATGGCGATGGGGCGGATCAGCCGGGCGTTTTTTTGCCGGTTCGTTTTGTTTTGGGCGGGACCACGCGGTTGTGCGAGAACGAGATTCTGGAGGATTGTTTGCGGTATTCGGTTGCGGAGGTTAAAGCAAGCGCGTTGGGTTGAGGATATTATGATTGGCACCGCTGTTGTATAAGGAAATAGAAATGATCTCGCTGCTCCCCATACTCATACTTAGCCTTCACCTTCGTTACGGATATAGATGATTGAATTTCCCGAGAAACAGGCCCCGATTCGAAATGCGCTGACGGGAGAGGAATATGTGCTGATGGCGCTGGACTCCCTCGAGGCGTCGAACGCACGGATTTCCGAAATTACTTCGATCTGCAATGAGCCGCTCGTTTTTTCGTGGTTATTCCGGCAGATGTTTCCGGACGGGAGATATCCGACTTCTTCCGCGAAAAGTTGGTTGGAATGGGGAAAGGAAGGATGGCCGCGGAACACGCATTTCGTTTTTGCGGTGTTGGACGCGAAGAGGAGGCTGGCGGCGGCTTGCGATATCAAGAGCTCGAATTCGGCGGGTGCTGAGGTGGGGTATTGGGCAAGTGAATTCCACAGAGGTATCATGACGAACGCGATCCGTGAACTATTGCGGCTGGCGACACTTGCCGGATTCGCCCGGCTATATGCGGAGACGGACGAAGGGAATCTACGATCGCGGGGAGTTTTGGGTCGCGCTGGATTCATCCCTGACGGGAGCGAATCCAATAGACCGAACCACATCGTGTATTCGATTGACCTTGAACATGGAACGAGCAAATCAAGGCAGAAAGATCTGTGAGGCGGGCGTTTCACGCCGTTTGGCTAGCGGGATTTCGGGCAGCCTAAAATTATTCCTTGGTGTGAAAGGAGAATGGGGTGTTTTGGCGTTGGCTTTCGTATTTGTTGCGGGCGGGTTTTCGGGGTGCGTTTCATGGAAGTCCGATTTGAGCGCGGGAGGCGGATTTTCGGAGGAGCGGATCCGGCGGGATGTGGAGTTTTTGGCGGGGCCGGAATTGAAGGGGAGGAAGACGCGGACGCGGGGGGCGCGTTTGGCGAGGCGGTTTTTGAGTAGGCGGTTTGAGGCTTTGGGATTGGAGGCGTGGGGAGAGGCGGGGGAATTTGAGCAGGATTTTGTGGCGGGGGAGAATGTGGTCGGGGTTTTGCGGGGGAGCGATGTGTCGGTGGCGGATGAATACGTTTTGGTGGTGGCGCATTTCGATCATTTGGGAAAGGCGGGGTGGGCGGGATATCATGCGGGGGCGGCGGATAACGCGGCGGGGGTGGCGGTGCTTTTGGAGATGGCGGAGCGGCTGGCGCGGGGAGAGGAGCGGTTGCGGAGAACGGTGGTTCTCGCGGCGTTCGATGGGGAGGAGACCGGTTTGCTGGGAGCGTTCGCTTTTACGTGCCGGGAGGATTTCGATTCGGGGAAACTGGCGGGGGTGGTGAATTTCGATATTTTGGGGCGAAAGGTTTTGGATGTTTCGGAGAATGTTTTGCTGGCGCTGGGGACGGAGAGTTTTCCGGAATTGCGGGCGGATGTTTTACGGGCGGGCGGGGAAGCGGGGGTGGAGGTTTTGCCGTTGGGGAGGGATTTCGCGTTGGGGCGGAGCGATCATGCGGCTTTTGAGACTTACGGAATTCCGTGGGTCTTTTTTACGACCGGTCCGTTCGCGGATTATCATGAGGTGACGGATACGCCGGAGAAGTTGGATCACGGGTTGTTGGCGCGGACGGTGGATTTGGGTTTGGAGGTGGTGGTCGGGTTGGCCAACGCGGAGGATGTGGAGAGGGAGTCGGTGGCGGCGGAGGGGGACCGGGAGGAGTTGCGGGCTTTGTACCGGCTGGTTGGGGACGTTTTGGAGGGCGGGAGCGATGAGGAGAATCGGGAGTTGAGGGGGCTTCACGGGCGAATGGAGGAATTGTTGCGGGCGGAAATTTATGGGGTGGCGGAGCGGGAGAAGTTGGCGGAGGATTTGATGCGGGCGGCGGCACCGGTTTTGGCGGGGCGGGAAATGGGGCGGAATGGGGAGGCGGTTTTGTTGCTTTCGCGGGAGGTGTATCGGGATTTTCCGGAGCTTGCGGCGGAAGGGACGCGGGCTTTTGTGCGTCATTTGCTGGCGCATCGTCCGGGGGTGTTTCGCGGAGCGCCGGCGTTTGCGTATTCGCGGGCGGGTGTTTCGGAGGCTTCGGTGATTGTCGGGGATTTGGGTGACGGGAGGATGCGGTTGAGTTGTGCGATTCCGGTTTTGAGGATCGAGGCGCGGATTCGGTCTTTCGGGAGGGTCGAAATGTCGGTGGCTTTGAACTGGACGTTGAGCGATTGGAGCGAGAGCCGGGGGGATTTGGTCGATGCGGTTTTATTGAAATGGCGGGGGGAGCCGGAATCGGGGGAGGTTTGGGGTTTTGCGCTTGAATGGCTGACGGGTGAGGAGGCGGGGGAGGGATTTTCGGAATGGCTCGATTGGCGGCTTTCGCGGGCGGGGGTTCGGAGTGAGAGCGAACTTTTTCTGCGATTGGCCGAGAGAGCCACGGGACCGATACGGACAATGGCCGTGGGGCATGTGCTTGCGGTGGATCGGGCGGCGGTGTTGCCGTTGTTGCGGGCGATGATTTCCGATGCTGAGGAAGAGGGGTGGAGCCGGGCTTGGGCGGTGGGGAAAGTGGAGGCGGAGGATGGGGCTGAATTGTGGGAGGCGGTGGCGGAGTTGGCGGAGAGCGGGGAAAATGTGGTGCGGCCGGAGATTTTGGCGGACGCGAGTTTTCCGTTTCATGGCTCGTTGATCGCGCGGATCAGCCGGGAGTGGCGCTCGGAGCGGACGGAGTTGGCGAAGACGCTGGGAGAAGTGGCTCGGGGGAAGTTGGCGGAGCTGGAGGGGGGACGGTGAGTTGTTGGGCGTGTGGTGATTGGACCGGAATTATGGTGATGCGGATTTGGTTTACCTGAAGCGGTTTGTCGGTTTTGGTGAGGTTGCTTTGTCTTACGATGCTCCATTTCCGGTTGGGTCGGCCCGCTTTCACACGACGCGGTGGACGGTGGTTTTGGCGAGTCGGCGGCGGGAGGAGCCGGAAGGGCGGGCGGCGATCGAGTCGCTTTGCCGGGATTATTGGTATCCGCTCTATGCTTACGTCCGGCGGACGGGGAAGTCGCCGGAGGATGCGCAGGATTTGACGCAGGCGTTTTTTGTCCGGCTGTTGGAACGGGGCGGCTTGGGATTGGCCGAGCCGGAGAAGGGGCGGTTTCGGACGTTTTTGCTGGTGGCTTTGAAGCGGTTTGTTTTGAGCGAATGGCGGCGGGGGCAGGCGGAGAAACGGGGCGGCGGTGCGGTTCCGGTTTCGATGTCGATGGTTGAGGCGGAGGACCGGTATGCGCTGGAGCCGGTGGAAACGGAGTCGCCGGAAACGCTGTTCGAGCGGGAGTGGGCGCTGACGTTGCTGGATCGGGCGATGGCGAGGTTGCGGGAGGAATACGCGGCGTCGGGGCGGCTGGCGGTTT
>CAZJCL010000247.1:3482-4759 GCA_964544025.1 uncultured Opitutales bacterium | reverse complement strand
GCGGCGATGTAGTAGATCGCTTTTTGGCCGTCCTTCATCCGGGAAACGTAGTCGGCGAGGCTGGTGAGCTTTCCGGCTTCGGTGAGGCTGGATTCGTAGCGGAGGAGTTTCGAGAGTTGCTCCTTGTGGGTGAAGTCGGTGGCGACGCCTTCTTTGAGGAAGTAGCCGAATTCCTTGAAGAACGTGTCGTAATCGGCGGCGTTTTTGGAGGATTCTTCTTCGAGGAATTTGAGGAAGCGTTTGGTGATGAGCCGGTTCAGTTTCTGGACCAGCGCGCTGTCCTGCATGGTTTCGCGCGAGATGTTGAGGGGTAAATCCTCGCTGTCGATGACGCCGCCGAGGAAGCGGAGCCAGTCGGGGAGGAGATCCTTGGGGCTGGAGTCGATGAGGATTTTGCGGCAGTAAAGGGCGACGGAAGGATCGAGGCGACCCATGCCGAATTTCTCCCGGTTTTCCTGGGGGACGAAGAGGAGGCAGTTGATCGCGAGGGGGGCGTCGGCGCTGAAGTGGAGGCGGTAGCGGGGTTTGTCGAAGGCTTTGCAGAAGAATTTGTAGAATTCTTCGTATTCCTCCTCTTTGACCTCGTTTTTGCTGCGAAGCCAGAGGGGCTGGATTTTGTTGGTTTGCTCGCCGTTGAGGAGGATCGGGAATTGGACGAAGCTGGAATAGCGTTCGAGGATTCCGCGGACGCGGCTCTCTTTGGCGAATTCCTTGTGCTCGTCGCGGAGTTCGATGACGATTTTGCAGCCGCGGCGCTGGCCGTCGACCTGTTCGATTTCGTAGGAGCCGGCGCCTTCGCTGGTCCAGCAGTAGCCGACGGAATCGGGTTTCCAGGAGCGGGCGAAGACGCGGACGCGTTTCGCGACCATGAAGACGCTGTAGAAGCCGACGCCGAAGCGGCCGATGAGGTTGTCGTTTTTCTCGCCGGCGTCGGAAAGCGCTTTGAGGAAAGCGCGGGAGCCGGAGTGGGCAATGGTGCCGAGATTTTGGACGAGTTCGTCCTGCGTCATCCCGATGCCGAAATCCTGAATGGTGATTTGGCCGCCGTTTTCGTCGGTGGAAATGGAGATTTCGAGCGGGAGGTTCGGGTCGAGGACATCCTTCTCGGTGATCTGGAGGTGGCGCAGTTTTTCGAGCGCGTCGGAGGCGTTCGATACCAGTTCGCGGACGAAGATCTCGCGGTCGGTATAGAGCGAGTGGATGACGATATCCAGCAGTTGCTGAACCTCGGCTTGGAAGGTGAATTTCTTTGGTTCGGTCTCTGTTGACATAAACAA
>CAZJCL010000247.1:0-3382 GCA_964544025.1 uncultured Opitutales bacterium | reverse complement strand
GTTGGGTTAATCTGAGGGAGCGCTTGCTTCGGTTTCTTGGGCGGCGGGGGGTGGTTCTTCGGTTTCGGGGGCGATGTAGCCCCAGAGTTTGCTGAGGAGGATTAGAGAGATGGCGACGGGGGCGACGTAGCGGACGAGGGGGTGCCAGATTTTGCGTAGTTTGAATTCGGGGGTGCCTTTGTGGATTTCGTCGAGGGCGCGGGGGATTCCCCAGACCCAGCCGACGAAGATCGCGAGTCCGAGTCCGCCGACGACGAGCGAGATTTCTCCGGCTTTATCCATGATGTCGAGGAAGCCGAGTCCGGTGCCGCCGATATTGGAGAGCGCGGGGACGATGCCTAAGCTGAGGGCGGAGGGGACGCCGAGGAGGTAGATTCCGGCGCCGAGGGTCCAAGCGGCTTTTTTGCGTTTCCAGCCCCAATCGTCGATGAGATGGGCGACGACGACTTCGAGGAGGCTGATCGCGGAGGTGAGGGCGGCGACGGCGAGGAGGACGAAGAAGGCGGTGCCGAAAAGGATGCCGCCCCATGGGGCCCAGGGAAGTTGGGCGAAGACTTGGGGGAGGGCGACGAAGACGAGGCCGGGGCCGGCTTGTCCGGGTTCGAGTCCGGCGAAGAAGATGGCGGGGAAAATGAGGAGTCCGGCGGTCATGGCGACGAGGGTATCGGCGGTGGCCACGTAGGCGGCGGAGGCGGGGAGGTTTTCTTTTTTGTTGAGGTAGGAGCCGTAGGTGATCATGGCGCCCATGCCGAGGCTGAGGGAGAAGAAGGCTTGGCCGAGGGCGGTGAGCCAGACGGAGGCGTTTATTTTGGAGAAATCGGGGCGGAGATAGTAAGCGAGGCCTTCGGTTGCGCCGGGGAGGGTGATGGCGCGGATGGCCAGCACGACGATCAGGAGAAAGAAGAGGGGCATGAGGATTTTGACGGAGCGCTCGATGCCGCGGCGGATTCCGGCGGCGACGACGACGACCGTGATCGCCATGAAGATGCCGTGGTAGAGGAGTTCGAGGCCGGGGCTTTCGGCCATGTTTTTAAATATGAGGCCGGTATCGGTGGTGGGGGTGAAGGTGCCGAGAGCGGATTTGATGATGTAATAAATGGTCCATCCGGCGATCACGCTGTAGAAGGAAAGGATGACGGCGCCGGTGAGGACACCGAGGACGCCGACGGCCATCCAGGAGCTTCCGGGGCGGAGGTGGCGGAAGGCGCCGATAGGATTTTTTTCTCCGGCGCGGCCGACGACCATTTCGGCGAGCATGACGGGAAGGGCGACGAGGACGACGCAGCAGAGGTAGACGAGGAGAAACGCGCCGCCGCCGCCTTCGCTGACGGAGACGGGGAATCGCCAAATGTTTCCGAGTCCGATGGCGGAACCGGCGGCGGCCATGACAAAGGCGAAGCGGGAGCCCCAGCGGTCGCGGTTGGTCGAGGTGGGATCCGTGGTGGTGGAGGTGGAAGCCATATTGGAAAAACGGAGACGATCTGGATGGAAAGGTTTTTTTCCGCGAGAGGGGGGAAAGCTAAAAACGGGAGAGGATTAGGGCAAGAACGGAGAATGGTGGAGATTGTCCGAGATCGGCGGCAAAGATTCGGCTGGCGGGGGGGAACGGAGAAGCGTAATTTGGGAGGCTTTCCATTATGACTTGGGAGATCGGGCTGGTGCTGGCGGTGATCGTGGTGGTGTTTGTGCTGTTGGTGAAAGAGATTTTGCCATCGGATATCGTTTCGCTGTGTACTTTGGCTTTCGTGGCTTTTGTCGGGTTGATCACTCCGGCGGAGGCGTTTCAATCGTTCGCCAATGAGGCTCCGATCACGGTGGGGGCGATGTTTATTTTGAGTTACGCGCTGCAGCGAACGGGAATTATCGAGGATTTGGGGATGAAGCTGCGGTTGATGCCGCAGTTGAGCGAGGGGCGATTGGCGTTTGCGTTGATGGTGTTGGTGGCGGGGATTTCGGCGTTTTTGAACAACACGCCGGTGGTGGTGGCGTTTATGCCGTTGGTGCTGGGGCTGGCGAAATATCATCAGGTGAGCGCGAGCAAGTTGCTGATTCCGCTCTCGTTTGGCGCGATTTTCGGCGGCACTTGCACTTTGATCGGGACTTCGACGAATCTCGCGGTCAGTTCGCTGGTGAGGGACAAATACGCGATCGAGATCGGGATGTTCGACATCACATTTCCGGGGTTGATCATGGCGGCCACGGGGATTTTGTACATGACGTTTATCGGGCGTCATTTGTTGCCGGCGCGGGAGCCGCTATCGACGTTGGTGGACGATGTGCGGGGCCGGCTTTATTTCGCGGAGATCGAGGTGTCGCCGGATTCGGGGTGGCTGGGACGGCGGTTGCGGGAGACGGAGTTGGCGAGCTGGGAGGGCGTTTCGCTGGTGGAGGTGCGGCGGGGTGCGTGGAAAATCGGGAGCGATTCGGTTTTGGAGGCGGGCGACCGGATTTTGGTGAGTTGTCAGTTGAAGGCGCTGCTGGCGCTGCAGGCGGCGCGGGGGCTGGTGGTGCATAACGCGGCGAGCGCGGGAAATCCGCAACCGGACGAGGACACGCGGGTGCTGGAAGTGGTGGTGACGAACAATTCGGCGCTCGCGGGGCAATCGATCGAGGATGTGCGATTTCAGGAACGATCGGGGGCGCAGGTGTTGGCGGTGCATCGGCGGGGCGAGCAATTGCGCGGGAATTTGGGGATGTTGCGTCTCCGGTTTGGGGATACGCTTTTGTTGAAGGTGCCGGAGTCGGCGATGTTGGATTTGCGGGAGAACCGGAGTGTGTTGGTTTTGTCGGACCTGCCGTTGCTTTCGCCGCGTTCGAACAAGAAGCTGATCGTTCTTGGGACTTTCGTGACGATGATCGGGCTGGCGGCGGCGGGAGTTTTTCCGATTTCGTTGCTGGCGCTCGGTGCGGTGCTTTTTCTGGTGATGACGCGCTGCATTTTGGTGGCGGAGATGTATGAGGCGATCGATTGGCGGATCGTAACGATGATCATCGGAATGATCGCGTTGGGGACGGCGGTCGAGAAAACGGGGACGGCGACGTGGATCGCGGGGGTGGCGGTCGGCGTGGCCGGGGACACGCATCCGATTCTGATTTTGGCGGCGGTTTACCTGATTACGACGACGTTGACGGAGATGATTTCGAACAACGCGGTGGCGATTTTGATGACGCCGATCGCGATGGAGACGGCGGTGGCTTACGGGTTGAATCCGTTGCCGTTTTTTATCGCGATCATGTTCGGGGCTTCGGCGAGTTTTGCGACGCCGATCGGTTATCAGACGAACACGTTCGTGTATGGGGCGGGCGGGTATAAATTTGCGGACTTTCTGCGGGTGGGGGTGCCGTTGAATATTGTTTTCTGGGTGGTGGCGACGTTGGTGAT
>CAZJCL010000246.1:2682-4761 GCA_964544025.1 uncultured Opitutales bacterium | reverse complement strand
ACCTCACCCTCCGCATCCTCGTCCACCCGAGCATCCTCGAACGCCTCCGCAGCGAGGACGAAGAACTCCTGGCCCGGATGCAAAGTATCCACGAGGTGAAATTGACCTTCCGCGCCGACGCCAGTTTCCACGTCGAAAACTTCAAAATCGTCAACGCCGTCACCGGCGACGAATACCACTGACCGGTTAACAGCGATAATTCAGGGAGATCCCGCTCCGTTCGCGGGATCTCCTTATTCTCCTAATCGCCTTGAATCGGCAACCCGTTAAACGCGAGCAGTAGTCTCTCGCTCCCCAAAGAATCTTGAAAATCGCGAACGGAAAGCCGACATTGGTTCCATGAGCACAGCCGAACGCATCATGGAGGTTATTTCTACCCTTCGGCCTGAAAAACAATCGCAGGTCCTCGAGTTTGTGGAGCTCCTGAAGTTTCAGGACAGAAATGCGGAAGAGATCGAATTCCGCGAAGCCTCGCTCGCCTCTGCCATGCGAGGAATGGAAGACGAGGACGATCTCTATTCTGAAACCGACATCAAGGAACGCCTCTAATGTTGTCGGAAGGCGATATCCTGCTCTTCCGTTTCCCTCAAGCTGATTTGGAGGAAGGAAAACTTCGTCCGGCTCTGCTCCTCAGACGCATCGACAACGGCTTCGATGACTGGCTCGTTTGCATGATCAGCACCCGGACAAGCATCGACTCGACGGCGTGGAGATCGTCGTGAACCCCGCGACATCGGAATTAGCAACCACCGGATTGAAGCGCGAAAGCTTGATCCGCACCAGCCGGTTGGCCGTCGTTCAAAGCGCGGTTTTCAGGGAAAGCTAGGAACGCTACCCCCCGAAATATTTGAAGAAGTGCGCTTAAAGCTCAGCAAGTGGATCCGGGGCGAGCTCTCATCGCTCAATCCCGCGTCCTAACGACCTTCGGCTGCGTCTTCGTCTACAACCACGCAAAACGGGAAGACTTCGCCACCAGAATCTCGGCCCCGGCCCCGAACATACGACCAACCTCCGGAAAAATCCCGCCAATTCCGGTGGTTTTCCCTCACAAAACCAGTTGCGGATTTTCCCAAGGCTGGATAAAATTCAAGCCCTATAATTTCGCAAACGGAGAGCCGCTCGAAGCTCCCATTGCGCTTACTGTATGGCTTCAGAAACGTTGAAACGTTCTGCTCTCGGTGTGGAAGGACTCGATGAAGTCCTCAACGGGGGCATTCCATCCAATCGGACTTATCTCCTGCAAGGCGATCCCGGAGTCGGCAAAACCACTCTCTCGCTCCAATTTCTGCTGGAGGGCCGCAGGCATAATGAAAGCTGCATGCTCATCTCGCTCGCGGAAACCCGCACCGAGCTGGAGCAAATCGTCGGCTCCCACGGATGGTCCTTGGACGGGATTCACCTCTTCGAACTCTCCGCCCTGGAAAAACAGCTGGAGCTGGAAACACAAAGCACCCTGTTCCGCCCCTCGGAAATCGAACTCAACGAAACCACCGAAATTCTCCTCCGGGAAATTTCCCGCATAAAACCGAAACGCCTGGTTTTCGATTCATTGTCCGAACTCCGCCTCCTCGCCCACGATCCGCTCCGGTTCCGGCGCCAGATCCTCGCGATGAAGCAATTTTTCGCCAGCTTCGAATCCACGGTGATCCTGATCGACGACCGCAGCGCGAAAACCTCCGAGCTTCAAGTCCAGAGCATCGCCCACGGGGTAATTTCCCTCGAAACACTTCCCCTGGAATACGGAGCGCAACGCTACCGCCTCCTCATCCAGAAACTCCGCGGGGCTCCGTTCAAAGGCGGATATCACGACTACACGATCCAAACCGGCGGCATGATTGTTTTCCCGCGGTTGATCGCCGCCGAGCACAACACCGACAAATCCGGCGCCCCCCTCTCCTCCGGCCTCGATGGTCTCGACTCCCTGCTGGAAGGCGGTCTCGACCGCGGCACAAGCACCCTCGTGATGGGACCATCCGGAACCGGAAAATCCACGCTGGTCGGCCACTATCTTTTCGCCGCCGCCCAAAAAGGGGAAAAATCGCTCTATTTCACTTTCGACGAACGCGAAGAAACGTTTCT
>CAZJCL010000246.1:0-2582 GCA_964544025.1 uncultured Opitutales bacterium | reverse complement strand
CTTCTCACGGCGACCCAGCACGGTGTGATTTCCGACTCGTCGAAAATCGATATCACCTACCTCGCCGATACCGTGATTTTGTTGCGCTATTTCGAGGCGCACGGAATCGTCCGGCGGGCGATTTCGGTGATCAAGAAACGGAGCGGCAGCCACGAACGCTCCCTTCGCGAATTCGATATCACCGACAGCGGACTCACCATCGGGGAGCCGTTGACCAAATTTCACGGAATTTTGAGCGGCTTGCCCACCTATTTCGGGGGGCCGAGCGAAGAAAAGGAAAATCACCATGCCTGAGCGCGCGTCCGTTGCGGACGAATCGAAACGCGTGCTCATTCTCGCTCCGACCGGTAAGGACGGGGCCTTGGCCGCGCGGGTGTTGGGCGGGCATAATCTCCTCGTCGAAACGTGCAGCGACGTTGCCGATATGTGCAGTCGCGCCGCCACCGGCGTAGGCGTTTTTCTCATCGCCGAAGAAGCCCTCGATGTGAAAAGCATCTCCCTCATGGAGAACTGGCTCTCCCAGGAACCGCCGTGGTCCGACCCGCCAATCGTTTTCCTCTCGAGCCGCCTCTCCTCCGTCCCGCCGCAACAGCGGCTCCGGATCTTCAAGCACAGCGGAAACGTCACCGTTCTCGAAAGACCGCTCCACGGTCTGACATTGGTCAGTTCCGTCCAAGTCGCGCTGCGGGCCCGGATGCGGCAATACGAAGTGAAACATCTGCTCGTCCAACGGGAAACCGTGCTGAGCAGCATCAACGACTCGTTCGAAATGGTCGATTTCGAGTGGCGGTTCATCTACGCCAACCGCCGCGCCGCCGGACTCTACGGCTTGCCCGTGGAAGAATTGATCGGCCGCTCGAAATGGGAGTTGATGGGGGATGCCGCAGGCTCCAACTATCGCGAAAAAGTCCGGAAAGCCGCCGGCGAGCAAAAGGAGTTTCAGCTGGAGTTCTTCCACCCCCGAAACCGGCGCTGGTACGAACAACGCTTTTATCCGTCCGAACGCGGAATCGCCATTTTCGCCACCGACATCACCGAACGGAAACAGGTCGAGGAAAACCTCCGCTACCAGCTCAACATCACCCGCGCCATCACCGACCACGCCGCCGACTCGCTTTTCCTGCTCGATCGCGAAGGCCGCATCACGTTTCTCAATCCCGCCGCGGAACGGACGTTCGGCTGGAGTCAGAACGAGATCGTCGGATCGTTTTTCAACGAACGGCTCTCCGCCGAACGCAACGACGTGCGAGGCAATCGATCGCTCCTCTCACACCTCGACCAGGGAACCACCTTCGTAAAAACCGAAGAGGTTTTCTACTGCAAAGACGGCGCCCCTCTCGACGTCTCCTGCTCCACTTCCGCAATCATCATCGACGGAGAAATCAGCGGCACCGTGCTCGTCGTCCACGACATCACCTTCCGTAAACAAGCCGAAGAACAGCTGAAGGCGATGAACCAGATTCTGGAGGAACGGGTCGCCGAACGCACCGCGGTTGCCGAAAAGAAAAACCAGCAGTTGCGCCGCCTCGCCTCCGAACTGACCGAAGCCGAACAACGGGAACGCCGCCGCCTCGCCCACATTCTCCACGACAGCCTCCAACAAATGCTGGTCGCCGCGAAGTTGCGCGTCGGCCTGCTCCGCTCGCGCACTTTCGAAGCGGATATGCGGGAAGCGCTCGAACAAGTCGACGAACTGATCGGCCGCTCCATCGACGAATCCCGCACATTGACCGTCGAACTCAGCCCGCCGATCCTTTACGAAGGCGGCCTCACCAGCGCGCTCGATTGGCTCGGCCGACGCATCGAGAAAGACCACCAGCTTCACGTGAAGATCGACTGCGACGCCAAACTCGAACCGACCGGCGACGACCTCAAAGCGTTTCTCTTCCAAGCCGTCCGCGAGTTTCTCCTCAACGTGGTCAAACACGCCGGCGTCACCGAAGCCCTGGTCGAACTCCAACGCTCCGGACCAAACGAAGCCGCCCTCCGCGTTTCCGATTCCGGCGCCGGTTTCGACCCCGCCCAACAATCCTCCCAGGAAGGAAGCTTCGGACTCTTCAGCATCCGCGAACGCCTCGAATCCTACGGCGGCAAACTCGTCATCGAAAGCGCGCCCGGACGCGGCACCCAGGTCAGCCTCTATTTCCCGATCTCCCAGCTCCACGAGGATCTCCCGGAAACGGAACGCCGCGAAAGACAACGCCGCCGTTCCTCCGAAAAAGCGATTCAGCACCCCGACGTCTCCACCATCCGCGTTCTCCTCGTCGACGACCATCAAATGGTCCGCGCCGGACTCGCCGCCCTTCTCCAGGAAGAGCCGAACATCGAAATCGTCAGCGAAGCCTCGGACGGATTAATGGCCGTGGAATTGACGCGAACGACCCAGCCCGACGTCGTCATCATGGACATCTCCATGCCCCGGATGAACGGCATCGACGCCACCCGCCTGATCCACAACGAATACCCGCACATAAAAATCATCGGCCTCTCCATGCACGAAAAAGAAGACATGGCCACCGCGATGCGTGAAGCCGGCGCGATCTCCTACATCACAAAAGGAGCGGCCTCCGAAACCCTCGCCA
>CAZJCL010000245.1:0-4790 GCA_964544025.1 uncultured Opitutales bacterium | reverse complement strand
GTCGTTCATTTCCCTCCCGCCTGATTCGTGTCCATTCGTGTCCATTCGTGGTTAAAAAAACCGAGCCCCAGCCAATTCCGTATCATTCCGCGTCTTCCGCCGTTCAAAAACTCAAAGCCACCGCCTCCCTCCCCTCCGCGTCCACCGCCGCCAATTCCCCCCGTCGCCCCCGCTCCAGTTCATGAAACCCAATCCCCGCCGCTTCCCCCAATTCCCTCGCAATTTCCACGATATGACGATGATGCGTGAAATAAATAATCTGATTCCGCTCCGATAACTCCGCCAAAATCTCCAGCGTCGCCCGCGACCGCTCATCGTCGAAATTCACCAAAATATCGTCGAGAATCAACGGCATCGGCTCGTTCGTCTCAATATGATGCCGCAAACTCGCCAGCCGCAGCGCCAGATACAACTGGTCGCAAGTCCCCTCGCTCATCGCCTCCACCGGCACCCGCGTCCCATCCCCACGAAGCCCCACCAAAACCTGCTCGTCTTTCTCGCTAAAATCCGTCCCCAGTCCCGCGAACGACCCCAGCGTCAACCTCCCAAAATACTCCCCCGCACACCGCAAAACCGGCCCCTGATGCCGCTGACGATAACGCTCGATCTCCCGCCGCAACAAAATCGCCGCCAGCCGCACCCGTCCATACTCCTCCACCTGCCCCCGCAATCCCGCCAGCGTCGCCTCCATCTCCTCCGCCTTCGCCGCCGCCGCCTCGCTCCCGTCCAGCGCCGAAAGCTTCTCCCGCAACCCGCCGATCCTCTCGTTCACCTCCGTCAACCGCCTCTGAAACTCCGCCTCCTCCGCCTCGACCTGCCGGATCTCCCCCGGAATCGTCCCCGCGTCCACCGCCCGGATTTCCTCAACCAAAACCTCCACCGAACCCCCTCCCGCCAAATCCGCCAACTGATCCCGCAGCGACGACATCGCCGCCTCCAGTTCACGAATCCGCTTCGAATCCGCCTCCACCCGCTCAAAATCCGCCTCCCGCTCCACTCCCGCTTCCGCCAAAAGCTTTTCCAAAACCGCCTGCAGCGAAACCGCTCGCAACTTCGCCGCGCTCAACCGCCTCTCCTTTTCCTCCACCTGCTTCCGCAAATTCGTAAGCGTCGCCAGATTCGTCTTCGATCCCGTCAACTGCCCATGCAATCGATGCACAATCCGCGGCCGGTCCTCCCCCGCGCCGCTCGCCCCCAACTCCGCCAAAAGCGCATCCACAAGTCGCTCAAAATTCAGACAATCCTTCTCCACTCCCGAAATCCGCCCCGACAGACCCGCGGCTTCGTCCAGTTTCTGCACCGCCTCGCCGACCCCGTTCAAAATCGCCTGCGCTTCCTCCAAAGTCGCCTCCGCCCCCAAACCGATCAACCCCACCGCCTCGCCCCACCGCTCTTCCGCGACCTCTTCCTTTTCCCGAAACTCCCGCAACGCCGTCTCCATCCGCTGCAAATTCTTCGCCGCCTCCCCCAAACTCCGCTCCAGTTGCTCCCGCTCGAGATTCCGCTCCCGCACCGACGCCACCGCCTTCTCCGCATGCACCACCAACTCCTCCAGCGCAAAATCCCCGCGCAACACCGCCAATCCGCCCCGCTCTCCCTCCTCCCGAAACCGCTCCCGCAACTCCGCGATCCGCGCCTCCACCGCCTCCTGCTTCCCCCGCCGCTCCCGGATCGTCGCCGCCTCCTCCAAAAGCTTCTCGTAATCACGATGCCACGACAACATCTCCACCGGCGTCGACGGCGAAATCCCGGCCGCCTTCCACGCTTCCGCCCACCGCTCTTCCCAATCCATGCGCCGCCCCGCCAATTTCTCCAAAGCCCCGCAATGTTCCCGAATTCGCTCCTCCAGCCGCTTCCGCTCCCCGCCCAACTGCGCCAATTGCGCCACCCGATCCGACTCCCGCCGCAACAAATCCGCCGTCCGATCCGCCTCAACCACGGACGCTTCGTAACCATCCGCCAGTTCTTCGCCCGCCGCGAATTCCACCACCTCCTCCGCCGAAACCGCTTCCCCCTCCCACGAACGCCGAACCAATCTCCAACCCCGATCCCGCCGCGCCCGCGCCGCCGCCAAATCCTCCTCCGCCGGAATCTCCTCCCCTTTCCTCACCGCCTCAATCCGCAACCGCAACTCCTCCCGCTGCTCCTCCGCCTCCCGCAATTTCTCATCCAGCCGCGTCCGCTCCCGGTCCAACGCCGTTCCTTCACTCCCGAAACGTTCAATCGTCTCGACCGGCGGAACTCGCAACGTATTCAATTCCTCAATCCCGCACCCCACCGGCGGCAACAATCGCTTCAACCGCGCCCCCGCGTTCTCCTCGACCGCCGCCCGTTCCCGCCGAACCTCCGCCAACTGACGCGTCAAATCCCCATCCCGATTCGCCACCTTCAAGAGCGCCTCCAACGATTCCGTCTCCCGCGCCGGCGGCAATCCGGCCAACTCCACCTTCTTCCCGTCGATTTCCTCCCGCGCCGCCGCGATCTGCTCCCCCAACTCCGAAAGCCTCCGCCGCACCGTCTTCAACTCCTCGATCGCCGCCCCGATCCGCAACCGCTGCGGAGCGGTCAGCCGCAGTTTCTCCGCCTCCGCCAAATCCTCCGAAAGCCCCAGATTCCGCAAAATCCGCTGCGCCTCCTCGCGCAAATTGTGACGCTTGTGCCGAAGCCCCGGCAAATCCTGCTGGTTCTTCAGATACGAACCTTGCCGTTGAAAAACCGCCAAAATCTCCTCCTCCCGCTCCAGAATTTTCTCATCGACCCGCGTCGACTCTATCTCCTTCCGCAATTCCGAAAGCTCGCTCTCCAGCTCCGCGATCTCCCTTTCCGCCGCCGCCCGATCCCGCTGATTCTCCGCCCGCCGCCGCGAAAAATCCTCCGCCAAAACCGCCGCCCCGCCCAACGCTTTCCGCTCTTCCCGCAACCCGTCCAGTTTCGCCGCCTTCGGAGCCGCGCTCTCCAAACGCCGCCATCTCGCCCGCGCGTTCGCCAACTCCGACAGCTTTTCCGCGACCGCTTTCCGTTCCTCCTCCGCCGCCCGCAGCGCCGCCGCCACCTCCTGATAATCCCGCGCCGAAAGCGAAAGCACCCGCAATTCCGCCTTCGCTTTATTATAAGCGGAAACCAACTGATTGATCTTCTGATTCTGCCCCGACGGCCGGAAAAGCTCGTTCCCCTTCCGTTCCAACTCCTCCAGCAACTGCCGCAATCCCGCCACTCCCAAACCCGCCGCGAAAATGCTTTCCCCCACATCTCCCTTCCCCGAAAGAATTGCCTTTCCGCCCTCGATCAGCCGCTGATGACTCAGCCCGAACATGTTCAAAAAAAGCTCTTCCCGCACCTTCCCCAAAAACGGATCGATCGTCCCATCCGCGCACGGATTCTCATCCCCATCCAACAACGTATCCCGATTCCCCTTGCGACGGACAAAATGCGCCGTCTGCCCATCCGCGCACTGCAACGTCGCCCCGATCCGCAACAACTTGTTCTCGTGCAAAAAATTGTCCGACGACCGCGCCGGAATCCCGTAGAGAAAATTCGAAATCGCCCGCAACGCCGAACTCTTCCCCGCCTCGTTCGGTCCATAAACCAGATGAAACCCGCTCCCCGAAAAATCGAGAACCTTTTCGGTAAACGGTCCAAAGGCCTTCAAATGCAGATCGAGAATCTTCATAACGCGACGCGTTTCATTTCCACTCCCGCCTTCATTTCGGCCCCGACAAAAGCCGCGGCAAAATCTCCTGTTTCACCTCTCCCAACCGCTCGCGCAACCACTCCGCGCCAAACTCCCCCCGCTCCGAATCCGCTTCGCCACCCGCGAAATCCCCCGGCAACTTCTTCCGCAAAACCGCAAACTCCTCCGCCAGCGCCGCGATCGCCTCCCCGTCTCCCGCCACCTCGTCGATCAACCGCAGCAAATCCGACGCCGCGCTCCCTTCCGGCAAATCCTCCGCCCAATCCGCCGCCGGACTCGTCTCCACCGCCACCTTTTCCACCCAAACCCCATCCCCCAGCCGATCAATCGCCGCCGCCCGAATCTCCGCCGCCGCCCGCTCCCGGTCCCCGCTCAACTCAGCGTGCGCCGCCGACGCTCCCCGCAAAACCACCCGCGCCGCCAGCGTTCGTCCCCCGCTTCGCTCCACCTCCTCCCGCAACGCATCCAAAACGCACTCCACCACATCCCCCAAACCCGTGGCCCCGTCACAACCAACCTCCACCCGCGCCCACCGCAAAACATCCAACTCCCGCGCCTCCACCGAAACCACCCGCCGGTCCGCCACCGAAACCAAAGTGCAACCCTTCGCCCCCAACTCCCGGATATGACGCCCCTGAATATTCCCCGGAAAAACCACCCACGGCTCCTCGCTCAAAACTTCCCGGGTGTGCACATGCCCCAGCGCCCAATAATCGTACCCCTTCGCCGCCAAATCCTCCACCGAACAAGGCGCGTAAGTATCGTGACCATCCCGCCCCGTCGCGCTCGTGTGCAGCACCCCGATATTGAAAAACCCCTCCACCGCCGCCGGATACCCGCGACTCAAATCCTCCGGCACCGCCCGCGACGCGAAACTCTGCCCATGCAACGCCACCCCCAGTTCCTCGATCGAAAAGCTCTCCGGCACCCGGCTCGAAAACCGCCGCACATTCTCCGGAAGCGTCAACTGCCTCGTCAGCACGCTCGCCGCGTCATGATTCCCCGCCAGCAAAAACACCCCGATTCCCGCCTCCCGCAACCGGCTCATCTGCCGCACGAAAAACAACCCCGTGTTATAATCCTTCCAATCCCCGTCGAA
>CAZJCL010000244.1:0-4843 GCA_964544025.1 uncultured Opitutales bacterium | reverse complement strand
CCGGTCCCGCGCCGTTTCCGGAACGTCCGCCCGCGGCGAAGTTCCCGGAGTCGACGGCTGGCTCATCGGATCGCCGACCGCCCCCGCTCCCGAATCGATCGACGAATCCGTCGGAGCTCCCGCGTTCGGGAAGATCGGTCCGGTCGTCGAACTGCCGGTCGAATTCCCCGTCGTGGTCTGACCCGTGGAACTTCTCGCCCGATCTTCCGGCCGGGCCCCGAATTCGGTGCCCGGCGTTGTTGCACCCGGCGATTGGATTCCGGAGCCAGCCGAACGCTCCTCCCCGATCGCGCCCGGGGTTTCCCTGCGCGACTGCTGTTCCTCCAACCTTTCCCGCGTCCGCTCAATCTGCCGCTCCACCTCCTCCAATTGCGGAGTCGTGCGAACCTGTCCGTCCTCGGTCAGACCTTGCTGGCGCAACCGCTCCTCTCGCGTCAACGGCTCCACCCGTTCCGTCGGAGAAGTATTGGTCCTTCCCGGATTCCCCAAACCGATCTCCGCTGGCGTCCGTTGCGGAGGAGTCCGTTGCGGATCCACTTCCGCTTGGCTCGACCCGGTCCGTTGCGAGCTCTCTTGCTGCGTCGTAGAAGAGGAACCCGTCGTCGTCTGCCCGGTTTGTCCAAAAGCGAGACCTAAACTAAAAGCGGTAATCGCTCCCGCACTTAAAATGATTTTCGGCGTCTTCATGATTTAAATTAGCTTCTTGTTTGCTGTTCATATTGACGCGGATCGCGGAAAACCGCTCGCCCCGCCCATTCTTTTCTAGAAGTTGAGACGCTTTCGTTCTGAGCAATGCCCATGCCAAGCCGCCCGTCCCCCGCATTCCGCCCACGTGTTCCAGCAGACTGCACGCAAGTTTGAAACAGTCGCACGCACTTTGCGCCGTCTGCTTCGCGAAGAGCGGGCGCGTAAAAAAAATGTCCGGATTCCCCCGAATCCGGACATTCCCAAGTTCTCAACTCGCGGCCGAAACCGCCATCCCCCGAGTCACACGAACAACTCCGACGGCAGCACCAGCGATTCGTGCAATTCTCCCTTTCCGGGATTGAGCGGATAACGGAAAACGCGTCCCTCGTAATTTCGAAACACGATTTCGTCGTCGGTCAGTTCCTCGATGTATTGCGGATTGATCGGCACTTTTCCGCCGCCGCCCGGCGCATCGATCACGAATTGTGGCACCGCGTATCCGGTCGTGTGACCCCGAAGCGCCTGCATGATTTCGAGCCCCGTCCGGACATCCGCCCGCAAATGCGCGCTCCCGGTAATCAAATCGCATTGATAAAGATAATACGGCCGCACCCGCATCCGCAAAAGCCGGTGAACCAACGCCTTCATCACCTCGACATCGTCGTTCACGCCCTTCAGCAACACCGACTGATTTCCCAGCGGCACTCCCGCTTTCGTTAGCCGTTCGCACGCGTCCTTCACTTCCTTCGTGCATTCCTTCGGATGATTCGTGTGAATGCTCATCCAAATCGGCCCGTGCCTGTCGAGAATTTCGCAAAGCTCCGGTGTGATCCGTTGCGGGAGAAAAACCGGAATCCGCGAGCCGATCCGGATAAATTCCACGTGCTCGATCGCCCGCAATCGTCCGAGCAAATAATCCAGTTTCCGGTCGGCCAGCAGCAGCGGATCCCCGCCGCTCAGCAAAACGTCGCGGATTTCCGGATGCTCCTCGATGTATTTGAGCGCCCCTTCGTATTGCGGATGAAAATCGTAGCCCTGGCTGTTGCTCACCATCCGGCTCCGCGTGCAATAACGGCAATACGCGGCGCAACGGTCCGTCACCAGAAACAGAACACGATCCGGATAACGATGCACCAATCCCGGCACCGGCATGTTTCCATCCTCTCCGCACGGATCGGCCATTTCCTCCGGCGCGATTCCCATCTCCTCAATACGCGGAATCACTTGGCGCCGAATCGGGCATTCCGGATCCTCGCGATCGATTAAATTAAAAAAATACGGAGTGATGGCGAGGGCGAGTTTCTTGTTGGCGAAGAAGCAACCCTGTTTTTCCTCAGGGGTCAAAGTCAGGTATTTTTCCACCTCTTCGACGGTCGTGAGCCGATTTTTCAGCTGCCAGACCCAACTCTTCCAATCCTCTTCCGGGATGTGTTCCCACAACCCCTGTCCCTCGAACCACTCCTTACGGTTGTCCAGGTAAGACATGATCAATGTGTAAGCGAACTTTCTTTGGATTCGCTGTCAAACGAACCAGATTAATAACCAGTTACCCTACCCGACAACACGCGGAAAGACCAACAATTTGTTTGCAGGCGTCCGCGATTCCCTTTCCCTTAAGCACCAATGGCCAATCTCAAAACAGGTGTGCTGGCACTCGAAAATGGCGCGGTTTTCCGCGGTTTGCCTTTCGGTCATGAGACCACTGTAGTCGGCGAGGCGGTGTTCAACACCAGCATGACCGGCTACCAGGAGGTTTTGACCGATCCCTCCTATTTCGCCCAAATCGTGACGATGACCGCGCCGCAAATCGGCAACTACGGCATCAATCCCGAAGACGACGAATCCGACTCTCCCAAAGTCACCGGTTTCGTCGTTCGCGATCTCAGCCCGGTTTCGAGCAGCTGGCGCAGCCGCGAGTCCCTCGACAACTACCTGAAACGCTACAAAATCCCCGGCCTGCAGGAAATCGACACCCGCGCCCTCACCAAAATGCTTCGCGTCGGCGGCGCCATGAAAGCCTGCCTCAGCACCGAGGAAATCAGCGACGAGGAAGCGATCAAACGCGCCCGCGATTGGACCGGCTTGCTCGGCATAGATTTCGTCAAGGAAGTCACCTGCGCCGCTCCCTACCATTGGGATCCGGAAGGCGAACGCAGCGCGCCGTTCACCGTTGTCGGCACCAATATCAACCGCCTCATACGCCCGGAAAAAACCTTCCGCGTCGCCGCCTTCGATCTCGGTGCCAAACGCTCGATCTTCCGCAATCTCCGCAACCACGGTTTCGACGTCACGGTCGTTCCCGCCGAAACCTCGCCGGAACAGATCGACGAGATGAATCCCGACGCGATTTTCCTCTCCAATGGCCCCGGCGATCCATCCGCCATTCCCCACGTTCACAAAAACGTGGCGAAAATGATCGAGAAATACCCGACTTTCGGGATCTGTCTTGGCCACCAGATCATCACGCACGCCATTGGCGCGGAAACCTTTAAGCTGAAATTCGGCCACCGCGGCGGAAATCAGCCGGTCAAGAACCTCGAAACCGGCATCGTCTCGATCACCTCGCAAAACCACGGTTTCGCCGCCGACCGCAAAAGCATCGAAGATCGCGGCGCGATCGTGACGGAGATCAATCTGAACGACCAAACCGTCGAAGGTCTTCGCCACAAGGATTTGCCGATTTTCACGGTGCAATATCATCCGGAAGCCGCTCCCGGCCCCAACGACGCCGATCCGCTCTTCACCGGATTCTACAAGATGGTCGAAGCCCGCAAAGCCGGAAAGATCTAGTTCCCGTTATCCGTTATTGGTGATTGGTTATTGGGCTGGCTTCACCTAATAACCATGAACTAATAACCAATAACTCATAACTGAACCCACCCATGCCCAACAGCTTCGGCAAATTGTTCACCATTTCCACATGGGGCGAAAGTCACGGCGGAGGAATCGGTGTCGTCGTCGACGGATGCCCGCCCGGCTTGCCACTCAGCGAAGCCGACATCCAACCCGAACTCGACCGCCGCCGTCCCGGTCAAAGCGATATCGTCACCCCGCGCAAGGAAAGCGATATTGTCACGATCGTCTCGGGGGTTTTCGAAGGCCGAACCACCGGCACGCCGATCGCGATGACTGTGCCGAACGCCGACCAGCGTCCCGGCGCGTATTCCGAAATGCGGGAGAAATTCCGCCCGTCCCACGCCGATTTTACCTACCAGCAAAAATACGGTCTCCGCAATCACGAGGGCGGCGGCCGCTCTTCGGCCCGCGAAACGATCGGTCGCGTCGCCGCCGGAGCCATCGCACGGAAAATCCTGCACCTCGCGGGCGGCGTCGAAATCCGCGCCTTCGTCAGCCGCATCCACGACATCGCCGCGCCAACTCTCGCCGAATTCCCCTCCCTCGAACAAGTCGAAGCCACTCCCATCCGCTGCCCCAATCCAGAAACCGCGCAGCGAATGATTGAGCGCATCAAGGAAGTCCGCTCCCAAGGCGATTCCGTCGGCGGAATCATCGAATGCCGCGCCCGCGGAATTCCCGCCGGTCTCGGCGAACCGGTTTTCGACCGCCTCGAAGCCGATTTGGCCAAAGCGATGCTCTCGCTTCCGGCCACCAAAGGTTTCGAAATCGGCAGCGGATTCGACGGAACGCTCCTCAAAGGTTCCGAGCACAACGACCCGTTCACCGTCCAGGACGGAAAAATCCGCGCCGAGTCGAATCGGGCCGGCGGCGTCCTCGGCGGCATCAGCAGCGGCGAGGAACTCGTTTTTAGAATCGCCTTCAAGCCCACAGCGACTATATTACAACGTCAGAAGACGGTCGATCTGGAGGGCCGGGAAACGGAGTTGATGGGACGCGGTCGGCACGATCCATGTGTGGTTCCCCGCGCCGTTCCCATCGTCGAAGCGATGACCGCGCTCGTTCTGATCGACCACTGGATGCGCCACAGCGCGCAGTGCAAGACCTTTACATTTTAGCCAATGACTCAGAAACCTCTCATTTATGTCATCATGGGCGCTCCCGGGTCGGGTCGACGGGAGTTGGTGCAAGATCTCGTGCAATCCGGCATGGGAGCGGACGAAAAAGTGCTGGTTCTCGTCTCCTCCCGCGAACAATCCCTCACCGATGAGAAACAGGAAGCCGTTTCCCGCGCCTACAC
>CAZJCL010000243.1:0-4881 GCA_964544025.1 uncultured Opitutales bacterium | reverse complement strand
GGCTGCACGCTCTCCGCCGCCATCGCCGCCCACCTCGCTCGCGGATCGGATTTACCCGCCGCCGTAGCCGCCGCCCGCCAATACCTTCGCCACGGCATGCTTCACGCCATCCGCCTCAACGGCCGCCGATTCATCAACCACAACCTGTAAAACCCACCCGCAAAACCTTCCGAAACCGCTACCCCCGATGCCCCCGTCTCCCCGCACACCCCTGCTCTGGTTGCTCGCCCCCCTGATCGCCGGTTACCTGGTCGCCGATTCTTTCGCGATTCCCTCCGCCGCTTTCGCCCTCGCCGGATTCGCCCTCGCCTCCGCTTCCGTGATTCTCGCCGGTCGCAACGAGCGCTGGATTCCTCCGGTCTGGACCGCCCTCCTCGCCCTCGGAACCACGCTCCTTGCCTCCGCCTACTCCGAACATCGCATGGCCCCGCCCGCGGATTGGTCCCACCTCCCGCCCCGCGAAGCTCATCTCACCGTCCGGATTTCCAGCCTCTACCAAAATCCCGACCAATGGAACCGCCAACGCGGAATCGGCAAAATCCGCGCCGCCCCGCCTCATCTTCAAGATCTCGTCGGACAAAAACTTCATCTCACCGGCCCCGTTCTCGGAAACGGAAACGACTGGCGAACCGGCCAAACCCTCCACCTCACCGGCCTTCTCGCCCCGATCTCCGCCGAAGCCGCCGCCGAAAGCGGTTTCCTCAAAAGTCTCCTCCGCGAAGGCATTCACTTCCAAATGAACCGGATCGTTCTCAGCGAACCGCCCGAAAAACCGACCCTTCTCCCGGCCTTCCTCGATTCCGCCAACCGCCGCCTTGAACAAATCCTCCGCACCGGCGAATCCGGAAAAGAGCAACTCTCCGGAATCTACGTCGCCATGTTGCTCGGCAAAAAAACCGCCCTCACCGACGAACAACGCCAACCGTTTCTCCTGACCGGCACCCTCCATCTTTTCGCGATCAGCGGACTTCACATCGGCGTCATCGCGCTCGCCCTCGAAACATTTCTCCAACTCCTGCGGATCCCCGAAAGGCCGCGAATCGCGCTCGGCCTCGCCCTGCTGCTCCTCTTCGTCGGAATCACCGGCGCCAGCCCCTCCGCAATGCGCGCCTTCCTGATGGTGCTTTGCTTCCGGAGCGCCCGGCTCTGCCAACGCCCTTCCAACCCCTGCGCCGCGCTCGCCAACTCCGCCTTTCTCGTTCTCCTCCTCTTTCCCGGCCAGCTTTGGAACGCCGGATTTCAGCTCTCCTACACCGTCGTCCTCGGAATCCTCTTCCTCGGCGTTCCCCTCTCCGACCGTTTCCAAGAACGCTGGATGCCGTTCCAGGAAATCCCGCAAGCCAGCCAAACCCGATGGCAAACCGCCCTCGCCGCCGGCAGCCGCAAGCTCCTCCTCTCCCTCGGCGTCAGCCTCTCCGCCACCCTCCTCAGCAGCCCGCTCACCCTGCTCTATTTCGGCATCTTCTCACCCGGCGGAGTCCTGGTAAACCTCCTCATGATGCCGCTCGCCGGTCTCGCGATCATCGCCGGTTTCATCAGTATTCTCCTCAGCCTGATCTCCCTCTCGCCCCTCAGCATCCTGTTCAACCACGCCGCATGGTTCATCCTTGCCGGGATGGAAAAAATCGTCGCGCTGGCCGCGAAAGCTCCCGGACTTTTCTGGCACGGCGAATTCATTTCCCCGATCCTCGGAGGCACCGCTTTGCTGGCCGTCATGGCCACGATCCTCCTGTGCGCGCAACGCCGGTGGCAAGCGCCCGCGTTCCATTTCGTCCTCCCGTTTCTCGTCTTCGTCCTGTTCCTCCTCTTCGCTGGACGATTGACTTTCCCCGGCGGCTGACCTGATCTTTTCCACAATGAAAAGTGCCTACGAACTCGCCATGGAACGTCTGAACGCCTCCGATCCCAGCGCTTCCGCTCCACTATCCGAAGAGCAAAAAGCGAAGCTCGCCGATCTCGATTCCGTCTACAAATCCAAGATCGCCGAACGCGAAATCTTCCTTAACGGAAAGCTAAAAGAAGCCGCGCAAAACCGCGATGCCCTCGCCACCGAACAGATCCGTCAACAAATCGCCAGCGAACGCGCCCGCCTCGAAGAAGAACGCGAAGAAAAGAAAAACCAAATCCGCGAAGCGAAAAGCTAAATCCAAACTTCAAACTTCAAACTTCAAACTTTGAACTTGAAACTTACCTTCCTTCCGCTCCCGCCTCCTGCACCTTCAGCGGCTCATCGCCATAGGCATTCCGGCTGAAGGTGAAGCGGTTAACATCCCGCATCGACGGCGTCTTCCCGTCCGCGGTTCTAAACGGCGTCGACATTTCGCGCACATCCGTCACCCGCGCGTCCCGCATCCCCGGATCCAGCTTCTTCTCCTCCAGCCGGTCGAAATTCCGGACGTAAGCGCGACGCCCGTCCAGCGGAGCCATTTTCAAATCCACCTTCCCGAACTCCAGCTTCTGCGGAGTGATCAAATCCTTCTTAAACGTGTTCTCCACCGCGATCGGTGCCCGGCGCGTCCCCAGCGGACTGAACTTCGAGTGCCACTTGGAGACCGGAAACTTCTGGTTGGTAAACCCGTCCAGCATCTTCGGCTCCTGCATCTTGAACGGAACAATCCGTTGCGCCGGATCCGGCTGCCGCTTGCTCAAATCGACTATTCGCGGCTCATTCCCTTCCACAACGGAAACCGAAATCGCCAGCGCGAAGCCGAGAATTGCAAATTTCCTCCAGGCAAACATGCGGCAGGAGCATGCGGACCGATCGCCACTCCGCAAGTCTATTCTGGCTCCGCCGTCCCTTCCTCCACCCACGCCTCCGCCTCCGGCACCTGCGCAAAAAACTTCCGCAACGCCGCGCTCAGATGCTCCGCGTAACGAAAATGCGCCCCCATCCCCGTCCGCAATTCCGCCTCGTAAATAAATTTGTCCCCCATCGTCGAATGCTCGAACGGCGTCTGACTCCCCAGCAAAAGCGCATACGGATACGCCCCCGACTTCCTCTCCAGCATCTTCCGCAAAAAAGCCGTCTGCTCCCGCAAAAGCTCCTCGTGCGCCCCCGCCTCCACTTCCGGCGGTAAATAAAATCCCGCCTGAATCAACGGCGTATAGCGATGCCCCGTCCGGTGTCGGTTCAAATCCCGCAACTCCGCCAACGCCATGTTGTTCCATGCGAAACTTACCCGCATCCGCCGAGTCGCCGTTCCATGACGCCCATACCGGTTCGCCCGGTGCCGCAACGCCTCCTCCACCGTCTGACTCTCCCGCAAAAACGGCGGCGTTTCCCGGTCCACTTTCACCCAAACCTCATCCGCCAAATTCGCATACGACAACCGCTCCAACCCCATCCGCAAACTCTCCTCCAGCTCCGCCGCCGCCTGCGCCTCATACGATTTCTCCGCGAAACTATGCCGCATCAATCGCGGCGAAAACTTCAGCAACTCCTCCCGCAACAGCTCCGCCGCCCGCCGCGCCTCCACCTGCGGCAACGACGCCAAATGCTTCACCGCCTCCGCCCACATCCGCGAACTCATCGTCAACGCCAGATTCGTCCGCGCCGCCAACGGAATAAAATACCGCGCCCGGTCCAACGCGTAATTCTTCCGCAACCGCTTCGCCATCCCCGGACTCGCCCCCTCCGGCAACCGCACCACCCCCGGATTCTCCAGCGCCACCGCGTCCAGCCGATCGTATTCCGCGTCATACGCCGCGAAACATTTCCCCATCAACTCCCGCCACTCCCCCCGCAAATCCTCTGGAAGCCCCAACTCCTCCGCCCCCGGCAAACTCGCCGCCGACATCGTGATATAACGCGTGCTCGACTCCTGCCCATCCGCCATCTGCGCGATCTCGAACAACTTGTATCCAAGCCACATCGACACATCGTCCAACGCCACCGCGATCCCCCCGGTCAACCCGCCGATCGACGCGTGCCCGTAATCCACAAACTTCAAAATCCGATCGATCGACGCGTCCGGATCCGCCAAATCCACCTTCTCCAAAATCGCCGCCAACCCCTCGTTGCTGCGACTGTAACGCGCCAAAACCGACGCCAGCAATTCCGGCGTAACCCGCGGATTCTGTTGCGCGCTGGGAGGAGGAACGATAGCGAGACCCGTGACCTTCATATCCTCCGCAGAAAAACCGATTCCCGTCCCGCTGGCAACGCTCCTGAACATGTAGCGAATCTTCCCACGAAGATTCGACCGCGCCCCCCCATCGCCACCCCAAAATTCCACCATTGCCGCCAACCTCCGCCCCCTCTACATTTCCCGCCATGAAAATCCCGCATTTCCTCCCCGCGATCCTCCTCTCCCTCCTTCTCGCCACCACCGCCCACGCCGAAATCCGCCCCGGCAAAACCGATCTCCCGCTCAACAAAGCCGTCCTCAAAACCGCCCTCGCCTACAAAGACGGCGGCGTCTACAACACCAAATGGACCGGTTCCGGCACCCCCGAGAAAATCGAACACCAAGGCGAACGCATCCTCGCCGAAGGCACCGGCGGCACCTATTGCTCCGGCTTCACCTTCGCCACCGTCATGAAAACCGCCCAAAACGCGGATCTCCTCAAAAACAAATCCGTCGACCAAATCCGCCGCTTCCAAAAAAACTGGTACGGCGCCGTCTCCGATCCGCAAATCCGCGAAAAACAATGCGCCCTCGCCGTCCAGGAACTCGGCATCGGCAAAGAAGTTTCCGCCGACGAAGCCCAACCCGGCGACTTCGCCCAATTCTGGCGCGACCGCAGCGGCCACAGCGTCGTCTTCCTCGGCTGGATTCTCGACAAAGACGGCCAACGCGCCGGCCTCAAATACCGCAGTTCCCAAGGCTCCACCCACGGCATCGGCAACCACATCGAATACTTCAAAAACTCCAAAGCCGG
>CAZJCL010000242.1:0-4903 GCA_964544025.1 uncultured Opitutales bacterium | reverse complement strand
GTGCGCTACGTTACGGTTTTCCGAGGACTTGGCGGAGGATGCGGCCTAGTTCTTCGGGGCGGTAGGGTTTGGAGAGGATGCCGAGGAAGCCGTTGGCGAGGTAGTATTCTTCGGTTTCGGGGGTGCTGTAGCCGCTGGAAACGATGGCGCGCACCTCGGGATCCAGTTGTTGAAGTTTTTGAAATGTTTCTTCGCCGCCCATTCCGCCGACGATGGTGAGGTCGAGAATCACGGCGTCGTAGGGGCGCTGAATCTGGAGGCGGCGGCGGTAGAGCGCGAGGGCTTCTTCGCCGTTGCGGGCGATGTCGAATTCGTATTCGAGGCGGGTGAGCATCGCGCTGGCGAGTTCCCCGATTTCGGGATCGTCATCCATGAAGAGCACGCGGCCGGTTCCGAATTTGAAGGATGGAATGCGGCGGGTTTCGACTTCTCGGGCGCGTTCGGTTTTGGGGAGATAGACGGTGAATGTGGCGCCGTTTCCGGGTTTGGATTGGACGGTGATTTGGCCGTGGTGATCGCGGACGATGGCGTGGACGGTGGAAAGGCCGAGGCCGGTTCCGGTGGTTTTGGTGGTGAAAAAGGGTTCGAAAATGCGGTGGAGATTGGCGGGCGGAATTCCTTTGCCGGAATCGCGCACGGAGATTTTGACGTAATCTCCGGCGGGGAGACCGTCGATTTCGGCGTCGCGGAGGGTTTGGTTTTCCGCCTGGACTTGAAGCAGGCCGGGCGAATCTTCCATTGCCTGGATGCCGTTGATGATCAGGTTTTGGAAAACCTGGTTCATCCGGCCGGGGTCGACGAGGACGGAATGCAAATCGGGAGCGATGTTCAGAGTGAGTTCCGCTTTCGATCCGGAGGCGGCGAGGCTGGCGGAGTCGCGGAGGAGGTTTCCGGGATCGAGGGCCTTTCGTCCGGCTTCGCGGCTGCGGGCAAAGGTGAGGAGTTGGCGGGTGAGCGTTTTGGCGGCGAGGCCGGCTTTTTCGCTGTTTTCGAGAGGTTCCCAATCGCGGGTTTCCCGGGCCAGCGCGATTCCGCCGACGATGGTGGTGAGCAGGTTGTTGAAATCATGGGCGACGCTTCCGGCGAGGAGTCCGAGCGATTCCATCCGGTTGCTTTTCACCAGTTCCTCGGGCGTGAGCGACATCTCGTCGGGATCGCGGAAAACGAGGGCGGTTCCGAGAAGGCGCTCGTCGGTTTGAAGAGGAACGCAGGACAAAACGAGAGAGCGGGGATCGGTGGCTTCCGGTTTATCGATGGCGAAATCGCGGCTGAAAAGGACCGGGGATCCGGACGCGAGAACGTCGTCGACCAGAACGCCGGCTCCTTCGCCGTTTTGCAGGCGCGTGATCGGGAGGGAATCGGGAGAAGGGAAATCGGTTGGATCGCCGCCGGGAATTCCGAGAAGGCGCATCGCCTTCGCGTTCATGAAGCGGATCGCGGCCTGATTGTCGGTGATGACGATGCCTTCGTTGGCGACGTTGAGGGCGGCTTGCAGTGCTTCGGGAGGCAGGGCGGATTGCCAGGGGACGGGCGGTTCGTCCGTTTCCATTTGCAGGCCGAGAACGCGGGTGAGTTCGCCGCGGCGGTTGAGGACGCGGACGACGTGGGTGTGGAGGTTGAGAAAACTTCCGTCGGAGGTCGGCAGGCGGAGATCGCGGACGAAGATGGAGCGGCCGCTCGGATCGGCGAAAAAGGCTTCGAGCGTTTGCCGGGAAGATGTCCGTTGGAGGAAATTGGAAAACGCGCTCTGGGCTTCGCGGGAATTCCGGTAGCCGAGCCACTGGAGCAATGTTGGCGAAAGGAAGACGGTCCGGTTTTGGAGGTCGAGATCGAAGAACGCGATTTTTCCGCGATGCAACAAGGTGAGAAATCGGTCCTCGTTTTGCAGGCATTCCTCCTCCAATTCCTTTCGTTCGGAAACGTCGAGGTGGAATCCGGAAACGCGGAAAAGTTCGCCGGTGTCGCCGAATTCCTGGACTCCGGCGGCTTGCACCCAGATGTAGTGGCCGCGTTTGTGGCGCAGGCGGAATTCGATTTGAAACGGATTTATTTCTCCGGGATTTCCGTGGTCGGAGCGGTCGGGCGTCGCTTCGGAATCTTCCGGATGGATGAGTTTGATGAGGGTTTCGTGGCTGTCGGGGAGTTCGTCGTCGCGGTAGCCCAGCAGCGATTTCCAGCCGCGGGAGAAACGGAATTGGTTGGTCTGGAAATCGAGGAGGAACATTCCGAGGTGATTCGCCTCGGCCAGAGTTTGCCAGGGGAAGGCGGGGGCGGAAGGGGCGGTTTCGGGTGGATCGTTGTCGGCGGGTGGGGGCGGGGGCGGCGTGGTTTGCGGAGTTTCGGACGGTTCGACGTAAGCGATCAGGAACTCGGTGCCGGTGCCGCGCATCGCTTCCAGTTTGAGTTTTACCGGAAGGAGGACGTCGGGTTCGGTTTCGGCGTCGAGCGGTTGCGGGGTTTCGAGCGCGGCGTCACGGAGGAATTCCCACTGGATTTGCCGGTCCTCTTCCGAATCGGCCAGGACTTCCAGTTGAAACAGGTCGAGAAAAAACCGGTTTTCCAGCGCGAGGCCGGGAGAGTTCCAAAGGCGACGGGCCGCGTCGTTGCAGGTCGCGATGTAGCCGCTGGTGGAAATGGTAAAAACCGCTGTCAATTCACGAAATGGATTCTCGAAGTTTTCCGGGCAAAAGTGGTTGATTTCGGGTCGCAGTGTGACGGTCTCGGCGACTCGGGTAAAGCCTTTCGACGGATTGACAAATTTGTTACACATGGAAGAGTAAGCAGTGCTGAACCTCGACGCGGGCAGATCGGAACGATCCACGCGAAACCTCAAACCTTCCTCGGAGCAGACAAAATGAAACGGAACACACGGAAAATCTTCTTCATCTTCCTGACCATTCTTTTACCCTTAACCACATTCGGTCAGACTCCGGCTCCCGAGGAAACTCATCGAGCGAAACAGCGGGTGGCTCTGGAGCAGATCCATGCTCGCGAACTGGCGCGATTGAATGCGATCAAGAAAGTGGCGGAGCAGCGCGAGAGCGAGGAGTTAAAAAAAGAGGTGGACGAATTGATCGCGGACGCAAAGGCGCGTCACGAGAGCGCGTTGAAAACATTGGAGGAGCCGAAAGCGGAGGAGGCTTCCGCGGAGGAAGAGGGCGCTTGATTTTGGATAATGGGCGCTGAGCTTTCGGCGGGAAACGAATCGCTTGTCGCGGGGGCGGTGGCGATTGGAGCGGTTGGCGGGATTCTCGCGACGTTTCTGCTGTTTCCGTTGATCGACCGGTTTGCGCGGAAGAAATTTCGGCTGGATCGGAGTGTGGCGATGGGTTTGTTGCTGGCCGGAAGCGTTTTGGTGGGGATTGGGACGGGAGTGGCGGGATTTTTCTGGTTGCGGGGACAACAACCGGTGCCGGTGGAGGAGTCGGTTCCGGTTCGGGCGAATGAGGATAGCGCCGCGGATTTGACTCGTTGATCGGCGAGTCGGAACTTGGGGAAATCTTGACGCGGTGGAGGAGTTTGACTGATCTTGACATCTCATGAAGGACCCGATTTCCGCCCTGAAGGATTATATCCGCTTCCCGAGCGTTTCCGCCGACCCGGCTTTTCAAGCCGGAATGTTGGGCGCGCGCGGCTATGTTTGCCAGCTTCTCGAAAAGGCGGGATTGGCCGTCGAGGTGGTTAACACGCCTCTTCACCCGATTGTTTTGGGGCGGCGGGAAGGAAAACCGGAATGGCCACACGTGATTATTTACGGGCACTACGACGTGCAGCCGCCGGATCCGCTGGATTTGTGGGAGACCCCGCCGTTTGAACCGGAGATTCGGGGCGACCGGATTTTCGGGCGGGGCGCGGCGGATAATAAGGGGCCGTTGATCGTTCATCTGGCGGCGGTCACGCGGCTTTTGGAGGAACAGCCGGATTTGCCGTTGCGGATTACCTTTTTGATCGAGGGGGAAGAGGAGATCGGGAGCCCGAGTTTCAAGCCGTTTCTGCAAACGTGGAAGGATAAATTGGACGCGGATTTCGTGCTTTTGTCGGACACGGGAAGTCCGCGGGCCGACCAAATCGCGATAACCACGGGTCTTCGCGGAATCGTTGCTTGTGAGTTGGAGGTGACGGGGCCGCGGAGCGATTTGCATTCGGGGGTGCATGGCGGGGCGATTCGGAATCCGATTCAAGCGCTGGCGGAGATTTGCGCGTCGTTGCACACCGCGGATGGGCGGGTGAATGTGCCCGGTTTTTACGACGCGGTTTTGGATGTTCATGATTGGGAGCGGGAAGAGCTTTCGAAGCTCGGGACGCGGGAGGAGGAATACGCGGAGTTTTTAGGGGTGAAAGATTTTTATGCGCCGGCTGGATTTACGCCTTTTGAGGGGGTGCGGTTTCAGCCGACGCTGGAGTTCAATGGAATCGGCGGCGGCTATCAGGGCGAGGGAAGCAAAACGGTGATTCCGAGCAAGGCGCGGGTGAAAATCAGTTGCCGATTGGTGCCGAATCAGGATCCGGAGACGATTTTGGAAACGCTTGTCCGGACGCTGGAGGAACGTTGTCCGACGGGAGTTACGGTGCGGGTGAAACGTTCGCACGGGGGAGTTCCGTATTTGGTGGTGCCGCCGGGGCGGTCGAATACGCCGGCGGACCAGAATCCGGTTTTGAGCCGGGCTTTCGAAGCGGCGGACGCGGCGATTTCGGAGACGTTCGGGAAGCCTCCGCTTTATTTGCGGGAAGGCGGAAGCGTGCCGATCATTGCGGATATCAAGCGGATCTGGGGACTGGATTCGTTGATGATCGGGTTGTTTTTGCCGGAGGATAATCTGCACGCTCCGAACGAGAGTTTTAATTTGAAGGTGATGGAGCGGGGAATCGAGGCGTCGCGGCGGGTTTTGGCGGCGGTTGCGGC
>CAZJCL010000241.1:0-4911 GCA_964544025.1 uncultured Opitutales bacterium | reverse complement strand
ACGCTGCCATCGCGTCCATGAATCTCGAACTCACGACCAAAGAATACCTGACCCTCCTCAAAGCGGTCTACCTGGCCGACTGCGTCGCCAACGCCCACGCCGCCGACACGACCGACATGGACTGGGATATTTCCCATCTCCGCCGAAAGGTGTTCAAACAGGCGCCGGAAGCCGGGTTCGCGGACCTTGTCAAACACGATCCCGGCGCCGATGACTACACCGAAACCGACGATCTCGGCGAGGAAATGGACGCCGTCTACCTGAACCGCCACATGGAAAACGTATTCTGGCGCGAACTGGCCAGCCGTTTGACCGAGCGGATCATGGACAAGAAATTCGGTGCGGAAATGGACGGCTGGAACGACGACGAATACCACCGCCGCCGCGACCCGATCCAACAAAAAGTCGAAACCGAACTCCGAGCCAACGGCATCGACAACCTCTTCCTCCTCGGCGATTTCTAATTCGGTTCTCCGAAAACGTGATCAGTCGCCAGCCGGTTGAGAAGAAGGTTCCAGAAGCCGCACCCGCACGAATTTATTGCTCCAATCCTCCGGGGGCCAACCGGGAGGGTCGTTTTCACTCGGCACGATTACCCAGATATTCCGGCGTCGCCCATCGGGTGAAACCGTGCTTACCGGGCGGACCGAGCCATAATATTCCGACAGATCGTCGGCATTTTGCCATGTTCTAAGATCTCGGCTGATTTCCACCACATACTCGTAACCGGTGGCACTGGCGTTCACGTCGAACGTGAACGCATCGTAAATATTTCCAGAAACGCCGACCGCCGATGGAAGCAACCGGGTAATCGGTCTGTCGCGGCTGTTATTCGGAGCGGTTCCGAAGAGATACTCCAGCTTGTTGGGCGCCCCGTCTCCATCCGGATCGGCGTCGGGGTCATCGAAGGGAGGCGTCAGGCCATTTTTCAGCGCCCATTGCCCGTAGGGTTCCGTCACAGCCACCGTCCCCGCGTAATGTTCCTGAACGCCGCCGAGATCGATGATCCGCAGTGTGTAGGTTCCGACATCGTCCAGCGACGCGGCGTCCTTTCGAAAGATGGCCGAGGTGGCGCCCGGGATCCTTTCGCCGTCCCGGTACCATTGAAAACGCGCTCCCGGTGCTTCCCTCACGTGGAGGTCAAATTTGATTCGCTCGCCGCTATGGACCGTCTGGTTGAGATTGGGCAGAAAATATCCGATCTGAGAGGTGACCATCGGTTCCACCGGAGTGCTCCAGGCATCAAGTCGGGAATGGGTCGCTGCCGGAACATTCTCCGCGCTTCCCGGCGATACCGGCATTGTAAGGGCCAAGCCCTCCATAAACGCCACCGACCAGCGGGGAGTGAGGCGGGCAGTGAAACCGATCACTGTGTCCTCCCCCACCGGATAACGCATGGGTGGCGGCAGCAGACCCCCAGGCGCGGGTTCGTTCTCCATTTCGGCGTAAGCGAGAGCGATCGCGTTGTCCTCCGGCCAGACCAGAAAGAGTCCCTCGCCCTCTTCGAGCGTTTGCCGCCCCAGTTGGGCATGGGCGAAGCCGGGACCCACCTCCACACTCGCAGGCAGCAGGACCTGCGGATCTCCGCCCGCGAACAGATCCTCCAGATAAACGATTTGTTCGCTCTGGCGCCACGCCAGCCGCACGACACCCTCCTCCAGAAACATCACGGGATGTTCGTCGGGCACGTCGTTCTCCGTCAGCCGCACCGGCTCGGACCAGACGCCGGCGATCTCGCGCACCAGCCAAAGCTCCGAATCGTCGATCGTTTCAAAATCGCCGTCCTGATCGCGCGTGATGACGAGTACGGAATTTTCGGCATCGATGACCAAGGGCTTCCAATCGACAATATCGGACAAGCCTCCGACGGCCTGTACCTCCGGGCTCCACCCAACATCGGGATCCGAAGACTGGCGATAGAGCCAACGCCGGGTATGAAGCGTAAGCGGGGTCGTCGATCCGGTAAAATCGGTACCATGCGAGCGGGCCCAGAATACCCGGGCTGGGAATGGGGCTTCGCCTTGAGGAATGACAGGACCGAAGTCGCAAAGACCGTTCGATGTAAGTTCTTGGGTTTGTCTTTCCCATTGATCGCGACTAGCGTTATATTCCTGAAAGTACAGTTCCATCCCGTTTGCGAAGGTTTCCACGTCATCCAATGACTCCGGCAGCGGGGTTGTGCTGCGAGACCAAACAACCGCCTGCCTTTCGGAGGTGGAGCCCCCATTCGGGGTCGGGAGGCGTGCCGTGCCGATCGTCGGCGCGAGGTTGGCACGGCCTTGCCCCGGCAGATCCAGGCGGGCCCAATCCGAGCCGTTATAACTGGTGCGAAGGGTGATCGTGGAGGCGGGCGCGGGATGCTCCGGATCCGGTATGGACGAGACCGCGAAATAACGACCGAAGTCGCCCGCCAGAAGCGTCACATGAGACCGCGGCGGAAACATATTCGCTGCCGAAAAATCGATAGGCACCTCACTGAGGGCAGCAAAACCGGTTGTGGAGAAAGTGCCGGCCGGCGGAGAGTAGTCGCCAAAGATCATTTCATGTTGGGTGATGGCGTCGAATCCCAGAATGGACGCGATTCCCGTGAAATACAACCTGCCGCCGAGCGAGGTCATCTCGACCGTCGGAGCGAGCTGGATTTCGGCTTGTAAACCGCCGCCACCCTCGACACCGAGGTAAATGAAATCCCGCAGCATCTGAGGAAGAACGTTGAGCCGGGCGCTCACATCCACGGCGCCGAGGATGCTGCCTGAAGTGAAGTGCGGCCGGCTGTCGAACGGACCGGCCGCGTATTCTCCCGCCGCGGACAAGTTCAACTCGCTGCGAAGGCCGAGGCCCGTGCCGCGGATCATCCGTTCCAGCGCCGGATGAATGCTGACGACGGCCGCCTGTAAGCCCGGAATAAGCGACAGCGCGGTGACGTTCGTATTCAAAAGCTGGACGTTCAGTTGCGATGTTTCCGCTTTTCCTTCCAGCGAAAGTCCGGAGGCGTCGAGAGTGGTTTCATGGCGTCCTCCCAACGTGAACCCGATCTGCCGGCCCGCCGCCTGAAAATTGACCCGCCCCTCGAGAGTTCCCTCCGTCGGCGTTCCCAAGGAATGAGCGTGGACGGACATCTCGGATTCCGCGGCGCCGGTGATGCCCCACAAACCGGAAAACGCGGAAGCGTTCTGCAATGTGCGGGTGGTTGCGAGGCTGACGGGCCAGTTCAGCGTTCTGGAATATTCCACACCGGCCCGTGCGGTCCAGTCGGTCGCTGGACTCGCCCAAGGCGGAACCTCGATCTTATGCAATGGCCGACTGAGAGTTTCCACCAGCTCTCCTCCGTCCAGAATGTCGGCTTCGATCACGGTCGGCTCCAGGCCGTAGTTGAAGGGAGCTTTGGCCTGACCGAAGGCAAGGGGCACGACGAGTTCCTCGGAACCGTAACGGAAGGCCACCTGATAATTGCCCGGGAATTCTTCCCAATTGCCACTGGCGATATAGCCGTAAGAAGCGGGAACGTCCCGGAGATGATACTCAGGATGAACCGGTCTTAACCCCGACAGAGGCGCACCGAACGCGATTCGGGTTGGCCCGGCCGTCCACGCGCCGATATGGATCTCGCCCACCTCCTGCTCCCAAACGAGTCCCGGAATTTCCGGCTCGTTCTTCAAATGGGAAATCATAGTTCGGCGCGTTTCCGGCCATGCGAGGTTCCTGATCTCGATGCTCTCATCGGATTGGGGACTCGCGTCGGCCAGCGCCGGGAGAAATTTCGTGATAGTCGGAACTTCAAACTCCAGCCCGCCCTCGGGCAAGCGCTTCGCCGTCACCTGAAACGAAACCGGAAGATTCTCCACGGTCCACTCCACCGCGTCCGGCCCGAACCGCTCGCTGCCATGGATATCGCCGCCCCTGAATGTGCCCGTTTTTACATAGTGACAATCCAGGTGCGCCTCCAGATCCAGCGTCACCGATTCCTCCGTGACACCTGAGACGGTTCCCGTGACGTCGATCGTCAGGCGAACCTTGGGACTCGCCATTCCCCAGTAATATGGCGCGCCCCGGTACATCGCACTCCACGTCGCGTTGATGTGCCATTCTTGTACCCAGTGCCCCGTCACCTCCCCGCTCCTGGTAATCACCAAGTGCCCTTCTTCCACATCGTCCAATGTGGTCGCGTCATCCAGCTCGATCGTGGTCGATTCTCCCCTCGGAATCCCGTCGTAATGGTTGGCGAACATGTCGGTCCTCTTATGAAAGCCGAAACCGGCGGTCAGCGGATAGTATCCCGCAGCCCCGGAATCCGAGAAAACCGACGAGGGCAAACAGAGAGTCCCCAGCATCCATACGCATCGTTTCAGTGCATTCATTGGTTCATGGGTTTCGACTTCGTCGTTCGGGCCTCGTTTGAGAAACGATGCGGAAGTCAATTTAGGGTTGAAAGTTTCGCCTTTGCGCACGAAGGAAAACAGCTCTCTGTCAAGCAGGCAAGGGTTTTGCGTCCCCGTTCCTGCTATTTCCAAGGAGACAAAAGTGGCCGCTCACTCCGCCACGCGGCAACCAAGGGTGCCCAACGACGCGCTAACGAGATCGCTCCCCTTTATGTGTGACGAACATTCCTGTAATTCCTCCTTCAAAACCCGCGCCGCCCGGTGTATAGCTGATTCTTTTAACCGATGGAAAAAATCAAGGAGCGGCTCCTCGAATCCTACCGCAGCCACGGGGGAATCAACCATCTCGACGGCCCCAACCTGCCTTCGAGAGACGCGGTGGACAGCCTCGCGTCTTGTCTGATGCACCTGCTTTTTCCCGGCTATTTCGAGAAACGCACCCTCACCCGCCTGGAATTCGAGGACTCGCTTCCCGAGCGTCTGGAGGAACTTCGTTCCCACCTCACCACCGAAATCCGCAAATGCCTCCGCT
>CAZJCL010000240.1:0-4924 GCA_964544025.1 uncultured Opitutales bacterium | reverse complement strand
TTTCGATTTCGCGTTGGAGGGAGCGGGCGATCAACTCGTTGATGGTTGTCCCTCGCCGGGTGGCGACTTGCTGGGCTTGCTGGATGAGGTCGTCGGGGAGGTCGAAAGTCGTTTTCATTTGCTGTTCAATGTATGAAAACGCGGGGGACGGTCAAGAGGCCGGACCGGGCGGGTGGGAGTGCGGAGCGGTTTCGTGGGCGGAGATGGCGGCGGGGAGGGTGCAGCAGTCGGGGGCGGGAAGGCCGGTTTCGGGGGAGATTTCGCCGCCAGATTGAAAACGCCAGAGGACGAGGAGGACGGAGATGAGGGCGAGCGATTTTTGGAGGCGGTTGAGCGCGACCGGGGAGAAGCGTTTTTGGAGGCGGAAGAATTGGGATTGGAGGAGCCACATCGGGGCCATGGTGCCGAGGGCGAACGCGGCGAGAAGCATGCCGCCGCCGAGCGCGGAGCCGGAAAAGATGGCGGCGCCGAAGAGGAGGTAAAGCGGGGCGCAGGGGAGGAGCGGGGTGAAGCCGCCGAGGGTCGCGCCGAGAGCGATGCCGCTTTTATTTCCGGATTGGAGGCGGAGGCGGAAGAAGAGTTTGGAGAGGAACGGGATTTTGGGCAGGCGTTTTTCCCAGCCGAAAAGGAAGATGAGGAAAACGGCGGCGAAGACCCAAGGGAAATAGCGGGCGATTCCGAGCGAGAAGAATCCGGAGATCGCGGAGCCGGCAATTCCGGCGATGACGCCGATCAGCGTGTAGGAGAGGAGGCGGGAGCCGTGGTAGGCGGCGATGGCGAGTTGGCGGGAGTTTTTGGAATCGGATTGGGCGTTGCCGCGAGGGAGGATCGCGCATGCCAAGGGACCGCACATTCCGATGCAGTGAATGCTGGTGACGAGTCCGGCGGCGAATCCGGCGAGGGGTGTTTGTATGCTTCCCAAATCCATTGGGCGACGAGTTAGAAGTCGATGAGACGGACCGGTTGGTTATTGGCGGCGATTATGAAGAAGGTGGTCCATACCGATATAAGAATGACGAAGCCAATGATGACGAGGATCCATGGTCTGTTGGCGAAGAAATCAACGATGGAGTGCATGATGTTTATTCGGGTCCGAGGAAGGTGACGGTTTGCGTGATGCTTCTATTACCTTCCGCTTGCTTGATGGTGATGGTTACCGGAAATTTTGTGGTGAATGATTCCGCGGGAACGGAAACGAACACGGGCGAAAGTTTCTCCTCAAGCGGTGCGAGTTCGATGGTTTGATTCGCGGGCGAAACACCGACGGCGACCGGCGCGTCCACGGAAATGGTGAAGGTCGAGGGGATGTTGCGTTTGTTTTGCAGGCGGACCTGGAAATGGTTTCGCACCGTCTCCTCCTGTTGGTAATACGGCGCGCCGGACATCCGGATCACTTGGCCGCTGAACGGTTCCAGGCTGGAAAGAGAGAAGAGCATGACGATCATTCCGACGGCGAGCGCGACGGTGTAGACGATGGTGCGGGGGCGGACGATTTTTGTCTTTTTGCCGGCGAGACCGTTGAGGGAATCGTAGCGGATGAGGCCGGTGGGGCGGTTGAGGCGGGTCATGACGTCGTCGCAGGCGTCGATGCAGGCGGAGCAGCCGATGCATTCCATTTGCAGGCCGTGGCGGATGTCGATTCCGGTGGGGCAGACGTTGACGCAGCGGAAACAATCGACGCAATCGCCGGCGCCCGAGGTATTTACTTTGCCGCGGGGTTCGCCGCGTTTTTCATCATAACCGATGACGATGGAGTTGTCGTCGATGAGCGCGGATTGCAGGCGGCCGTAGGGGCAGACCACTATGCATAGTTGTTCGCGGAACCAGGAGAAGTTGAAGTAAAGAAGTCCGGCGGAAACGAATACCCAAAGGAAAACGGTCCAGTTTTCGAGCGGCGAATGATGCGCCATTTCGTAGAGCGCGGGAAGCGATACAAAATAGGACATGAAGACGTGCGCGATGAGTAGCGACACGATGATATATGCGGAATGTTTGACGAAGCGCAGCCAAATCTTTTTCGGCGTCCAAGGGGCGGCGTCGAGTTTTTTGCGCTTGTTCGGATCGCCGTCGATCCAGCGTTCGATGCGGCGGTAGACGCCTTCGAGCCAGACGGTTTGCGGGCAGGCCCAGCCGCACCAGACGCGTCCGAAAAGGGCGGTGACGTAGAACAAACCGAAGCCGAGTCCGGTGATCAGAAAAAAGGCGAGCCAGATGTCCTGCGTGCCGAGCGTGAATCCGAAGAGGTGGAATTGGCGGTCGGCGAGGTTGAGGAAAACCGCGGGAGCGCCGTTGATTTGAATCCAGGGCAGGGCGATGTAGACGACGATCAGCAGGGCGAAACTCAGCTTTCGCCAACGGGTGAAACGTCCGCGGACGTCGGCCGGGTGGAGGAACGGGCGGGAGCCGTCTTTGCGGATGGTGGTTACGGAATCGAGCGTCGGTGCGGCCACGGTTACAAAGTTTCTGTCGCGGCCGGGGGTTCCGCGTTGCCGCCGTCTCCCGGCGAGATGTTTTGGAAACCGTCCGGGTTCAGGCTGATGATAAAGGCGGTGAGTTCGGCGCTTCCGGATTCGCCGAGCATCGTTTTCCACGCGGGCATTCCTTTGGCGGGAACGCCGTTTTGGATCACGTTGAAAATATCGGCGGGATTTCCGCCGTGGATCCAGGTGCCGTCTTTGAGGTTGGGGCCGATTCCGCCGTCGGCGTTGGCACCGTGGCAGGCGGCGCAGTTGGTCGCGTAGGCGGCTTGCGCTTTGCCGACGATTCCGGTTTCGAGGCTCATGGCGATGAGGCGTTCCTCGGTAAAACCGTCTCCGCCTTTCGCGGCCGCGAGGGCGGCGGAGCGGGCTTGGGCGGCGGCGAGTTTTTCCTCCGGCAAAGGAGCCACGCCGGTGATGTGATAGACGAACCAGTAGCCGATGGAGAAAACGATCGCGCCGTAGAGCGTCATCAGCCACCAGTTCGGGAGCTTGTTGTCGTATTCCTGGATGCCGTCGAAAACGTGTTCGCGTGGGACATCGACGTTGTCGTGGCTTGAATGGTTGTTATCGGGATTCTTCATGGCGGCGGGTCGGGCGGGCTTCTTCAGCGTCGTCCAATGGGAGAAGCGAGAGGCGTTTCAATGTCGGTTTCTTCATCAGGTAAACGCGAATGACCGCGCCGGCGAAGACGCTGGCGAAGATGAAGAAACCGATCACCGGAAACAGGAGCTGGAAGCTGTCGTAACTGATGCGGGAGAACATCGTTGGTTGTTGTTCGAGTTCGATGGCTGCGCCGGTTACTCGGTTTCTCCGTCGATTTTGGATTTGCCGAGTTTTTGCAGGTAGGCGATGAGGGCGACGATTTCGCGATCCGGGTCGATTTTCACTCCGGAGAGGGCGAGGTTCGCGGCGATTTCCATGGCTTGTTCGCGGGCTAGTTTTTCGGCGTTGGCGATGGTTTCTTCGTCATAAGGAACGCCGAGAGTGCGCATGACGCGGAGCTTGGTTTCGATGGTCGCGAGATCGGTTTCGTTTTCAAAGAGCCACGGATAGTTGGGCATGTTGGAACCGGGCGAGGTGGAGCGCGGATCCATCATGTGGTGATAATGCCAGACGTCCGGGTATTTGCCGCCGACGCGATGGAGGTCGGGTCCGGTGCGTTTCGATCCCCATTGGTACGGATAATCGTAGATGAAGTCGCCGAGTTTCGAGTAATCGCCGTAGCGGAGGACTTCGCCTTGGAACGGACGGATCGATTGCGAGTGGCAGTTGTAGCAACCTTCGCGGACGTAGAGATCGCGGCCGGTCAGCTCCAGCGGAGTGTAGGGAATTTGCTCGACGCCTTCGATGGCTCCGCTCCGTTTCATGGTGATCATCGGGATGATTTCGACCATGCCGCCGATCAGCACCGCGATTAGGGTGAGGACGGAAAACGGGAGGCTGTTGGCGAGGAGTTTATCGTACCAGCGGCCCCAGGCTTCTCCGCGGCGTTTGAAGTGGAGGATCATGCCGAGCGTCAGGACAATGAGCAGAATCAGCGAGACGATCATCGTGACGTCGCCGCCGAACGCCCAGCCGGCGGCCAGGGTGAGGAGGAGGAAGCAGTAAATCACCGGGGCGGCGCCGAAAGCGCGTCCGAGGGAGAGATCTTCTTCGGTGGATTTCACGGGCGCGGCGACCTCGACGACTCCGTTGACGGGGGAACCGCTGCGGATCGTTTTGTAGAGGTTCCAGGTGAAGAGGACGAATCCGGCGAGGTAAAGACCGCCGCCGAGGATGCGCAGGTAATACATCGGCATGATCGCCGCGAGCGTTTCGAGGAAGGCAGGGTGGGCGAGCGCGGTGCCGTCGGCGGTGGTGGCGTTGAGCATCAGGCCTTGGGTGATGCCGGCGACCCACATGGCGGCGACGTAGAAAAGGATGCCGAGGAGGCCGAGCCAGAAGTGCATGTTGGCCGCGGCGACGGAGTGGAGTTTCGTGTTCCAGAGCCGGGGAGCGAGCCAGTAGAAAACGCCGGCCGCCATGAAACCGTTCCAGCCGAGCGCGCCGGCGTGAACGTGTCCGATCGTCCAGTCGGTGTAGTGGGAAAGGGCGTTGACGGTTTTGATGGAAAGGAGCGGACCTTCGAAGGTGGCCATCCCGTAAAAGGTGAGGGCGGCGGCCATGAATTTCAGGACGGGGTCGGTGCGGAGTTTGTTCCAGGCGCCGCGAAGGGTGAGAAGACCGTTGAGCATGCCGCCCCAGGAAGGTGCCCAAAGCATCACGCTGAAAAGCATGCCGAGCGATTGGAGCCAGTTGGGGAGCGAAGTGTAGAGGAGGTGGTGCGGTCCGGCCCAGATGTAGATGAAGACGAGCGACCAGAAGTGGATGATCGAAAGCCGGTAGGAATAGACCGGGCGTCCCGCCGCTTTCGGCAGGTAATAATACATGATCCCGAGAATCGG
>CAZJCL010000239.1:0-4951 GCA_964544025.1 uncultured Opitutales bacterium | reverse complement strand
TGTCGCACCAGTTGCAGCGGAGATTGCAGCCGGAGGTGCGGACGAAGACGCTGGGCACTCCGGAGAGGATGCCTTCGCCTTGGATGGAATGGAAGATTTCGGAAATCCGCATGGATAGGCGAGGAAATGACGACGTTATTGCGGGGCGTCAAATTTTTGGCGCGGGTCGATTGCGCGCGGCGGGTTTGGTTTCGGGCGGGTCATCGGTGAAGCGCCGATGCTACGGGGGCGGGTTTTAGCGGCGGGGGGCGGCGGGGATGGGTGGGGTTTTTTCGTAGGCGGTGGGGTCGGGGATTTTTGCGAGGAGGAAGGCTTCGCGGCGTTCGATGCAGGTGCCGCAGGCGCCGCAGTGGCGTTCGCCTCCTTTATAACAGGACCAGGTTTGGGCGAAATCGACGTTCAGTTCCGCGCCGCGGCGGACGATGGCGGTTTTGTCGAAATCGATGAAGGGGCGGAGGAGTTGGATTTTCGCGTAGGTGCCTTTTTCGATCGCGGCGGCCATGGCTTGCATGAAGTCTTCGCGGCAATCGGGGTAGATCGCGTGGTCTCCGCTGTGGGCGCCGATGACAATGCCGTCGATTTCGAGGCTTTCGGCGAGTCCGGCGGCGGCGGCGAGCATGATGCCGTTGCGGAAGGGGACGACGGTTTGGCGCATGTTTTCCTCGGCGTAGTGGCCTTCGGGAATTTCGCCGCCGGAGGAGAGGAGATCGGAGGCGAAGAGGTCGCGGATGAAGCCGAGTTGGAGGATTTTGTGGGGGAGGTGGAGTTGTTGGGCGTGGTGGATGGCGAAGGGGATTTCGCGGTGGTTGTGTTTGGAGCCGTAATCGCAGGCGACGACGGCCGTCACCTCGTGACGCTGGACGGCGTCGTAGAGCGCGACGGTCGAATCCATTCCTCCGCTGCACAGGACCGCGACCTTCATCTTACTTTTTTCTAAGGGAACTTGCTCTTTCTGCGTAAGGGCGGTCATTATGGCAACGCAATATAGATGAGTTATCGCTTGATTGCCACACAGCCGGAACTGGACCGCCTGATTCGGGAAATAGAGCCGGTGTCTGAAATCGCTTTGGACACGGAGGCCGACAATATGTACCACTACCGGAACCGGGTTTGTCTTTTGCAGATCCGGTGGGGGAAGGAAATCGCGCTGGTGGACGCGTTGGCGGAGATTGATATCGAGCCGATCCTGCGAGTGCTGGAGACGAAGTTGCTGGTGATGCACGGGAGCGATTTCGATTTGCGGTTGCTGGCGGGGTTGTGCGGTTTCGCGCCGACGCGGCTTTTCGACACGATGTTGGCGGGGCAATTGCTGGGAGTGGAGAAGATCGGGCTGGGGTCGTTGGTGGAGCAGTATTTCGGGGTGGCGTTGCCGAAAACGCATCAGAAGAGCGATTGGTCGCAGCGTCCGCTTCCGGAAAAGATGCTCGATTACGCGGCGGAAGACGTGGTGTATCTGTTTGAATTGCGGGACATCATGGAGGCGCGCCTGGCGGAGTTGGGGCGACTGGACTGGATGCGACAGCGTTGCGAGTGGCAGTTGGAATCGGGGGCGACGGGATTCGCGGAGCGGGATGAAAACGCGTGGCGGATTTCGGGGTCGCGGGCTTTGCGCGGCGTCGGGTTGCCGGTGCTTTACGAGCTTTGGCATTGGCGCGACGCGGAGGCGGAGAAGGTGGATCGTCCGCATTTCAAGGTGATTAACGACAATTTCTTGTTCGCGATCGCGCAGGCGGTGGAGCGCGGGGGGAGGGATGCGCTGGATGAAGTTCCGCCAGGATTGCGGCGACGGCATGGGAAGGCGTTGCGGCGGGCGATCGAGCTGGGGCTGGCGCGGGATCCGGAAACGCTGCCGCCTCCACCGGCGACGCGGGAACGGCCGGAGCCGTTTTCGACGGACGAATTGAAGCGGCAGGAGGAGATCCGGGCGGTTCGGGACCGGGCGGCGAAGGCGTTGGGGATCGAGGCGAGCTTGATCGCGAACCGGTCGCAGATGGCGATTTTGGCGCGGGATCCGGAGCGGGCGCGGGAGATTTTGTTGCCGTGGCAGGCGGATTTGCTGGCGGCGGAGGATGGCGCGCGCGCGGCGGTCGGAGCGGGAAGCAGGTCGGAGTGAGTCGCGCGAAACGGCGGGAATTTGACGGATAAATTTGTTTGCCGTAGCGGGCTTAGACAATTTTTATTGCCAGCGACAATCTGAGTAACCAATAATCGCAGTTCTTCCTAAAAGATTTTTCCTCCTCTCGAATGAAATATAAGAAATTCCCTCTCCTGGTCCTTTTCGCTGTGTTGCTTTCCGTATTGTCCGGTTGTCAGACGCAGCGCGGCGACCGCACCTACACGAACTTCCTGGGAATCTATGAGCGGGAAACGAATTCTTACTCGCAGGTGCCGGAAGCGACTTTCGCGCTGAAGAAGGGGGACATCGATCCGGGCGCGGAATACAGCGGCGACAAGGTTTCTTTGCTGTGGGGGCTGTTCACCTATTACGATTATTGATTTTTCGGGAAACATTTTTGACGAAAAAGGCTGCTTCGAACGAGGCGGCCTTTTTTGTTGGAAGGATTTCTGCTTAAAAGGAGGCGATGAGAGCGGTTTCTGGCGAAAAAGGGGAGACGAATGTGGCGCGGTTTTTGCCGCGGATGGCGGCGGAGCAGGGCGGGAAGCTGGCGTTGCGGATGCCGGCGGGGGAATCGGGAAATGGGGAAATCGAATACGACGACTTCACTTTCGCGGAATTGAACCGGGAGGTGGATGCACGTTGCGCGCGGCTGGCGGCGGCGGGAATTGGGCGGGGGACTCGGGTGTTGGTGATGGTGCGGCCGGGGCTGGATTTGATCGCGCTGGTTTTCGCTCTTTTTAAAATGGGTGCGCCGCCGGTGTTGATCGATCCGGGGATGGGGTTGCGGGGATTTCTGCGGTGTGTGGCGCGGTCCCGGCCGGAGGCGATGGCGGCGATTCCGGCGGGGATTTGGGTGAGCCGGGTGTTTCGGCGGCAGTTTCGGAGCGTGCGGGTGAGCGTAACGGTGAGGCCGGGGAAGGGGCGAGCCGCACGGGCGGGGGCGGAGACGGCGGTGTTTCCGATGGCGGAGACAGGGGCGGAGGATTTGGCGGCGATTTTGTTTACGTCGGGATCGACGGGTCCGGCGAAAGGAGTTTGTTACCGGCACCGGATGTTTGCGGCGCAGGTGGGGATGATTCGGGAGCAATACGGGATCGAGCCGGGGGAGGTGGATTTGCCGATGTTGCCGGTTTTCGCGCTTTTCAATCCGGCGCTCGGGATGACGACGGTGGTGCCGGAGATGAATCCGAGCCGTCCGGCGACGGTGGATCCGGCGAAAATCGTGCAGGCGATCCGGCAATGCGGGGTGACGAACTCGTTTGGGTCGCCGGTTTTGTGGAAGAAGATCGGGCGGTATTGTTTGGCGGAGGGGATCCGGTTGCCTTCGTTGCGGCGGATTTTGATGGCGGGAGCGCCGGTGCCGCCGGGGTTGATCGCGGATTTTGGGGAGATTTTGGGGGAAGGGGAGATTCATACGCCGTACGGGGCGACGGAGTGTTTGCCGGTGAGTTCGATTTCGGGGCCGGAGATTTTGGGGGAGACGCAGCGGGAAACGGATTGGGGGCGCGGGACTTGCGTGGGACTGGTTTTGCCGGGAATCGAGGCGCGGATTTTGCCGGTGACGGATGGAGCGGCGGGGGCGGAGATTTTGGGGAAGGCGTTGGCGGCGGGGGAGATCGGGGAAATCGCGGTGCGCGGGCCGGTGGTGACGGAGGAATACGACGCGTTGCCGGAGGAGACGGCGGGGGCGAAGATTCGGGATGGGGAGGCGGTTTGGCACCGGATCGGGGATTTGGGGTATTTCGACGAAAGCGGGCGGATTTGGTTTTGCGGGAGGAAGGCGGAGCGGGTGGAGACGCGGGAGGGGACGCTTTATACGGATTGTTGCGAGGCGATTTTCAATCGGCATCCGCGGGTGTTTCGGACGGCGTTGATCGGGCTTGGAGAGCGGGGGAGGCAGCGGGCGGCGATCGTAGTGGAGCCGGAGCGGGGGCGTTTCCCGAAGGGGCGACGGGAGCGGGAAGCGTTTGTGGCGGAGTTGCGGAAACTAGGTGAGGAGAGTGAGATGACGCGGGGGATCGATTTGTTTTTTTTCCGGAAGAGTTTGCCGGTGGATGTGCGGCATAACGCGAAGATTCACCGGAGGACGTTGGCGCGGATGTATTCGAAAAATTAGGGTGTATTCTCTTTTTCCTTGCGGGAGATTCGGCATGTGGTAATCATCGTGGGCGATGAACTTAACCCTTAATGTCCTAAAATGTTCTGCGGCTGTTTTCGCTCTTGGTTCGCTTGCGGCCTCGACTGGATCGGCCCAGACTCTGTTGTTGCAATACACGTTCGACGAGGCTGATGGCCCGGCGCTCAACACTGGCTCTGCTGGTGGCCAAGGTGTTTTCACCGGTGGGGCAGTGCGCATCAATAACACGCCTTCCGGTAGTGGATCTTCCGCAGATGTCACGGGTGCTTCCCAATATATTGCGGGAGGCAATCTGGCAGCGTTGGACAACTTGAATTCATTTACGCTCACAGGGTGGATGAATTTACAAGGAAATCCAGCGCATGGCGCTAGAATATCGGCGAAACAAGAGCAATGGAATGGAGCGAGTTCTCCTGGATTCAGCTTCGCAATCAATAATCCAGCTGGTGGTTCAACAATCAGTGCGTCGAATTTCGCTCTGAATCTGGCTCTTGGTGGCGTAAATGGATTTTCCTTCAATACGAGTACGGAAAATCTAAATGCGGATAACCAATGGATTTTCGTAGCAGTAACTTACGATGGACTTGCTACGTCCAATAACGTGAATTTCTATAGCGGGTCGCAAACGGATCAGGTCGCTTCGCTTGGTAGTGCTGGAAGTTCGACCGCTGGGGCGACGATGGCCACAGGTGTAG
>CAZJCL010000238.1:0-4953 GCA_964544025.1 uncultured Opitutales bacterium | reverse complement strand
ATTTTGGGTCGCTTAGCTCAGTTGGTTAGAGCGCCTGCTTCACACGCAGGAGGTCGACAGTTCGAGTCTGTCAGTGACCACCATTTTTGGCGTTGATCCTGTGGGGGTTGCGGGAGTGGAGCGGGAGTGAAGGTTGTTCTGCCTCGCTTGTTTCTACGGGTGTTTTTTACGCGGCTGGGGATGGTTTTCGCGAGAGGGGATTGCGGGGAGTAAGGGGAGCAAGCTGGAAGCATGCTCTACTTTGGGTGTATTGGGAAAACGGATTTTGGGGGCTTGGGAATTTGTGCCGGACGGGCTAGACAAAGGGCGAAAGGTTTCGGTAGGATCGCGACTTATTATGAAGATTTTCCTCGATGGTGCTTTTGTGGACAAGGCTGACGCTAAGATTTCCGTTTTCGATCACGGTGTTTTGTACGGCGACGGCATTTTCGAGGGAATCCGGCTTTACGATGGGTGCGTTTTCCGGCTGGAGGAGCATCTGGAGCGGTTGGAATATTCGGCGAAGGCGATCATGATGAAGCTGCCGATGAGCCGGAAGGAGTTTTCCGACGCGGTTTGTGAGACGTGCCGGCAGAATGGCTTGCGCGATGGCTATATCCGGTTGGTCGTGACGCGGGGAGTGGGAAATCTGGGGCTTTCGCCGACTTCGTGCAAGACGCCGTCGGTTTTTATCATCGCCGACAAGATCCAGCTTTATCCGAAGGAGCATTATGAGTGCGGGTTGACGGTGGTGACGGTGCCGACCCGGCGGTCGAATCCGGCGATGCTCAGTCCGGCGATCAAGTCGCTGAACTATCTGAACAACATCTTCGCGCGGGTGGAGGCGGCGATGGCGGGGGCGAGCGAGGCGATCATGTTGAACGATCAGGGGTATGTCGCGGAGTGTTCCGGGGACAATATTTTCATCGTTCACAAGGGGAAGGTGTTGACCCCTCCGGCGAGCGCGGGAGCGTTGCGCGGGATTACCCGGGAGGCGGTTTTCGATTTGGCGGCGCAGCTTGACATTCCGCTGGTTGAGGCGAATTTGACCCGCTACGATCTCTGGATTGCGGACGAATGTTTTCTTACGGGAACGGCCGCGGAGGTGGTGCCGGTGGTGAAGATCGATGGCCGCGAGATCGGTGACGGAAAACCGGGCGAAGTGACCGGGCGGTTTCTGGAAGCCTTTCATGAACGCGTGTCGCGCGACGGAACTTTCCTCTGAGGAGGGAGTTCATAATTGTTACCGAAAGCCGCTGTTTTTCCGGATTTGAGTCGTATGACTCGGGCGGCTTCCGGGAGCGCGTGGAGTGTGTGGCGCGGCGGAGTCGCCGGGTTTACCTTTACAACAAACCGGCATTCGCGGTAGAATTACGGCGAAAACTGTGCCTGGCAGCGGGCGATTTCCCATTGAAGGTGATATCTTTAAAACAATGGCCAACTCTCTAAAGTGTAATCTTTGCAACAACCTCGCATCGGTTCACCTCACGCAGATCTTAAACAACAAGATCCACAAGGTGGACCTGTGCGAGTCTTGCGCCCAGGCCAAAGGCGTCACCGATCCGAATGGATTTTCGCTCGCCGATCTTCTGGTCAAAAATCCGCTGGAGCCGGAAAAGCAAGTCGGTTTGCTGAAATGTCCGACCTGCGGATTCACCCAGAACGATTTCCGGAAGCTGGGCAGGCTCGGTTGTCCCGAATGTTACGGGGTTTTTGATCCGCTGCTTTCGCCGGTTTTGGAGAACATGCACAAGGGGACGGCACATAAGGGAAAAGTGCCGGAGAAGGCGGTGCAGCGGCGGTCGGTGGAGGAGGAGTTGAACCAACTGGAGGAAGAAATCCAGGCCGCCATCAAGAGCGAACGCTATGAGGACGCGGCCACGATCCGCGACCGGATTAACGAACTGAAAAAAGGTGCGGAAACAAGATCGTAAGGCCATGTCCATCCAGTCGTTGTTTAATTGCAAGGCAGAGCTGACCCATAGCTCGAACGCCAAGTGCCCGGTCGTGCTCAGCACGCGGATTCGTCTGGCGCGGAACCTGGACGGCTATTCCTTTCCCGGCTGGGCGAAACCGGAGGTGCGGAAGGAGATCGCGGATCTTTGCATCGAGGCGGTTTCCGAGCTTTCGGCGATGAAGAACGGCGTCACGGTCCGTTTGGAGGAGGCGGGCGAGCTGGAGAAACAGATTTTATTCGAGCGGCACTTGATCAGTCGCGAGTTGATGTCGAGCCGCGGCGGTTCCGGAGTTGTGGTCGGCAAGGATCAGTCGTGCGTGATCATGATCAACGAGGAGGACCATCTCCGGATCCAGGTTTTGCGCAACGGTTACAATTTCAAGCGGGCCTGGACGGCGATCAACGCGATCGACACGGCGTTGGAGGAGCGGCTGAATTATGCGTTTTCCCACAAGTTGGGCTATCTTACCGCTTGTCCGACCAATCTCGGGACCGGGATGCGGGCGTCCACGATGATGCATCTGCCGGCGCTGACGCTGGGGAACCAGATGGAAAAGGTGATCCGCGCGGTCGGGCAGCTGGGGATCGCGGTGCGCGGACTTTTCGGGGAAGGCTCGGACGCCAGCGGAAGCATTTTTCAAATTTCAAATCAAACCACGCTGGGAGAAAGCGAGGAGGCAATTATCAAACGGCTTTCCAGCGTCCTCAACACGGTAATCGAGCAGGAGATGAACGCTCGGGCGAAACTCATGGAGACGGACGGTCCGAAGGTGTTGGACAAGATCGGACGGGCGCATGGGATTTTGCGCAACAGCTACATCATGAGTTCCTCGGAAGCGATGAATCTCCTTTCGCTCATCAGGCTAGGCGTAGACCTTGAAATGTTCCCGCAGGAGGAGCGGGCTCTGGTCGACCGGCTCCTGATCGAATGTCAACCCGGACACATCCAATACGCGGCAAAAAACAAGGTGGATTCCGCCGAGCGGGACGCGCTTCGCGCCAGTCACCTCCGCGGGGAGTTTGCTAAACTGCCCGATCCGGATTTAAGTAAACACAAGTAAAAACGGCATTAACCAAAGTTAGACCCATGGAACCGATGAATAATTTTACACCGAGAGCTCAGCAAGTCCTGGCTCTCGCACGAAAGGAAGCTGACCGTTTTCACCACAACTATGTGGGAACGGAGCATCTCCTGCTTGGATTGATCAAGCTGGGACAGGGCGTGGCTGTCAGCGTCCTGCAAAAGATGGGCCTCGATCTCGACACCGTTCGCAACGCGGTCGAGAAACAGGTGGGAACCGGACCGGAAGGGAAACCAACCGGAAACATCCCGTACACGCCGCGGGTGAAAAAAGTGCTGGCTTTGGCGGGCAAGGAAGCCAAGGCGCTGAACCACAGCTACGTCGGCACGGAACACATTCTCCTCGGGCTTTTGCGCGAAGGCGAAGGCGTGGCCGCGCGGGTGTTGAAGGCGCTGGATGTCGATATCGAGCGCACGCGGAATGAAATTCTGAGCGAACTCGATCCGCATTTCGCGGGCGAGCCGGAAGAAGGTATGGCTTCCGGCGGACGCGGTCCGGCTGGTGCGGAAGAGAAGAAGGATCAGAAGACACCGGCGCTGAAGGCGTTCGGCCGCGATTTGACGGAACTGGCTCGCCGCGGCGATCTGGATCCGGTGATCGGGCGGAAGAACGAAATCCGCCGCGTTGTCCAGATTCTGTGCCGCCGCACCAAAAACAACCCGGTTTTGATCGGGGAAGCTGGTGTCGGGAAAACGGCGATCGTCGAAGGTTTGGCCCAGGAAATCGCCAGCGGACTCGTTCCGGAGATCCTGGCGGACAAACGCGTCGTCACGCTCGATTTGGCTTTGATGGTTGCGGGAACGAAATACCGCGGCCAGTTCGAGGAGCGGATCAAGGCCGTGATGGAAGAGATCAAGCGCGCGAAGAACATCATCATTTTCATCGACGAGTTGCACACGATCGTGGGCGCTGGGGCGGCGGAAGGGGCGATGGATGCTTCGAATATCTTCAAACCGGCTTTGTCGCGGGGCGAACTTCAGTGCATCGGCGCGACAACCTTGGCCGAGTACCGGAAATACATCGAGAAGGATAGCGCGCTCGACCGTCGCTTCCAAAGCGTGAAGGTGGAAGCGCCATCGGTGGACGACACGATCCTGATCTTGAAGGGAATCCGCAGCAAATACGAGGAGCACCACAAGGTGATTTTCACGGACCACGCGCTGGAAACGGCGGCGAAGTTGTCCGACCGTTACATCACCGGACGTTTCCTGCCGGACAAGGCGATCGACGTTTTGGACGAGGCCGGAGCGCGGGCGCGGATCGCATCGTTGAACCGTCCGCCGGAAATCGAAGATCTTTCGAAGGAGATCGACGAGGTTTGCGCGAAGAAGGAAGAAGCGATCGCGAAACAGCACTTCGAGGAAGCGGCGGAATTCCGCGACAAGGAGAAGCAGTTGCGGGCCAAGCGCGAGCAGGTTCTAGAAAACTGGAAGAAGCACCGCGAGGAAAAGACGATCACCGTCGCCGAGGAAGACATGTTGCACGTGGTCGCTTCTTGGACCGGAATTCCTCTCCAGCGCATGGAGAAGAAGGACGCGGAGAAGCTTCTGTTGATCGAAAGCGAACTTCAGGAAGTCGTGATCGGCCAGGAAGACGCGACCGTGGTGATTGCCAAGGCATTGCGGCGTTCGCGCGCGGATTTGAAAGATCCGCGGCGTCCGATCGGGTCGTTCATGTTCATGGGACCGACCGGAGTTGGAAAGACGCACTTGGCGAAGAGTCTTGCGGACAAGATGTTCGGCAACCAGGACGCGATCATCCAGATCGACATGTCGGAATACATGGAGAAGTTCTCCGTCTCCCGCTTGATCGGCTCGCCTCCGGGCTACGTCGGGTATGAGGAAGGCGGTCAGCTTTCGGAAGCGGTGCGGCGGAAACCGTATTCGGTGATCCTGTTCGACGAAATCGAGAAGGCGCATCCGGATGTGATCCAGC
>CAZJCL010000237.1:0-5009 GCA_964544025.1 uncultured Opitutales bacterium | reverse complement strand
AAGAGTTCGGGGTTGGACCAGACGAGGGGGATGCGGATGGTTTCCTCGTAGCAGTTGAAGGATTTTTGGCGGAGGCCGCCGTGGGCCATTCCCATTTCGCCGTGATCGGAAGTGCGGACGACGAGGGTTTGGGCGCGGAGGGCTTCGCCGGCGGGGTTTTCGGAAAAGACGTCGAGCAGGCGCTGGAGGTGGCCGTCGACCATTTTCATGAGATTGCCATAGAAATTGAGGTATTCCTTTTTCGCTTTGGGCGTGAGGAGCGGGCCGAGGCCGTTGAGGAGGAGGAGAAGCTGGCGGTGGCAGGTCGGTTTGTGGTTGGCGAGCAGATCTTCGTCGACGGTGGGCGGGAGTTCGAGAGTGCCTTCGAGGTCGGCCTCGGTGTAGCCCCCTTCGAGGTGTTCTTTCGGGTAGCCGAGGACATCGTGGGGATTGACGAGGGAGACGACGAGGCAGAACGGTTTTCCGCCGGGGTTGTCGCGTTTGTGTTTGAGGTAGGCGATGGCGTCGTCGGTGTAGCGTTTGTCGTGATTCGCGTGGCCGCCGCCGTAGTTTTCCATTTTGACGTCCTGGCCGGCGTCGGGGGCGTTCCATTCTTCGAAGCCGTAGCGGGAAATGTCGTCGTGGAGGATTTCGCCGTTGGCGCTTTCGACGGGATTGCTGAGGTGCCATTTTCCTTTGTAGACAACCTCGTATCCGGCGGCGCGGAGGGTGGTGGCGAGATTCGGGATGGAGGGGTCGAGCTGGTGCTCGGTTTCGGATTGGGGGAAACCTTCGGTGAGGGTGTCGGAGGAGCGGTGTTGGGCGGGGAAGAGGCCGGTGAAAAGGGCGGTGCGGGCGGGGGTACACATGCAGGTGTTGGTGCAGGCCCGGTCGAAGGTGAGGCCGTTTTTCTGGAGGGAAGTGTAGGCGGGGAGATTTTTTTCGGCCCAGTCGGAGGGGAACCATTGGAGGGCGCGTTCCTGGTCGGTGAGGAAGAGGATGAGGTTCATTCCGGCGGTGGCGGGCGGAATGGATGGGGTGTCGGCGCGGGCGCTGGTGACGAAGACGTTGAGGAGGGGTTGTCCGGCGGCGACGGCGCCGGCGGTGGCGAGCGTTTTGACGAAGGTGCGTCGGGAAGTGGGTGCGTTTAGGGAGAGTTTTTCAGCCATGATGGGTTAGTTGGTTAAGGGAAGTTTGATTCAGGTCAATTTTATAGCGGCTTCGGATGGGCTGACTTCGATGTTGGAGCGGGTGGTGGAGGCGGGTTTGGGCGGGCGCGGTATTTTTCATTCGTTTTCTTGCTTTGTCCTTTTGAGAGGCTAGAAGGGGAACATGCGGAAGAGCTGTTTGTTTTTCGGGATATCTGCGACGTTTTTCGTTTTTACGGGATGCGAGACCCTTCAGATGCCGTCGGCTCAAGCGGCTCCGGCACCGCAGATGACGTTGGCGCAGGTTTCGCCTTCCGCTTCCGCGCCTTCTCCTAACTTCCGGGCGGAAATCGCGAATCTTCGGGCGGATATTCAGGCGCTCGACCGGCGGGTGCGGGAAATGGATTTGGCGATGGAGGAATTGATCCGGCGGAACCGGGAACTGGTGGCGGAGGCGGAGCGGGTGCAGCGGAATCAGGCGGGGCAATTGAACGATGTGGTGCGGGACGCGCAGTTGCGGGCGGCGTTGGCGGATTTGCAGAAGACGATGGCGGCGGCGGACGCGGATTTGCGGCGGCAAGTTATCCGGGAAGTGACGCAACAGATCGAACAGTTGGGGAAGCAGACGCAGGCGGCGATCGACGCGGTGGCCCGGAGCGCGGCGAGTAGGCCGACGGTTTCGACACCGCCGAGCCGGACGACGTTTTCCGACGATTTTCCGAAAGAGGGAATTAGCTACGTGGTGAAGCGCGGCGACACGCTTTCGGGAATCGCAACGCGGAACAATTCGACGGTCCGCGATATTCAAAACGCCAACCAGATCTCGGATCCGGGATCGATTCAGGTTGGCCAGACACTTTTCATTCCGCAGAGAGGAAACTGATGGCGGCTGGTAAAACACGATTGGGTCGGGGATTGAGCGGGTTGATCTCCGGCGGAATGGCTGCCGATTCCAAAGGGAAAACGGCCGTGACCGGGTCCGCCGCGAATGGCGGGAAAAAGAAGGAGAGCGAGGCGGCGATCGCGTCGGCTCCGGCGGCGGTCGATGGCGGGGCGGCTTTGCCTGGATTCGCGGAGATTCCGGTGAAGAAAATCGAGGCGAATCCGTATCAGCCGCGCAAGGAATTCGATCCGGAGCAGTTGCGGGAGTTGGCGGACAGCATTCGCGCGGAAGGGTTGTTGCAGCCGGTGGTGGTGCGTCAGGTGGGCGACCGTTTTCAGTTGATCGCGGGGGAACGGCGTTGGCGGGCGTGTCAGAGTTTGCAGTTGAAGACGATTCCGGCGCGGATCATCGAGGCGAGTGACGCGTCGTCGGCGTCGATTTCGTTGATCGAGAATTTGCAGCGGGCGGAGTTGAACGCGATCGAGGAATCGCTGGGCTACGCGAGCTTGATCCGCGATTTCGATTTGACGCAGGAAGAGGTGGCGGAGCGCGTGGGAAAAGGGCGGGCGACGGTGGCGAACGCGTTGCGATTGCTGGGATTGAACCGGGAGATTCAGGGGTATTTGGGGAAAGGCTTGATCTCGACCGGGCACGCGAAACTGCTTCTTGGTGTCGAGGGGGAGGCGGAGCAGACGATGTTGGCCCGGAAGATTCTGGAGGAAGGATTGAGCGTGCGGGCGGTGGAAAAGCTCGTGAAGAATCTGAAAATCCGGAAGAGCGGGAACGGTTTCGGGGAGCGGGCGGACCCGGGGGAATCGGAAACCGCGGCGGTCCGGGATATCGAGAAGCAGATTTCGACGCGACTGAATACGCGGGTAGCCTTGAAACATTCTCCGAAAAAGGGGAAGATCGTGATCGAGTATTACGGAAACGAAGACCTTCAACGAATTCTGGAAAGAATAGGGATAACCGGGTGAGAGAAACCTCACTCGTTGTGTAAATGGCGGGGAGAAAACCGGATCAGGTGAGAAACGAGGCAGCGGCTTCCTCGCGTTTCGTTTTGCCGATTCTGCGAGAGCTTTATACGTATCGCGTTTCGAAGTTGCGGTCGGATGTGATCGCGGGCGCGACGGTGGCGCTTGTTTCGATTCCGCAGACGATCGGTTTCGCGTTGATCGTCGGTTTGTCGCCGCAGGTGGTGCTTTACGCGGCGATCGTCGGGGCGTTTTTCACGGCGCTTTTTTGCTCGTCGAAACATCTGGTGACGGGTCCGACGACGAGCATCTCGATCATTCTGGCCGGGACGATTTTCATGCTGGGGGACTCGTTCGATCCGCTGAGCGTGGTGGTGACGCTGGCGTTGTTGATCGGGTTGATCCAGATCGTCGCGGGAACGGTGAAGCTGGGGGCGTTGAACCGGTTTATTTCGCGGTCGGTGATTGTGGGATATACGACGGGAGTTTCGCTGCTGATCGCGGCGGGACAGATCAATAATCTGTTGGGAATCCCGAAGGCGCAGGGATCGGATTTCGCGACGATCGTTTTGAATGTGGGGCGGAATTTGGCGGAGGCGCATATCGGTTGGACGTCGGCGGGGATCGGGATTTTCACGTTGGTTTTGCTGGCGCTGATCACGAAATTGCGTCCAAGCTGGCCGGGGGGATTGATGGTTTTGATTCTGCTGGGAATGATCGTTTACGCGTTTGATCTGGGGCAGGTGGAGGATGTTCTTTTGATCCGGGATTTCGGGCAAATCGTGCCGGGGCTGCCGTCGATCGGCGATGGTCCGCTGCCGCAGGACATGCTGGCGATGGTGCCGCATGTGATGAGTCCGGCGATCGCTATCGCGATTCTCGGGATGCTGGAAACGGTTTCGCTGAGCAAATCGGTGGCGACGAATTCGGGGCAGAAGATCAATCCGAACCAGGAGATCGTGGCGCTGGGAATCGGGAACACGATGGCGGGGGTTTTCGCGACGATGCCGGGATCGGCGTCGTTTGTGCGGACGGCGACGAATTACCAGAGCGGGGCGCGGACGCAGGTGGCGGCGGCGTTCAGCGCGTTGTTCGTCGCGGCGATCATTTTGGTTTTCGCGCCGTTCGCGAATCATATTCCGATCGCGAGTTTGGCGGGGATGTTGATTTTTATTTCGATCCGGATGATCCGGCTCGACCAGATCGGGATCGCGATGAAGTCGACGCGGTCGGATGGGATCGTGTTTTTGGCGACGTTTTTCTCGACGTTATTTCTGCGGTTGGACACGGCGATTTATGTGGGCGTGGGACTTTCGCTCGTGTTGTTTTTGCGGAAGGCGGCGAGTCCGCATCTGGTGGAATACGGTTTTAACGAGGCTGGAAATCTGGCGGAGATCGAGGAAAACGAGCGGCAGAACGAGCAGATTTCGATCATTCACGTGGAGGGGGAATTGTTTTTCGGGGCGGCGGAGGTTTTCCAGGATCAGATTCGTTATTTGGCGCAGGACAGCAATATACGGGTTTTTATTTTGCGGCTGAAGAACGCGCGTCACATCGATTTCACGTCGATCGTGGCGTTGCAGCAGTTGCTGGAGTTTTTGAAGAAATCGGAGCGGAGTTTGTTGATCAGCGGGATCAACAGCGAGATCGAGCGGGTGTTGATCAACAGCGGTTTTATGGAGCGGATCGGGCCGGAGAATGTTTTCAAGGCGGAGCAGAATCCGACGATGAGCACGAAGCGGGCGCTTTTGCGGGCGTCGCATATTTTGCAGAGCAGCAGTCCGGATATCCGGATTTTTTACGATAGCCGCCGGGCGAAACAGGAGGACGCGGGGCCGCGGAATGAGGCGGAGGGACCGGTGAATTACGAGATTTGAGATGGGCGGATGCGCCAACGCGGCGGCGGAGGTTTTGGCTGCTTTGGCTCGGGTTTTTTAACCACGGAACACACGGAACACACGGAATACACGGAAGGCACGGAGGCTTGGGCTCAGGGGGTAACAGAAGGTAGCGAAGGGAGCGAAG
>CAZJCL010000236.1:0-5054 GCA_964544025.1 uncultured Opitutales bacterium | reverse complement strand
GGCTGATCGGTCGCGGGGCCGGCATCATTTTCAAGGGCAGCGGTTTTTACGAAACTGATTATAAAGGCGGTTCTTCGGCGAAAACCGACGGCGGAAACAGCGGCGGAGGCGAAGGCGGATCGGCACCTTCCGCTCCGGCCGCACCCGCGGCATCCACCGCTCCCGCACCAAGTTCCAATCCCTGATTCCTTATGTCGAAAGCTGGAAAAGATAAAGGTCCGAGACCTGTTGAAATCGCTATTGCCGCTGTGTTGAGCCTGATTCTCGGGGTCGTCGGAGCGGCCGTTTTTCTGGCTTTCCAGGAGCCCGAGGAGGTGGTGGGAACGCCGCCGGAGGAGGATCGGGTGTTTGGCGTGGTTTATTATGTGCCGCCGAGCATGGGAAATCAGGCTCACGCGACCTGGCAGGTGAAGCAGACGGCGGTGCAGCAGGGGCGATCGGGCACGATTCCGCTGGTGGCCGAGGAGTTGAACCAGTGGGCGGCGCGGACTTTTCCGGAAAGCGATGAAGAAGGTGGCGATAAGCCGGCGATTCACGTCAGCCCGGGGACGCCGGGTTTCCGGATGGAGGAAGGGGTGTTTCACGTTTCGATGCCTTTGGAGTGGAGCGCGTTTGGGGCGAGCCGCGAGTTCCTGGGTCAAGCGCACGGCGGATTCGCAGAGGAGAACGGTGTGCATGTTTTCGATTACGAGCGCGTATATATCGGCTCGATGCCGGTGCCGGGGATTTTGGGTTTGTCCGATATGGTGGTGAACCGGGTGGCGAGCGCCTTCGAGGTTTCGGATGAACTTCGCGAAGGCTGGGCGGGATTGGAGAGCGTGACGGTGGAAGAGGAGACGTTGCAGCTGACGATTCCGTGAAGATAAACCGCCAACGCTTGCTCGCGCTTTGCTTCGGCATCGGCGTGGCGGCATTGGGGCTGTCCGCGGGGCCGGTCGAGCGGACGGATGTTGACGCGGCGGAGCGGGAGGAAGTTGCCGCGGGCGAACGCGAGCCGGATTCGTTGCCGAAACGGGAAAAGGTTTCGGTGCGGAACGCTTTCTTCGATGTGTATGCGGGCGATATTTTGAGCGCGCAATATGTGGCGACGGCGGGGGGACTGTTCGCGGAGCGTTTTTCGGAGGTTTTGCGTCCGCCGGGAAACAGTCCGAATCCGGTTTTGGTTAACTTGATTCCGGCGGCGGAAGCGAATTGGCCGCAAGGGATTCCGCGCACCCGTTATTTCGCGACCGGTTATGTGGAAGTGAATTTGCCGTGGGGAGCGGAGGTGACGCGGGAACAGGTGGAGCGGGCGGTGGCGCAAGGGCATTTGACGGCGTTGTCCGGCGCTTACGGCAAAGGGGAGGTTCATGTGCCGCTTTGGCTGGAGGTGGCGGGGCAGCATTTGGCGCGGGCGGTGGCGAAGCCGAGTCATGGGGACACGCTGGCGAGGCGGATCGCGGCGCGGGCGCGGCCGATGGCGCTGGGGGAGATTTTGGGAGCGAAACGGGGGGAGGAGTTGGATCCGGATTTCGCGGCGCACGCGTATTGGCTGTTTCTGTTTTTGGAACGGGAAGGGCGGGCGAGCGGGCAGACGCGGAATTTTCTAGTGCGGGTATTGCGGGGTGAGGAGGGGCTGCCGGCGTTGGCGGCGACGTTGGGATCGCAGGTGAGAAGCCGGGAGGAGGCGCATGTTTGGTGGGTGGTTGGGTTGAAGGAATTGACGCGGCCAAAAGGGGGGCCGGTTTCGTCGGTGGCAGAATCGCGTCAACGGGTGGAGGAGCTTTCGCGGTTTACATTTTCGGCGGGCGGTTCCGGAAGGCGGCTTCTGGTGGAGGAATTGTGGCAGCACCGGGAAAGCGCGACGTTGCGAGGAGAAGTGGCGCGGCGTTTGCAATTGGTGCAGATCGAGCTGGCTGCGGTTCACCCGTTTTATCACAACGCTTTGCTGTCGCTCGGGCGGGTGTTGGAGGCGGTGGGGCGGGGAGCGGAGGAGGATTACCGGGCGGCGGCGGTGGCGTTTCGGCACGATCAGCGGACGGGAGACGAGTTGGCGGCGGACACGCGGGAGGTGTTGGATGATCTTTCGAGGGAACTGAAGGAATTTTAGATTTTACATTTTAGATTTTAGATTTGGGTGGAGGAGCTTTGGGTGTGGTGGGTGGGTCGGGTCTTGCGCTTGGGGGTTCCTGGTGTTCTTTTGCTTGTTTTACTACATCAGGTATGAGCAAAGCGCCGGCAGACGAAGAAGAAAATTTTCCCGCGGAAAAGGGAGGCAAGAACATGGGCTTCCTGGACCACCTGGAGGATTTGCGCTGGACGCTGTTTAAATCGCTCGGGGTTTTTATTCTGGCGGTGGTGGCGGTGGGCGTTTTTCTGCACGCGTTTTCCTCGGCGCTGAACTGGCCTCAGCAGCGGGCGATGATGGACATGGGGATCGAGGGAAAAGGGTTGGTGATGACTTCGCCGCTCGGGGTTTTCTCGGTTCTGATTCAGGTTTGTTTTCTTGGCGGGCTGGGTTTGTCGCTGCCGTTTATCTTGTTTTTTCTGGCCCAGTTTCTCGCTCCCGCGCTGGAGAAGGATGAAACGAAACTGCTGGTGCCGGCGTGTCTGGCGGCGATGCTGCTGTTTCTGGCGGGGGCGGCTTTCAGTTATTTCTTTTTGGTGCCCGAGACGCTGAAGATGTCGATCCGGCTGAACAACTTGCTCAATTTCGAGATTTTGTGGTCGGGGGATCGGTATTACGCCTTGTTGGTTTGGATGATTCTGGGGATGGCGTTTTGTTTTCAGTTTCCGCTGATCATTTACGTGCTGGTGTATCTGCGAGTCGTTACCACGGAAATGCTGCGGAAGGCGCGACGTTACATGATCGTGTTGTTTTTCGTCATCGGGATGATTTTGACTCCGACTTGGGATCCGTTCACGCAAACGATGGTGGCTTTACCGATGTGGTTGCTCTACGAGGCTTCCTTGTATCTGGCGAGGAAGATGGAGGTAAAGCGGCAGAAGGAAATGGATGCGATTCTGGGCGACGACGACGAGATTAACGACGAAAGTTACTAAAACGCGAGGTTTCGAGCCGGTTTAGGCTTTTCAATCTGGCAACGGCTTCTATATCAAAGACCAATGGCTAAAACGCTGATCATTTTAAAACCGGATTGTCTGGAGAAGAAACAGGCGGGCGAGGTGATTTCCCGTTTCGAAAAACAGGGATTCGAGATTCGCGCCTGCAAGATGGTTCAATTGTCCTCGGCCGTGCTGATGGATCATTACGCGCACGTGGCGGACAAGCCGTTTTTCCCGGAGATCGAGGAGTTCATGAGCTCGCGTCCGGTGTTGGTGCTTGTTCTGGAAGGAGATAACGTGATCGAGCGCGTGCGCGATTTGCTCGGTCCGACGAATTCGAAGGCGGCTCCGAAAGGGACGATTCGCGGCGATATGGGGACCGACATGATGCGCAATGTGGTGCATGCTTCGGACAGCCCGGAAAGCGCGGAGGCGGAAATCCGGCGCTTTTTCGAGGCGGGCGAGATTTATTAAGAGGCGGATTCTCGGGCTCGCTGGCAGAGGAATTTCCAGACGAGACCGAGAGCGATCAGGGCGAGACCGGTTGTCCAGATTTTCCATTCGACCCAGAAGGCGAGGAAAAGGCAGCCGGCCAAACCGGTCCAGGCGAAGAACGGCGAATAGAGCCGTTCTTCTTTTTTCAGGCGGATCGCGGCGAGATTGGTGATCGCGTAGTAGATCAGGACCGTGAAGGCGCTGAAGGTCCAGGTGAAACGGAGGTCGCCGGTGGCGGCGAGGGCCGCGATGAGAATGGCGACGGCGGCGACGGACCAGGGAGGAGTGTCGCGGGCGGTGTTTAGCCGGGCGAAAATGGCGGGCAAATCGCGGCGGCGGCCGAGCGACATCGCCATGCGGGAAAGACCGAGAAGCAGGTTGAGCAGAACGCCGAGCATGGCGGTCATCGCGCCGGCCGCGACGATCCAGGCGATTTTCGGTGCGCCAAAGTCGCGAACGATGGCTTCGAGCGGCGCGCCTTTTCCTTCCGTCGCCGAGTAGAACGCGCTGGCTCCGGCGCTGCCGATTCCGGCGACTCCGACCGCGATGTAGAGAAGGGCGGTGATGAGAAGCGTCCAGACGATGGCGCGGGGGATGGTTTTGCGGGGTTCGTGAACCTCTTCGCCGAGCGTGGCGATCCGTCCGTAGCCGGTGTAGGCGACGAACATGAGGGCGGTTGCGTGGAGGAGCATGGAAAGCGGCGAGGCGTTTTCGGCGGTCGCGGAATTGAAAAACGGCGAGAAGTTTTCGGCGGCGATTTTGGGAGCGGCGATCAGGACGAAGAGGAGAAGCGCGGTGAGGGCGACGGAGACGAAAACGATGTTGGCGCGGCTGGAGTTGCGGATTCCGGCCATCACGATTCCGGAAAGGCCGAGGATCAGGGCGATGGAAACGGGGACGCGGAGGGAATCGGAGTCGATTCCGAGCGCGAGGAAAAGATAACCGGTGAAACCGAGGGCGGCGGTGGCGGCGGACGCGCTTTTGGCGAGGAGGAACATCCAGCCGGCGGTGAAACCGAAGTAGCCGTTGAGCCAGCGGTGGCCGTATTCGTAAGTTCCGCCCGCGACGGGGTGGTTGGCGGCGAGCTGGGCGCTGCTGAGGGCGTTGCAGGCGGCGAGAAGCGCGGCCAGGACGATGGCGAGGACGACGGCGGGTCCGGCGATTCCGGCGGCAATTCCTATGCTGACGAAGACGCCGGTTCCGACCATGGAGCCGAGTCCCATCATGACGGCCGCGGGGATGCCGAGTTCGCGCTTGAGGAAATCGGGGGAATCGGTGGACGGATTCGGGTTGGCGGGATTCCGGCTCATGATAGGAAAGGGACGGAATCGGCGGTGGTTGTCCAATCCAATTCCGGCCAGCGGGCGGCGAATTCGCGACGGTTTGGGAACGCGGGAGCTGCTTCCGGCGTATTGACAGCGCGGATTCGTGGAGCAAGCTGAGCGGTATGCCTGCTGTTCATGTTGTCACCCCCGATGGCGAGCGCGCCGTTTATGATGAGGAGGAAGCGCGGA
>CAZJCL010000235.1:0-5092 GCA_964544025.1 uncultured Opitutales bacterium | reverse complement strand
AACGGCCGACTCGGTCCGGTTGCGCTGTCTTCATCTCTTACCGATATTCCTATGATTCGAGTGATTCCCAAATTATCCGGAGCGCGTGTGGCGCGTTTCGGCGCGACCATTGGCGCGACGCTGTTGTTTGGCGCGCTTTCGGCGAACGCGTATGACCTGTATTGGTCGACCGAGAACAAGCAGATCATGGCGTCGAATTTCGGCGGCACGGAGGCTGTCGAGATTTTCAACGGCGCGACCTCGAGCCCGGCGATGGCGAGCCATATCGTGGACATCGCGGTGACGGATACGCACATTTACTGGACGGGCCACAGCGGGCGGGATATCTGGCGGGCGGACCGGGATGGCGCGAACCCAACGCGGATTATTGCGGAGGCGGGCGCGAACATTCATGGTTTGGCGGTGAGCGAGACGAGCGGAAAGATTTATTTCGCGGATTTCGAGCAGGGGCTTTTTTCGGCGGATATCGGGGGCGGGAGTGTCGCCGGTTTGGTTTCGGGAGCTTTTACCGATGTGACGCTGGATGGTTCGGCGACAAGCGGTCCCGACGAGTTGCTGGCGGTGGGAACGGCGGATGACTGGCTCTGGCGGGCGACTCCGGAATACTCGAGTTACTATACCGAAGTGCAGTTGCCGGGAGAAACGGATAACTACGGAGTGGTGATTCATCCGGAGACGCGGACGGTGTATTACACGAGTTTCGGGGGGAACGCGGTGTATTATTTCAGTCTGAGAACGCAGGATTCGGGGGTGCTGGCGACGCCGGGAATTTCCCAGCCGCTGGACATCGAACTGAGTCCGTCGGGAACGCATTTGCTGATCGCGGAGAGGGGGCGGGGAATTTCAGCGTATCAACTGGATACGGGCAATTACGGATTGATTGCGGAAGCCGCGGACGCGTATTTCGGGGTGGCGGTCGCAGCGGATCCGGGAGAGATCCCGCCGCCTCCTCCGCCGCCTGTGGGGACGGTTTTGTGGTCGACGGATTTCGAGGATGACGCGGTGGAGGGATTGCCGAGCCTGGGATGGGCCGAGGTCGTCGCACCGACCACGGGTAACGCTAAGGTGATATTGGATGCGGATAATGTATTCGGTTTTGGAACCGATAACCGGTTTGTCCGCGCCGACCAGGTCGTCAGTTTCAGTTTGCGAAGCGATCTTTTTTCAGTTCCCGCCGAGGTTATCACCTTCAGTTTCGATTTTATAGGACATTTCAAGCCGAACGACGGCAGATGGCTTCAGGCGGCGATCCGGGCGAATCTTCCCGGAACGTGGGCACACATCACATCGATCCTGATGTCGAGCGAGACGATCCGGCAGGCGCCGAACAGTCCTTCCTATGGATCGAACGGTTTGCCGATTCGCATGGAGACGATTTACAACAATTCCACGGAGACGATCACTTACGAGGATCCGGCGGGAAACCTTCGGGAGATACGGTCGAAGGAGGCGGCTCTCTGGGTCTATCATCATACTACCGGTATGTGGGAGATGCTGGTGGATTCCTACGTTTATAACCGGAGCATTTCCGAAACCGGAGCGGTGCTCGATCATATCAGCATTTTCGCCGACGGGAATACCGCCACGCGGACGTTCGACCTGGATAATGTTGAGGTGCGAATGGGGGCGAGCTTCTCGGATCTCGAGGGCGAAGTTTACGAACCGCCTCCGATCCCGGTGGCGGAGGATGGCGAAATTTTCTGGACGACGGATTTCGAGAACGACACTCCCGGTGCGTTACCCAGCGTGGGATGGGGCGGTGTCAGCACGCCGGGATCCGGAGTCGGTACCGTGCGGGTCGAAACCGATTCTGAAAACGTTTTCGGTTTTGGAACGGACAATCAGTTTCTGCGGATAGACGGAGGTTTTAATTTCAATATGACTTCCGCCACCTTCTGGACGCCGGCGGAAGTTCTCACGTTGAGCTTCGATTATATCGGACGATTCGAACCGGGCGACGGCCGTTGGGTCAATGTGTTCCTGAGGGCGGGAACGGCCCGCACGCATATCACGTCTCTCTCCATGTCGAGCGCTACTATTCGTCAGGCGCCGGGCAGTCCGTCTTATGGAGGAAACGATATTCCGGTGCGCATCGAGACGATTATGAACAACTCGGACGAAACCATTCATTATCCGGGACCGGACGGAACGATTCATCAGTTGGAGTCGGCGCAGGCATCGGTCTGGGCGTATCATCATACGACGGGGCTCTGGCAACAGCTGGCTCGATCGTACAATTATGAACGTTCGGGTGCCGGAACGGGCCAGTTGATGGACAATATCCATTTTCTGCTCGATGGTAGCGCCAGCACCGGGGTTCCGCGTCATTTCGATCTGGATAACATCACGGTGACGAATGGTGCCCATTTGTCCGATCTCGAGGGAGGGATTTTCGTGCCGCCGTTCGCCGGACATTTGGAGGCGGATTTCGAGGGCATCCCGCAAGGCGAGATCACTTCGGCCGGGTCGGATAGCTTCCTGCACGGAAACATCAGCGGTTGGGTATTCCACGGAAATTATGACAATGGCGAGACGCCGCCGCTGTTGATTGTGGCGGATACGGAGAACCGTTTTGGCGAAGGGATCGAGAATCAGGTTCTCCGGGGCAATGGTGCCCGCGGCTGGACGATGCGGGCGGCGAACAACTTCAATCAGGAAGTGATGACGCTCCGCATCGACATGACCGGCGAGCAGGCTTCGGCCGGGCGGCTGACAACGCGTTTCTTCAATGGGTTTGGTGAGATGGTGTCGCGACTGGAAATCTTCGCCACAGGCGATACCGGCACGGTCGACGCGGGGACGGAAGCCAGCCGCGGCGCGTGGGATTACGGGGTCGTGAACCGGTTCGAAGCGGTCGTGAACAATTCGTTCGCGCCGATCACCTATACGACGCCGAGCGGGGGGAGTAAAACGCTGATCTCCACGGGCACCGATCTTTGGGTGAACGGCAAGTTGACGTTTGCGGATGCGACGGATGGACATGCCGGAGCGCCGGGTCCGATCGCGCGTTTGGACGTGAATACCTTCAGCACCAACCTCTGGCAGGGCGACATCGCGCGGGTGCAGACCTACGACGGCGTCGAGTTGGTTGAGGTGGAAGCGGAGGAAGGGAGTTTCGCGAACTGGATCGCAACGCATTTCGCGGGCGAGACTGATCCCGCGATCATCGGGGCGGAGGCGGATCCGGATGGGGATGGAATTCCAAACCTGCTGGAATTCGCGCTTGGACTAGATCCGAAGGGGACGGGGCGCAGCGGGCTTCCGGCGGTTGGCACGGAGCTGATCGAGGTGGACGGCACGAGCTCGGTTTATCTGACTCTGAGTTATACAAAACCGGATTCGGTGAGCGGCGTCGGATATGCCGTTCATGTCACGTCGGATTTGACGGATTGGAATGACGAGGCGGTTTTCGTGGAAAGCGTCTCGAATGGAGATGGCACTACGACGTTCGTTTATCGGGATGTCGTGCCGCTGGATGGCGCGAACCGGCGCTTTTTGCATCTGGACGTTTCGGTCGAGTAGGCGCGACGCGATTTAGCGATTGAAAGGAAACCCGGGATTTGCGTCCCGGGTTTTTTTGTGGGTGAAATCAATCGATCAAAGTGAGGTCAGCGAGCGCCCGGGCTGGCCGGGAATGGCTTCGAACTCGATTCGCGCGATGATTTTTTTCGGGGCGGATTGGTCCAGCGGGTGACGCGGAAGGACAGATGCGCGTTCGCGGTGGGGCGGGAGCGGCCTTGGGTTCTTTGGGTAGACGGAGGCGGGCGGCGGTTTACGACTTGCTGGAGGCGGTTAGGAAAACCTGTAGAAGAAGGATCAGTTCCGTGTCGGCGTGGATGCTGTGGGGGAGGCGGGGGGCCATCATCATCCAGGAACCGGCTTGCACTTTTTTGACGGAATCGCCGAGAGTGATTTCTCCCGAACCTTGCAAAACGTGCATGATGGCCTGGTGCGGGGTGGCGTGTTCGCGCAGGGTTTGTCCGGCGGCGAAGGGGAGGAGCAGAATTTTAGTGATGGAGTCGGCGTAGATCGCGTGGCCCTGGATGGTCGGGTTGTTCTTGGCGGAAGCAAGCGCGGCGGCGATTTCAGCGGAGAGATCGGGGATGAAGTGGAAGGGTTGGTCGGTGTTCATTCCGCGATTGTCGGAAATCGCGACGGGAATGGCAAGGAGGAGTGCGGGCAGTGGATGAGCGCTGCCGAACATCGGGGCGGGTTAAGCCGGAACGAAAAGTAGTGGCGAGAGATCCGTTAATCTGGCTGCATGTTGTTATTGACTAATGCCCCTTGATGGCAATTTAGTCTCTTCTTTTACCTGTCGGCGCCGGTCGGCAAGGAAGCGGCCGGGCGGGTTGTCTTTCTTTCCGGCAGGAGCTGCATTGCTCAGATTTTTAAGTATCAATGACGAACAAGTCCTCGCAACCTGAGAACCAGCCGAAAGCCGACGACCGCAATATCGTGTCGCTCGATTCCTCTTATGAAGGAGCGAATCTGGAGGATAAGCTTTTTCTCTTCTGGCATAACTACAAGAGCATCATCGTGGGAGTCACCGCGGTCGCGGTTTTGGCTTTGGCGGGATGGGGGATTTTGTCCGTTTTGCAAAGCGGTCGCGAGGCCCGGATCCAATCGGAGTATCAGCAGGCAGTGACGAGCGGAGAACTTGTTCCGTTCGCCGAGAAAAACGTGCCGCATGAGTTGGCGGGGGTCGCTTATTTGCAGGCGGCGGACAAGCGTTTCGAGGAAAAGGCGTTCACCGAGGCGGCTGAGCTTTACGGAAAAGCCGCAGAGAATTTGGACGATGCCGCTTTCGTGGGACGGGCTCAGGTGGGCCGTGGCGTGGCGCTGGCATTGACGGGAGACCAGGAGGCGGCGCTGGTTCATTTGGAGGAGGTCGCGCGGGACGCGGGGAATTTGGGCGCGACGCGGGCGGAAGCTCATTATCACGCGGCGAGCTTGGCGGTGGAGTTGGAGCAATACGATGTCGCCCGCACGCACATCGACGAGGTGATGCAGCTCGACCGTTCGCAAATCTGGGCTAGCCGGGCGATGTCTCTTCAGCGCTCGTTGCCGGCGGAAGCTCCGGCGGCGGAAACGG
>CAZJCL010000234.1:0-5100 GCA_964544025.1 uncultured Opitutales bacterium | reverse complement strand
GGCTTCGGCGGGGAGGCGTTTTTCGAGACGTTCGACGCAGAAGGCGGCCCAGCGCGTGCGGAAGTTTCGCGGATTTTTCAGCCCGAATTCCTCGTTGATCCAGAAATCGTCCCAATCGTAGACGAAGAGGCCTTTCCGGTGGCGTTTGAGTCGCTGCCAGGCGAGGGCGGCGGTGGGGAATGGCTGGAACAGGTGGTAGACGTCGGATTCGGCGACGGGGGTCATCCAGCGGCGGGCGATGTTGGCGGGATTGGTGGGCGGGAGAATCCAGCGGTTTCCGGGAACGGTGGCGGAGAAAACGTAGGGAACGCCGTCGCGGAGATCGCGGGAATCGCGGAGGCGGTTTTCCGAACTTTGCGAGTAGACGGTGACGTCGTGGCCGAGTTGCCGGAGCGCGATCGCGAGATTGTGGTAGCGGAAAAAGGTGCCCGTCCGCCGGTCCTCGGGCGCGAAGAACGCGATCTTCAGGCGATTGCCGCCGGAAGAATCCGGGAAGGCGCCGCCGCCGCCGGAACTCTGGAAGGAGAGGCTGGCGGGCGGCTGGAGGCGGTTGGACATGGCGGACGGGAATCGCATTTCTCCGTGAAGCTTCGGGCTAGGCGGTGGTTGCGGTGGTTTGTTCGGCGGAGGAATCTCCGGCGGATTGGTCGAGGTTTTGGATGGCGTCGAGGATGCGGGCGGAAGCTTTGCCGTCGCCGTAAGGATTGGGGCCGAGGACGGGCGGCTGGTTTTCAACGACTTGGCTGAGGATTCGTCCGGCTTCGGTGACGATGCGTTCGCGGTCGGTGCCGACGAGAGTTGCGACGCCGGCTTCGACTCCTTCGGGACGCTCGGTGGTTTCGCGCATGACGAGAACGGGAGCGCCGAAGGTTGGACCTTCTTCCTGGACGCCGCCGGAATCGGTGAGGATAAGGCAGGCGTGTTTCATGAGCTGGGTGAAATCGATGTATTCGGCGGGGGGCAGGAGGATGATGTTTTCCGCGCCGACGAGGATTTCCTTTACCGGTTTCTGGACGTTCGGGTTCAGGTGAACCGGGTAGACGAATTGGACGTCCGGATACATTTCGGCGAGGTCGCGGATGGCGCGGCAGATTTCGCGGAACGGCGCGCCGAAACTTTCGCGGCGGTGGGCGGTGATGAGGGTGATAGGGCGTTCGCGGGAGATCTGGCGGAGCGGGCTGGCGTCCCAATTGAACGGGCGATCGGCGACGTCGAGGAGGGCGTCGATCACGGTGTTGCCGGTGACGAAGATGCGGTCGTCGGGGATGTTTTCGCGACGGAGATTTTCGGCGGTGGTTTCCGTTGGCGGGAAATAGGCGTCGGCCATGATGTCGATGATGCGACGGTTTACTTCTTCGGGAAACGGGTGGTGGTTATCGAAGGTGCGGAGGCCGGCTTCGATGTGGCCGATTTTGACGCGGTGGTAGAAGGAAACGAGCGCGCCGGCCATGGCGGAAGTGGTGTCGCCTTGGACGAGGATCCAGTCGGGCCGGACTTCGGAGACGACGCGGTCGAGCTGTTCGACGAGGCGGGCGGTAAGGCTGGAGAGCGTTTGGCCGGGCGTCATCAAATCGAGATCGTAGTCGGGCTCGATGTCGAAAAGCTCGAGAACCTGGTCGAGCATTTGGCGATGCTGCGCGGTGGTGCAGACGACCGTGGAAAGGCCGCGAGCTTTCGCTTCGTTGAGAACCGGAGCCATTTTGATGGCTTCTGGGCGGGTGCCGAAGATGAAGAGGATGGTCATGGGAGATTTGAAATTTGAGATTTGAAATTTGAGATTTGTTTAGACTCGGACGGGTTGGCGGGTTGGTACTGGGCGTTGGGTGGTGAGGCCGGGGGCGGCGTGGTCGGAGAGGTGGCGGAGGAGGGGTTTGATTTGTTGTTCCATGCTGAGCCGGTTTTCGAATAGGCGGCGGGCGGAGGCTTTCATGTAGGGAAGCTGCGGGCGTTGATCGAGGAGTTGGGCGAGCGCGGTGCGGATGCCGTCGTCGGTGACAGGTTTCGGGAAGAAGATTCCGCAACCGGCGGCGGTGGCTTCCGAATAGATGCAGCAATGCTCGTCGGAGAGAATGGTGAGGCCGCACTTGAGATATTCGTAGAGTTTTCCGGGGGCGGAGAAACGGGTGTTGAGCGTGTCGCCGCGATAGGTGGCGAAACCGACGTCGCACGATTTGAGCACTTGAGGGAGTTCGCGGTAGGGAATTTCGTCGACCCAGGTGATGTTTTCCGGGAAGGCGCATTCCTTGAGGGCGGTGTTGACCTCTTCTTCGGAGAGCGGGTGTTTTTTGCCGAGAAGGAGGACGCGGATTCCGTGCGGGAAGGAACCGGCGGCGCGGATGAGGCTGTCGGCTCCGTAGCGGTTTCCGATCGCTCCGCTGTAGACGATGGTGATGGAATCGGGGTTTCCGGAGTGGCACCATTCGAGGGCGGCGCGGGTTCCGTCGGAGAGGGCGGTTTGCGGCGCGGGTTCGTTGAGAGGCGCGTTTTGGATGACCAGAGTTTTGCGGTCGGCGCATTCCGGGCGGAGGGCGAGATGGAGGGCGAGACGTTCCTTGGTGGGAACGACGACGACTTCGGCGTTTTTCCAGCTGTTGGCGCTGATCCGGTAGAGCGTGCGTTCGAGGAGGCCGAGACGTTCGAGTTCCGGGTATTCGAGAAGCCAATTCACACGGCTGAGGTTGGGGCGATCCGCGATGAATTTTTGGAGGATGCAGGCCGGATCGTTGAAGGTGATGAGGACGTCGGGACGCAACCGGTTGACCACGGAACGGGCGCGGGCGAGGAATTCGAAGGCGGCGAGAAATTTGCGGAGTGGAGCCCAGCCGACGCGGCGGGTCGGGAGCGGGATCCGGAGAATCCAGGCGTTGTGCCGGAGGCGTTCGCGCTGGGGAAGGTCGTTGGCGTGGTAGCCGAGAACGATGACGCGGTAGCCTTTGGCGGCGAGTTCCTTGGCCGCGTTGACGAAGGGCGGCACATTCCAGATGGGATGCGCGGCGACGATCAAGGCGACAGGTTGAGCGGTCCGTTTCTTCGGAGAACGAGGCATAATGAGTTGGATCACAGGGTCGCGGAAATTTTGAGCCAGTTCGGATTTTCCTCCGCGTGCGTGGCGATCTCGGCGAGGATTTCGTCGATGGAAGTTTCGGGCTGCCAGTCGAGTTCGTTGGAAGCGTGTTGGTGGTCGAGGATCATCCATGGGATGTCGAAGGTGCGAGGAGTGGTGTCGGAGGAGACGGTGTGACGCGGGAATCGGTTTTCGCACCAGCCGGTAAGCTGGCGCAGGGACATCGAGTTGCGGGCGCCGCCGCTGATGTTGAAGACGCGGTCGCGGGATTCGCCGTTGAGATTCATCTGCTTGCGGAGCAGCGGGACGAGGTCGCGCGGATGGAGACAATCGCGAACCTGATGGCCGGTGCCGTTGAAGCCGATGTAACGGAGGGGGGCTTTGCGGAGGTAGGAATTTATCCAGAAGGAGAAGATTCCCTGGTCGGGGCGGCCGAATTGTCCGGCCCCGGCGAGGACTCCGCAGCGGTTGATCCAGACGGGAAAGCCGAATGTGTATCCGTATTCCTGAGCGAGCTGCTCGGAGGCGAGTTTGGTGGCTCCGTAAAGGGAGATCGGAGCGCCGCAGGAGAAGGTTTCGCCGACACCGGCCGGGCTGAGCCCGTGCGGGAAATCCTGCTCGGGTTCGGGCGTGAAGGCGTCGGAGTCGACTTTGTAACGGATCTCGGTGAGCGGCTGGATGGCGTAGACGCGGCTGGTGCTCAGCAGGAAGAAACCGGCTTTGCGGGCCTTGCAATATTCGAGCATGTTGACCGTGCCCATCAGGTTGTGCTCGACCAGTTGGCGGCTGCTGGTGCGTCCGTCGATTCCGGCGAGAACGCTCGGATTGGCGGCGGCGTCGATGACGAAATCGACATCGGGCAACACTTCGAGATCGGAGCTGTTGCGGATGTCGCCATGGACAACCTGAACGCCGAGATCGCGCAGCGGTTCGCGGTTTAACTCGCTGCCGGGACGGACGAAGTTGTCCATGCCGATGATCTCGACGCCTTCGATGGAATCGAGGAGGGCTCGGGCGAGAGTGCTTCCGACGAAGCCGGCGACGCCTGTGATGAGAAGCCTCATTTAATTTTAGATTTTAGATTTTGGATTTCGGATTGCTTAGGCTACGGGTTGCGGGGTTTGGCGGGCGGTCCAGGAGTTGACGATTTGGCGGATGGTTTCTTCGAGGGAAACGGTGATGTCCCAGGCGGGGTAGTGGGCTTTCATTTTGCGGAGGTCGCTGTAGTAGCAGATGTGGTCGCCGATGCGGTTTTGGTCGACGTAGGTGTGGATCTGCTTTTTGCCGGTGAAGCGGGAGACGATTTCGAAGGCTTCGAGAATGGAGCAGGAATTGTTTTTGCCGCCGCCGAGATTGTAGACTTCGCCGGAACGCGGGTTCTTGTAGAACTCGAACATGAAGCGGGCGACGTCGTGGGAGTGGATGTTGTCGCGGACCTGCTTTCCGTTGTATCCGAAAATCCGGTATTCGCGCTCTTCGAGATTGCACTTCACGAGGTAGCTGAGGAAGCCGTGGAGTTCGACGCCGGAGTGGTTGGGGCCGGTGAGGCAGCCGCCGCGGAGGCAGCAGGTCGGCATGCCGAAATAGCGTCCGTATTCCTGGACCATGATGTCGGCGGCGACTTTGGAAGCTCCGAAGAGGGAGTGTTTGGATTGGTCGATCGGGAAATCTTCGGAAATGCCGTGGGCGAAATCGGCGTCGTCGTAATCCCAGCGGGTTTCGAGTTCTTTGAGGCGGATCGTGTTGGGGCGGTCGCCGTAGACCTTGTTGGTCGACATGTGGATGAACGGCGATTCCGGGCAATGGCGGCGGGCGGCTTCGAGGAGATTTACGGTGCCGACGGCGTTGGTGTCGAAATCGTCGAACGGGATTTTCGCGGCGAGATCGTGGGAAGGTTGGGCGGCGGTGTGGACGATGAGATCGGGGCGGATTTCCTCGACGAGTTGCAGGACTCCGGCGCGGTCGCGGATGTCGAGTTCGCGGTGGGTGAAGTTCGGGAGGGAATCGGCGAGACGGCGCTGGTTCCAGCGGGTGTC
>CAZJCL010000233.1:0-5111 GCA_964544025.1 uncultured Opitutales bacterium | reverse complement strand
GTCGTCTTGATCGGATTGAACTGGTAATGAATCGGCGACGCCGGACAGGCCAGGTTGTAAATCTGATCCACCTCCAGCTTGAACGGATCGATCACGTCGTGCCGAATGAACTCAAATCGCGGATTCGCCGCCAAATGATCGATATTCTGCTTCCGGCCCGTGAAAAGGTTGTCGAGGCAGATCACCTCGTTCCCCTCGTTCAGCAGACGTTCGCACAAATGGCTTCCAAGAAAGCCGGCTCCACCAGTTACCAAGATCCTCATAAGTCGCGTGTTAAAGCCGCGGATTATCTCCTTTCGCGACGCCGCTGAAAAGGGCAAACTTCAGAAACACCCGGCAGTCAGGGAAACTCCCATACAACCGCCGGTCCGTCTCCGAATTTACACGTCGAAATACATGTGGAACTCATACGGATGCGGACGCACCCGAACCGCGTCGTATTCGCTCGATTTCATCCGGATAAAATTCTCGATGAAATCCTTCGTAAACACATCCCCCTTCATCAAAAACTCGTGATCCGCCCGCAACGCTTCCACCGCCCCGCGCAGCGAATCCGGCACCTGCGGAATCATCGCCAACTCCTCCGGCGGCAACTCATACAGGTTCTTGTCCATCGCGTCGCCCGGATCGATCTTGTTCTGAATCCCGTCCAGCCCCGCCATCAAAATCGCCGAGAAACAAAGATACGGATTCGCCGCCGGATCCGGCGTCCGGTATTCCACCCGCTTCGATTTCGGACTGCTGCTGTACGTCGGAATCCGCACCGACGCCGAACGATTCCGCGCCGAATACGCCAAATTCACCGGCGCCTCAAATCCCGGCACCAGACGCTTGTAACTGTTGTTCGTCGGATTGCAGAACGCGCAAAGCGCCGGCGCGTGCTTCAAAATTCCGCCGATATAATACAGCGCCATCTCGCTCATTCCCGCGTAACCGTCGCCCGCGAAAAGCGGTTTCCCGCCCTTCCACAACGACGAATGCACGTGCATCCCCGAACCGTTGTCCCCGAAAAGCGGTTTCGGCATGAACGTGGCCGTTTTGCCATGCTTGTTGGCCACGTTTTTCACCACGTATTTGTAAAGACACATCGTGTCCCCCGTCCGCAGCAACGTGTCGAAAACGATGTCGATCTCCGCCTGCCCTCCCGTCGCCACCTCATGGTGCTCGCGCTCGATCTTGATCCCGAGATCGATCATCGTCAAAATCATCTCGTTCCGCAAATCGATCTGCTTGTCCGCCGGCGCCACCGGAAGATACCCCTCCTTGTGCCGAATCTTGTAACCCAAATTCGGAAATTCCTCCCGGCCCCGATTCCAAATCCCCTCGTCCGAATCCAGATAATAAAAGGACGTGTTCGCCGTCGTGTCATAACGCACATCGTCGAAAACAAAAAACTCCGCTTCCGGTCCGAAATACGCCGCATCCGCGATTCCCGTCGATTTCAAATACGCCTCCGCCTTCCGCGCCACCCCCCGCGGATCCCGGTCATACGGCTCCTGCGTCACCGGATCGACGATATCGCACGCCAAACTCAACGTCGTATAAGCCGCGAACGGATCGATAAACGCCGTCGCCGGATCCGGCTTCACCAACATATCCGAAGCGTCGATCGACCTCCACCCCCGCACGCTCGAGCCGTCGAACCCGAGTCCCTCCTCGAAAATCTCCTCCTTCAACTCCGCCAAAGGAACAGCGAAATGCTGCCAGGTCCCGTGAATATCGCAGAATTTGAAATCGACGATTTTGACGCCCTTATTTTTAGCCAGTTCGATTACGTCTTTTGGTGTCATAACAGGTTTGCCGCGGAGTCTCGGAAAATAGTGGATTCGGTCACTCGCGATTTCACAGCGACCCTTGAAGGTATCGGGGAAAAGCATCCCCGATGCCAAGTGGAAAAAACGACCCGAATCTGTCCGATTCTACCCAGAACCACAACCCCCATGACCAAAACTGCTCACCCACCGCCCATCACGGACGCAAATCCAAAGCTCGAAATCCCGCCCCCATTATGCTTCGCTTCCCAAAAATGCTGAAACCGCGCGACATTCAACTGATCGGTCAAGAAGTCGCCGTCCTCTGGGAAGACGGCAGCGAAAGCTATTATCCGATGGAATATCTCCGCGCCCGCTCCCCCAGCGCGGAAAACCAAGGCGAAACAGACGTTTTGGGAAACCGCTACGGCGGCCACGGCCCGAAAGAATTTCCCGGCGTCACCGTCACCGGCTGGCACCTCGTCGGCGGCTACGCGGTCCGCTTCGACTTCAGCGACGGCCACCGCACCGGCCTCTACAGCTTCCAATACCTCCGGGACCTAGCCCCACAAAGTTGAAAGTTCGACGTTGAACGTTGAACGTTGGACGTTGACGCCCCACCACCTTCCCACCTTCAACTTTCCCACCTTCCCACTCCCCACCCACAGTCACCTCCCCACAACCGGCTGCAAATCGCCCCGCTCCGGCTCCGGGTTCGCCGCCACCGAAACCTGTTTATCCGCGCCCAAATACGGCTGATACTCGTTCACCGCTTTCTTCAGCAGCAACTTCAAATCATTCGCCTCCGCGACATGCAGCTCGTCGCGCAGTTCGTCCATGAACAAACGGACCTTCGCCAACGGCATCGGCTCGCACTTCAACCGCATCACCTTCGCGTGCGCCGTCCGATCCATGTTTTCCGAATTATAACACAACTCCTCAAAAAGCTTCTCCCCCGGCCGCAATCCCACAAACCGGATCTCGATATCCTCGTTCGGACGCAACCCGCTCAGCTCGATCATCTTCGTCGCAAGATCCGCGATCTTGATCGGATCTCCCATATCCAAAACAAAAATCTCGCCGCCTTCCCCCTGCGTCGCGCTCTGCAAAACCAGCCCCACCGCTTCGGGAATCGTCATGAAATACCGCGTCACCTCCGGATGCGTCACCCGCACCGGTCCGCCAGCCGCGATCTGCCGCTTAAACGTCGGCACCACGCTCCCAGACGAACCCAGCACATTCCCAAACCGAACCGCCATGAACTTCGTCTTGTTCGAATTCGCCGCGTGAAACGATTGCAGAAAAATCTCCGCGAGCCGCTTCGTCGCCCCCATCACGTTCGTCGGATTGATCGCCTTGTCCGTGCTGATAAAAACAAACCGTTCCACCCCGAACTCGACCGCCAACTCCGCCAAAGCCGCCGTTCCGAAAGCGTTGTTCTTAATCGCCTCCCCCGGCTGCATCTCCATAAGCGGCACATGCTTATGCGCCGCCGCGTGAAACACGACCTCCGGACGCAACCGCGCAAAAACACCCGTCATCCGCTCCCGGTCCAAAATATCCGCCACCACCGGCACCAGCACGCCATCGAACCCGAGCCCCAAAAGCTCCTGCTCGATTTGGAACATCTGCACCTCGCATTGCTCGACCAAAACCAGTCGCCGCGGGTGATAACTCGCGATCTGCCGGCAAAGCTCGCTCCCGATGCTTCCCCCCGCGCCGGTCACCATCACGATCCGGCCCCGAATCAGGTTGGAAATCTGATCCGTCGCCAGCGACACCGGATCCCGCCCCAAAAGATCCTGAATCTCCACGGACCGAAGCTGCGAAATCCGCACCTTCCCCGTCGCCAACTGATCCATCGAAGGCACCGTCTCAAATTTAATCCGCGCCTCCTGCAAAATCTTCACGATCTCCCCAACCCTTTTCGCCGAAGCCGACGGCATCGCAATAATCGCCTCGTCCAACTCCAATTCCCGCTTCTCCTGCCGCAAAAGTTCCACCGCACCCAAAACCGGAATCCCATGCACCCGCGACTTCCATTTCTGCGGATCGTCGTCAAAAAACGCCACCGGCTTCAACCCCAACCCCCTCTTCACCAGCAACTCATGCGCCAAATGCGCCCCCACATCCCCTGCCCCCAGGATGACCACCCGCCGCGCGTTTCTCCGGGAATCGCCCGACCGATTGGAACTGCTTTGCCCCTGACGATAAATCCTAAACCCCAGCCGGAGCGCGCCGATTCCAACGAACGAAAACAGAAAATCCGCTAAAATCACCCCGCGCGGGGGTGCATACTCCGTTCCTTCCGTCCAACGCACCAAAGCCATCGTCAAGGTCGCCACGGCAAGCGCGGAAAAAATCTTCTGCAAGTCGGGAATGCTGAAGTAGGAGAGAAGCCCGCTGTATTGGCCAAAAACCAACAACAAAATCAACTTCAACGGCACGATCCACAAAATCACCACCGGAATCGATTCCCTCAGTCCTCCCGGCACCGCAAAATCAAACCGCACTTGATAACTGAACCATAGCGCAAAGGCCAAAAGCACTGCATAACAGAACGTCAGGAACAGAAAGCGGCTGCCGGAAATGTTGTAAATATGGCCAAATATGCGACGCATGGAATTTCGGAAAACGCCTTTGACAACGAGAATGGCGAGACCTTCCATCCTCGGGTTTGAAAAAGATGTAAACTACGGTCTTGATGCAACCGGAACTCCTTGGCAAGGAAAACTCCGGGATTTCCCTCACCTTTCCATGATTCTCTCACGCTCCGAACGCCAGCAACAACCTTCCGCAGCCGCTCCGCTTCCGATCGCCGAATTCCTCCTCGCGCTCCTCATCGGCGTCCACCTCCTCTTCCTGCCGTGGGCCTGGGGAAGCATGCATCCATGGGCCCAATTCACCAGCCTCGGCCTCGCCGCCGCCGGTTTTCTCCTCGGATTCGCCCTCAACGCCCACCCCTTCTACGCGACCGCCATCCAGCCGCGATGGAAAAAACTTCTCCTGTTTCCGGCCTTCTGGATCGCTCTCCTCTTCATCGGCCTCATCACCGCCCAAGCCCTCAATCCCGCCTGGCGCTACATCGAATTCGACGGGATGTTCTGGATGGTTCAGATCGAACACATCTCCTGGCTCCCCACCGGAATGGACACACCGTTCGAGCAAATGAACGCCTTCCGCCACCTCATCGTCTGGAGTTCCGCGCTCCTCACGATGCTCACCATCTGCCTCTTCGCCAGCAGCGCCCGACTCCTCCGACTCATCCTCACCCTCCTCGCCGTCAATGCCTTCCTCCTCGCCGCCGTCGGTTTCACCCAAATCCTCACCGGCGCCACCGAAATCCTCTGGACCCGCCCC
>CAZJCL010000232.1:0-5136 GCA_964544025.1 uncultured Opitutales bacterium | reverse complement strand
GTTTCGAAGTCGTCCTGGAAGAGGATCGGTGGCGTTTGGGCGAAGGCGGCGGTCGCGCTTAGGCACGCGAGCAGAGAGAGCAGGGTGTTTCTTGTTTTCATGGGTTTTGATTGGAGTTATCTGTCGAGTCGAAAAAAGCTTTTGCTGGCACCGGCTCCCGAGAGAATGCCATCTCCTCGAAGGGAAGTAACCGGTAGAAGAAAAGGTGGTGAGAGCCAATACACTTGGAGCCGGGGACGCAAGTCACTTTTGCGACATTAGCAGAACGGCGGAACGGCACGGGGATGAACCGGAGGGGGCGCCGGGGGAGGGCGGGTTTCGGAGCGGTTGTTTTCAATGGGGGAAAAACTTTTTGTCTTTTCCGGCGGAATCCTGTTCGTTGCCTCCTTTAGCTATGAAGAATCAATCCGTAATGATCTACGACACCACCTTGCGCGATGGGACACAGGGAGAGGGCATCTCCTTTTCGGTGACCGATAAGATCCGAATTACGGAGAAATTGGACCACTTCGGCGTCGATTATATCGAGGGTGGCTGGCCGGGCTCGAATCCGCGGGATATGGCTTATTTCGAGGGAGTTAAGAAGTTGAAGCTGAAGCGTGCGAAGGTGGCGGCGTTCGGCTCGACGCGGCGGGCGGGAATCCGGGCGGAAGAGGATGTGCAGCTGAAATTGCTTTTGGAGGCGGAAACGTCGGTGGTGACGATTTTCGGGAAAAGCTGGCTGTTGCATGTGACGGAGATTTTGCGGACGACGCCGGAGGAGAATCTGGCGATGATCGAGGATTCGGTGCGTTTCTTGGTGGAGAACGGGCGGGAGGTGATCTACGACGCGGAACACTTTTTCGACGGTTACACGGATAATCCGGATTACGCGATTTCGGCGCTGGCGGCGGCGGTTCGGGGCGGGGCGTCGTGCATCACGCTTTGCGACACGAACGGCGGGAAACTGGTGAACGAGGTTTACGCGATCACGGAGCGGGTGGTGGCGGAGTTTCCGGAAACGCGGGTCGGGATGCATTGTCATAACGACAGCGGGCTCGGCGTGGCGGTTTCGCTCGCGGGAGTGGAAGCGGGAGCGGGGCTGGTGCAGGGGACGATGAACGGTTTTGGGGAGCGGACGGGGAACGCGAATTTGACGACGATCATTCCGAATCTCGCGCTGAAGATGAACCGGGAGCTGAGTTGCGAATCGAGTTTGCCGAAGTTGCGCGAGCTTTCGCTGTTTTTGGATGATTTGGCGAATTTGCGTCCGGATATCAAAGCGGCTTTCGTGGGGGCGTCGGCTTTTGCGCACAAGGGCGGAGTTCATGCGAACGCGGCGCAAAAGGTGGCGCGCAGTTACGAGCATATTGATCCGGCGACGGTGGGAAATCGTCAGCGTGTGCTGATTTCCGACATGTCGGGCCGGAGCAGCGTGATGATGAAGGCGAAGGAACTCGGGGTGCATCTCGACGAGAAGGGCGAGGAGATGAAGGCGATGCTCGAGGAGTTGAAGGCGCTGGAATATCGGGGTTACGAATACGAGGCGGCGGACGGGTCGTTCAAGTTGCTTTTGGCGAAATGGTTGAAGCAACGTCATGAAGCTTTTCGCCTGGAAAGCTACCGGGTAACGGTGGAGAAGCGGGGGCTGGGCGACGAAATGGTGGCGGAGGCGACGGTGAAATTGCGGGTGGGCGACGAGGTGATGCATACGGTGGCGGAATGCACGGGGCCGGTGGGAGCGCTCGACAAGGCGTTGCGTCTGGCGCTGGAAAAGGCGTTTCCGTCGATTCGCGACATCGAGCTCCGGGATTTCAAGGTGCGCATTCTCGAAAGCAACGCGGGGGCGAATTCGCGGATCCGGGTTTTGATCGAATCGAGCGACGGCGAGGAGATTTGGGGAACGGTCGGGGTGAGCGACAATATCATCGAGGCGAGTTGGCAGGCGCTTCGGGACTCGATGGAATACAAGCTGATGAAGGAGAAAAACGGAGCGGATACGCCGGTGAACGCGGAGGCGATGGAAGCGCCGGTCGCGGGAGCGCGTTAGGCGGTTTTACGGTCGGGCTGGCGAACGGCGGCGGCAGAGGAGGAGGGCGGAGGCGATGATGGTGGTTCCGGTGAGGAATTGGGGCCAGGCGACGTTCTGCCATTCCTGATAGACGAGGAGCGAAACGAGGACCGCGAGAGGGACTTTGAGATTGTTCATCACGGCGAGGGTTGGGGGAGTGACGCGGGTGGCGCCGAGGTTCCACCAGAAAAAGGCGAGGCCGGAAGCGATGAGTCCGAGGTAGGTTAAGGCCAGCCATTGCGGCGCGCCGAGGTCGCCGATCGATTGCCAGTCGCCGCGGATTAGCGTCAAGAGCGCGGTGAGGAGGGTGGCTCCGATGAAAACCCAGGCGAAGATTTCGCTGTCGGCGATGGTTTGCTGCATGTTGCGCCGGACGCGGCGGTAGGCGATTTGGCCGAAGGCGAAGGCGGAGTTGGAGGCTTGGAGGAGAAGAAACGCGATCCAGAATCCGTCGCCGAGATCGGAGCGCCATTGGATGACGGCGGCGCCGACTACCGCAAGAAAACCGGCGAGCCAGCCGCGTCCGCTCAACCGGCCTTCGAGAAGGGTGGCGAAAAGGAGGACGAAGATGGGGGTGGTCAGGGTGAAGAGGGCGATCAGGTAGCTGCGGGGGCCGATGTGTTGAAAAGCGGAAAAGAGGAGGGCGTACATGAGGCCGTATTGGATCGCGCCGATTCCGATCAATTGGGACCGTTCGCGCCAGCCGAGCGCGTTGCGGCGCAGGAATGGGAGGAAAAGGAGCGCGGCCATCGCGAGCCGGAGGAACGCCAGCAGGACCGGATCGACCGAGCCGAAACTGACGCGGATGAGGCCGAAGGAGAAGGCCCAGATCGCGGAGACGAGAATCAGGAGGAGCACGCGGAGTAAGGCAGTGGAAAACCGGTGAGCGAACAAGCCCGGATTGCGCGGCGGCGCGGAAACGGTTTCCGGAAGGTTTTCGGGATTCCGCGGTTCAGGTGGCTTTTAAGGTTTCGGCGAGGGTGGCGAAGTAATCGGGGAGGCGTTGGGTTCCGGCTTTTGGGGCAACGCAATCGCGGGTCAGGACCTGCTTGAAGAAGGCGAGCTTGTCGAAGAAGTTGCGGTCGTAGATGTGGAGCAGCGGGATGCCGATCGTGGCGGCGAGATCGGGGAGACGGACATGGTTTTCGCAATTCATGGCTTGGCAGGCCATTTCGCCGATTTCCCAACGGGTGTAGATTTCGGGGCCGCCGACTTCGAGGAGGGTCCGTTCGTCTTCGAGATGATCGACGGCGATTTTGGCGAGATCCTCGTGATGGATCGGATTGGTGCGGGCTTCGCCTCGTCCGAGGGTGATGACGGCACCTTTTTGCGCCATGAGGAGGAGATCGCGCAATCCGCTGAAGAGGCCGACGGGGCGGATGATCGCGTGATGGATGGGGAAGGAGCGGAGGAGGTTTTCGAAATCGCGGTGGGCGCGGGCGATGGCGAAATCGGGGCCGTAGGCTTCGCTGCCGAAAATGGAAATGTAGACAAAATGTTTCACGCCCCGGCGCAAGGCGATTTCGAGGATATTGCTGTTTCCGAGGAAATCGACGTCGTGGAAGGAGGAATCGTCGTCGCGGAAGAGGCTGACGGGTTTTCCGAGGGCGGAAATGACGCCGTCGATTTCGTCGCAGATTCCGGCGAGGGAGTCGGGGGCGAGGGCGTCGCCGGCGCGGATTTCGTCGGCCAATCCGGTTAATTTATCTTCGGAACCCGGGGTGACAAGGGCGCGGGTGGCGAAGCCGCGATGGCGGAGTTCCTGCAAGATGGCGCGTCCGAGCGCGCCGCTGGCTCCTACAACTAAAATGCGTTTCATTCCGGTGAATTTTAGCCTTATGGCCCCGATGGCTCAATCGTTTCCCAATGGCGCTCGTTTACGATTGGGTCGGTGTTCGGATTGTAAGTGCTGTCGTTGTGGAGAACCGGTGCCGGGACGACCGCGAAAGCCGGTCATGGAGTTGATGGACCGGCTTCCGGAAATCAGTTGGCCATTGTGCAGGTTCGTCATGGACTGCCAGGAGATGAGCAAATGCTCCTTTAAACGGCGTTCCCTCCAGATCGTAGAGGATCACGACTTTTGTGGCTTGGGTATCGAGTCCTGTAGCGAAACCGGATTGTGCCATTGATTGGTGGGTTTGCGTCACCGATTCGTAAATGGGAGGCTAGAATCGTGGTGATGTGACGGTTGATGGAAATCATTGGTCTTGTTTGAAAGAAATGACGGCAAGCGGGCTGGGATACACGATAAACCGAATTGGGGTGGAGCAAACGGCTTGCGTGGTTTGATCGGCAATTGACGATTTTCAGGGGACCGGATTACGATGGTTTCCTTGAAGCTGCTTTCACTCATAAAGATTACCATTTTTCTGGCGTTTCTGGAATGGTTTTCGGTTTCGCTGGTGGCAGGGCCGGAGGAGTATTTCGGGATTGAGGTGGTGGATTCGGAGACGGGGCGGGGTGTTCCGCTGGTGGAGTTGCGGACGGTGAATTCGGTGAGTTATTGGACGGATTCGGCGGGGCGGGTGGCGTTTTTGGAGCCGGAGCTGATGGGGGAGGAGGTTTTCTTCGAGGTGAGGGCGGACGGGTATGAGTATCCGGCGGATGGATTCGGGTATCGGGGATTTCGGGCGCGGGCGGAGGCGGGGGCGAGGCATCGGGTGGAGGTGAAGCGGACGAATGTGGCGGAGCGGCTTTACCGGTTGACGGGGGCGGGGGCGTATCGGGATTCGGTTTTGCTGGGGTTGGAGACGCCGCGGGAGGAGCCGGTTTTGAAGGGGCGGGTTTTGGGGCAGGATAGCGTGTTGGCGGTTCCGTATCGGGATGCGGTGTATTGGTTTTGGGGAGATACGCAGCGGGCGGCGTATCCGTTGGGGAATTTCCATATGGCGATGGCAAGGACGGATGCGGGGGCGGATTTGGAGCCGGAGCGGGGGATCGATTTCCGGTATTTCGTGGATGAAAACGGCTTCGCGAAGGAGATGGCGAAGATGCCGGGGGAGGGGCCGACTTGGTTGAGCGGTGCGACGGTGGTTTCGCACGAGGGGCGGGAGCGGCTGGTGGCGGGATACGCGAAGATTCGGGGG
>CAZJCL010000231.1:0-5169 GCA_964544025.1 uncultured Opitutales bacterium | reverse complement strand
TTCGGATCCGCCACCGCGAGTCCCGAAATTGTCACCCGCCCTTCCCGTAATCGAAGCTCCACATTGTCCACATCCACCGTCGCCCCGTTCGCCTTCTCCAATCCGCTCTGCAACGCGAATTTCGCGATCTCGTCTCCGGTCAGCAAAACCAGAAAATACCCACAAACAATCGCCAGCGCCGCCACCGCTAAGCCCAACGGCCGAACCGGGCTTCCCCCTTTTTGCACCAGCAATTCCTCATAGGTCGACTTCCCGTGATCGCCGCCGATGAAAATGAAAATAAATGCCCGCACAGGCCCACGCCCACAAAACTTCTTCCACTTCTCCGAGTTTTTCTCCAGCGACGCCATCTTCCGCCGGAATGACTTCACCGCGAATATCAATGCGAGGCCAAAAATCACTCCCAAGATCGCGCCCACGACCAATCCGCCCGTCGTCGCATAATATTCGAAACCGAACAGCGCCAGCACCGGCGTATTAATCAATTTTGCGAAAAATCCCCCCGCCGGCCCATCCAGCAAAAACCGGCCAACCGCGAATGTCACCGGAACCAACGCCAACGAGAGCAGTTTCGCCAAAATCAGCGAAATTCCAATTACCGCCAGGTTCGCGTTAAGGATAATCGCTGCTAGAAACAAAGCCGCCAATAATCCCGGCGCCTGGACAAAACCCGGCATAAAACCGGCCGTCGTCCCAATAACCGTCGCCGATAGTAACTGCGGCGCGGTCGCCTTCCCCCGAAAAATCTTCCCAAGTTTGCGCGTGATGATCATAAGCCGGTCCTCTTTCTCAAGGACCGGTTAGAATCCGGCAAGCAGCAAGTTGTTCCCGAGCCGTTTCCGATTCAAAATCCCGCTACCCAGTAACCGAAAATCTAACCCTCAAACACAGAACAAAGAACCAGAAACAAGAACCCAAAACTACTTCGTCCAGGCGATAAACGCCTCAGGCCCGCCCGGCATATAGCCAACATGTCGTTTAATCTCTTTCCCATCAGGACCAACGACGATCAACGTCGGATAACCTTCGATCCTAAACCGCTGCTGAAGCGCCTGGTTCTGCCGCCGCAGCTCATCCGACTGCTTCTCTCCACGCGGAAAATCGAGTTCCAGAAGAACGATATTTTCCTTCGCGTAATCTTGGAATTTTTCCGTAGAAAAAACGTCCTTCTTCAGCTGTATGCACGGCGGGCACCAATCTGAACCCGTAAAATTCATCAGCAAAATCTGCTCCTTCTCGCCCGCCACCCGCAACGCCTCCGCCGCATCCGTCCGCCATTCCAATTCCTGGACCGCACCCACCACCGCCGCATCTCCACCGGCAGCCTCAGCCGCTCCATCCAAATCGGCTGCCTGACGTTCAACCGCGTCGCAGGCGCTCAGGAAAATCAAAGCCGGAAGAAGAAAAACTGCGAGAAACTGGCGCATAATCCTCCAATGTAACGCCGCACCGCCTTCCGACAAGTCTGTTCGGGAAATTCTCGTCAACGCGACCTGAGCCGCGAAATCCGGTCCCGAATTTTCGTTGGCTCCGGCGCCTCCACCGCGACCTCCCGATCCGGAAGCCGGATTTCCAACCTCCCCAAATGAAGCGCCAAATCGCCGCTTTTCCCTCCAGAAACTCCGCCTCCGAACTGCTTCTTTCCCAAATAAATCGTCTCGCCCAACATCCGCAATCCGGACTCGGCCGCGTGCAGCCTGACCTGATGAAACCGGTCAAAGACCGACTCCGACTCCCAAAGCGAAACCGCCCCGAAATTCTCCAGCCGCCGAAAACGCGTCGCCGTTTTCTTCCCCGCCGAATGGGTCACCAGCGCCCGATACTCCGAACGATGCACCGCCAGCGGCAAATCACATTCCAACTCGCTCTCTCCCTCTTCTCCTTCCGCCAAAAACCGGTAGCGAAAAGTAAAGCCGTCCGATCCCATCGCGTTCTTCAAAAATGCTTTCGCCTCCGCCGTCTTCGCGCACAAAAGAACTCCGGAAACCTCCCGGTCCAGCAAATTCACCGGATACGGCGTCTGCAAACCGCACTCCACAAACTGCGCCGCCCCTTTCGCCGCCCGATCCCGGATCGCCGGCAAAAGCGCCCGCGGACCGCCGCCGATCCGCGAATCCTGAAACGCCGCGATTCCCGCCGGTTTATCGAAAGCGCAAAACTCCGGTTCATTCAAAAGGATCGGAACCCGAACCGGCTCATCCGCGATAAAACCTGGAGGAAAACTGATGAACGGAGTTTCTTGAGACATGGGGAGTGACGGTGGATCGCGGAATCTGAAAAGCAAAGAGCCCCCGCGGCACTTGGTGCAGCACGGGGGCTCAGGGATGGGAGGAGGATCTTTACGCCGTAGCGAAAATGTATTTTGCGCAGGTCGCCTTGTGGCGGTTTGCTACGTTGCGATGAATAACATCAGTCTTCACCGCTTTGTCAAGCGCGGAAATGTAATTAATTGCGGCCGCCTTGCGGGCCTCGGCGCTACCTTCAGCTTCGAGCTTGCTGAGATTCCGGGCGAGTGTCCGGAGACGGCTTTTGACAGCACGATTACGCAGGGTGCGTGTCTCCGCCTTTCGCATGTTCTTGATTGCTGATTTGGTATTCGCCATAACTGAAAAGATAGAAGAAGCCGTTTCCCCCACCCAAAGTCAAGCGGTTTTCGGAAAATCGTTCTAAAAAAATTTTTGTTAGCCTGAAGGCTCGTAAGCCGGATTCTGTCTCCTCTCTTTCAAGAGGCGGCGCCCATTTCTCTAGGCCGCTTGCGCGACTTTCCCGCCGAGGCGGAATGCAACTCACCCGAAGCGATGTGGACGGGCCGCCCGCGCTTCCTATTTGGTCTTGCACCGGATTGGGTTTACCCTGCCCCCTCGGTTACCCTCGGAGCGGTGGGCTCTTACCCCACCTTTTCACCCTTACCCCGGAAAATCTCAAATCCGGATCTCAGATCAAAAATCTAAAATCCAAAATTTAAAATTCCCCGTGGCGGTTCGTTTTCTGTGGCACTGGCCGTCACTCCGTCTTTACCCGGAGCTCCCCCATTTTCATGGGGAATCCTGCCCTCTGGTGTCCGGACTTTCCTCTACCCTGTTCCGAAGAACAAGACAGCGGACGCCACGGCCTCCAGACTAACGGCCGGAATATAGAATCCGCCCGCAGCTGTCGCAAGTGGTAATTTTCGACGAATCCCGAAGTTCATCATCAATTCCTCCCGAAACCTTCAAATGACACCCCCGGCACGCCCGGTCCACCACCGCCGCCACCACCGGAAACCGCACGATTCGCGCCTGCCGGTCATACATGTTCAGCCAAGCCGGATCGACTTTCTCCCGCGCGCCCTCCACTTCCCCCTTCACCCGCTCCAGATCCTGCCGGAAACCTTTCTCCCGCTCCCGCCAATCGTCGATCTTTTGCGCCAGCCCTTCGATGATCGCCCCGAAATCCTTCTCGATCGCCGTTAACCGCTCCCGCTCCTCGTCGATCTCCAGCATCACCCCGATCTCCTCCTCCTCCAGCTTCTCCATATTCTCCCGCGTCTGGTCGATCTGGTGGGTCAACGCCTGGTATTCCTCGTTCTTCTTCACCTCCAACTGCTGGTTCTTGTAACGAACGATCTGTTGATCGGCGGTGGAAACCCGGTTTTCCAAATCCTTCCGCTTCACCTCCAGCTCCCGGATCCGTTTCTTCGCCCCGTCCAGCTTCTCCTTCTCCTCCTCGATGCGTTTTTCCAGCTTGGCAACCTCTCCCGGAACTTCCGCCAGTTGCCGTTCTAGATCATGACGCCGCTGGTCGCGGTCCTGAAGAATGAGAAGGCTTTCAATCTTTGGGTCGGGCATGGCGGCACGATGAAATGCCGAAGCGCGGACCTCAATCAAAATCAGATGTAATACATCTCCTCATTTTCCCCCACAACAAAGGTATCCAGCGTAAACTCCCGCGTCTTCGCCACCATCGCCTCCTGCACTTCCCGCCAAATCTGGTTCACCCGAGGGCCCGAACGCCCTTCCGAACTCATCGAAAGCTCCAGCAACTCCGGGTCGACCACCTTCACGATGTCGAAAAGCGTCACTTCCTCCGGACGGCGCGCCAGCGCGTAACCGCCCAGTTTCCCCCGCCGGCTCGTGATCAAACCGCCGTTTCGCAACTCCGTCAGAATCTGCGCAAGATAGTTCTTCGGAATCCTTTCCAGCGCCGCAAGTTCCTCGATATGAGCCAGCTCGGTCCGATCATGATTCCGCGCCAACTGCGCCAGAACCCGGCAGGCATACTCAATTTTTACCGAAAGCTTCACCCTTCAAACAGTTAGCGGCGAATCTTAAGTTTCCAACCTAAAAAAGGAAAATAGGTAAAACCATTAAATTTGGGTTGTGAATATCCCGGTTGTGGAGAGACTTTACCTCTTCAAAAAAGAGACTCTTTTTTCATGGACGAAAACGATCAAAACAACGCCAGTCCTGTTCCCGCTTCCCCTAACAACGGCGGCTCCGATTACAACGCTTCGCAAATCCAGAAGCTCGAAGGCCTCGAAGGCGTCCGCAAACGGCCCGACATGTACATCGGCGACACCGGCGAGCGCGGCCTCCACCACTGCGTCTACGAGGTCGTGGACAATTCCATCGACGAGGCCCTCGCCGGCCATTGCTCGAAGATATCCGTCAGCATCCACCTCGACGGCTCCTGCTCGGTCGAAGACGACGGTCGCGGAATCCCCGTCGATATCCACCCGAAATACGGAATCCCCGCGCTCGAACTCGTCCTCACCAACCTCCACGCCGGCGGAAAATTCGGCAAAGGCGCCTACGTCGTCTCCGGCGGCCTCCACGGCGTCGGCGCGAAATGCGTGAACGCCGTCGCCGAATGGTTCGAAGCCGAAGTTCGCCGCGAAGGCAAAATCCACCACATGCGCTTCGAGCGCGGCATCACCGTTTCCAAACTCGCCGTCATCGGCGAAACTCAAAAAACCGGCACCAAAATCACCTTCAAGCCGGACCACGAAATCTTCTCCACCCTCGATTTCAAATACGATGTCCTCGCCAAGCGCCTCCGGGAACTCGCGTTCCTCAACGCCGGCATCCACATCACCCTGAAAGACGAACGCGTCCAGAAATCCGAGGAATTCATTTTCGCCGACGGCATTTCCCAGTTCGTCCGTTACCTCAACCAGAACAAAACCGTTCA
>CAZJCL010000230.1:0-5182 GCA_964544025.1 uncultured Opitutales bacterium | reverse complement strand
GCCGCCGAGGATTGCCCAGTTTTTGAAATCGCTCCAGAAGTCGTCGGGATCTTCGTCGAGCTGGAGGGAAAGCATCCAGTTGCGGTCGCCGGCTTGGACGGGAAGACGCGTGAGGCGGCGGGAGTTGTCGGGGGCGGATTTGTCGCTCCAGGCGGCTAGGATGGTTTCGCCGGAAGGCTGGGTCAGATCGATCAATTCCGCCCGGAAGATGTGGCTGGCGGCCTGGAGATCGGCGAGAATTGCTTCGAGCCGGATGGCGGTGGAAACGCAGCCGGCGGGATCTTCGTGATCGGCGGGGAAAACCGGCAGAAAGAGGAAAACGGCGGGAGATTCGGTTTCGTTTTGGTGGAGCGGGGCGGGTTCGCTGACGGCGAGTTTTCGGGTGGCGACGGCGGTTTCGAGCGCGTCGAGGAGGGTGGGATCGGCGCGGGGATCGGGGACGGCGGTTTCGGGAATGGCGGAGGCTAGAAGCGGGGCGGGAAGAGAGGCGGGAGCGAGGGGCGGCGTTTGTTTTGGGGCGGGCGTGGCGGGAATCCATTGCAGGAGTTCGACGCCGGGGGAGCGGGCGAGAGTGGCTTGGGCGAAGGTTTGCCAGGATTCGGGCGCGGCGTTGGGATTGGCGGCGAGGAAATCGCGGTTGGCGTGGAGGGCGTCGGCGTGGAGCTGGAAAGTGGCTTGGACGGCGCGGTGAAGTTCGCTGGTTGCCTCTTGCAGCAGCACGTGCCGGCGGCTTTCGACGGCGTCGCGATTTACCAGAAAAACCATGACGGAAAGCGCGGCTCCTCCGAGGAAGACGAGGAGAAGCGGCAGTTGCCGGCGGTAGAAACCCGGTGAACGCGCGGATTTTGTCATAAGGTGGATGAGAGAAAAGGGAGAAAGTAGGAGGAACCGGGCGGGGTGGAAAGGAAGAAGAACCGGTGGCGAGGAAATCGGCGGGGAGTTTGACATGGATCAAAGAAAGAACGATCACCAGAGGGTATCGTTGGCCATGAGCAGATCTCAAAAAACGACTCGCCCCGATTCGATTCCGGGCAACGAAATGCCGGAAATTTTGGCGCGGGCCCTGCGGGAATCGCGGGTGCAGCGGCTGGACGCGCGGCCGCTGTTGCAGGCGGGAAAGGAGCCGTTGGGAGCGATCATGGAAGCGGTGAAACGGCTGGGGCCGGACGAGGCGTTTGAGCTGACGACGCCGTTTGAGCCGGTGCCGCTTTACGGGGTGCTTGGCGGAAAAGGATTCGAGCACTGGAAAAACGGCGATGGGGCGGAGGGCGTTTTCCGGACGTATTTTTTCCGGGAGAACGCGGAGGAGGCGGTGGCGGAGAATCGGGCGGAGGGGGATTTTTCGGACGCTTCCGGCGAGGGGGAAATCCGTGAAATCGATGTGCGGGGATTGGAGGCGCCGGAACCGCTGGAGCGGGTGATGGAGGCGGTGGAGTCGATGGCTTATGGCGACGTGGTGCGGGTGAAGCATCATCGGGAGCCGCTGATTCTTTTCGATGTTTTGGCGGAACGCGGATTCGTGCACCGGAGCAAGCAGCTGGGGCCGGAGGAGTGGGAAATCCGGATTTGGCGGAAGAGCTGAATCGAGCGCGATTGGTGATATGAGCGCTTCCACGGGATTGCATGTAAGAAACGCGCCGTCGTCGCGATTGGTGTTTACCTATTTGGCGGGCGGTTTGCTTTCGTTTTTGTTTTTAAGTGTATGGTCGGCGATTTCGTATCCGAAGCTCGGAGGGTTTTATGCGAATCCGCGTTATTTGGCGTGGGTGCATGTCGCGGTTCTTGGGTGGATCAATATGATTATTTTCGGGGTGCTGTTTCAGTTTATCCCGGTCGTGTTGAATGTGAAGCTGGGGAGTGAAAAGCTCGCTTGGTGGCAGCTGGTTTTTTATGTGCCGGGAGCGGCGGGGATGGCGTTCTGTTTTTGGATCGGGAGGCTGGATTGGCCGCTGCACAGCTTCGCGAGCGTGTTGTGGGTGGGGTTTGTTTTGTTTGTGTGGAACATGTTGGTGACGTATCGCCAGGTAAAGGAATGGACGCTGACGGCGAAATGTATTTACGCGGCGGTGATGTATTTGTTGGCGACGATTATGCTGGGGTTGTTTCTGAGCATTCATTTGGCGTATCCGATGGTGGAGATGTCGCATTTGACTTTGCTGAAGCTGCATGCTCACGCGGGGATCGCGGGTTGGTTGTTGATGATTGTTTTCGGGGTTTCGATGAAGCTTTTGCCGATGTTTTTGCTTTCTCATAACTATGGAACGAAGGCGGGGGATATCGCTTTTTGTTTGATCAATGTTGGGTTGATCGGGTGGTCGGTTGCGGTGGCGTTGGATTCGGCGGCGATTTGGCGGCAGGCGGGGGCGGGAGTTCTGGCGGCGGGAATCGGATTTTATCTGGTGCAGGCGGCGATCATTTATCGAAAACGGAACAAGGTGCGGTCGGATCCGCATCGGCGGACGCGGGTGCGGCGGATCGATTTTCCGCTGCGTTTCGCGGTGGTGGCGATTTCGTTTTTGGGGGTTTCGATGGCGGTGGGAATCGGGATGGCGTTTTTTGGAGATTGGATTCCGGACGCGTTCAAGAATCGGGCGGTGGTGTTTTACGGGGCGGCGATTTTCCTGGGGTTTTTCAGCCTGCTGACGCAATCGCTCCTGTATAAGATCGTGCCGTTTTTGGTCTGGTTGAAGAAATTCAGTCATGGCGTCGGACGGATGAAGACGCCGAAAATCGAGGATTTGGTGCCGCGGCGTTCGGGGATTGGGCAGTTGCTGGCTTATTGCGCGGGGACGACGCTGGTTTTGGTTGGGGTGGCGATGGAGAATTCGGGGTTGGGAACGGCGGGGGCGGCGACGATTTGCGTCAGTTCGGGATGGCTGGCGGGGAATCTGGTGGCGGTTTGGAAGCGGGCGGTGCCGCTGGGGCCGTTGGTGCCGGCGGCGCGTTGCGAGAGCCGGATGGCGAGTGTTTCGGATTCGGCGGTTTCCGCGAAATGAAAACGGTGTTGCCGGTGGAGCGGATTTACGAGCTGTTGCGGACGGTGGACGATCCGGAGATTGGAATCAACATCGTCGATCTTGGTTTTGTTTACGATGCGGTTTCGGAGCCGGGGCAGATTCGGATTTTGATGGCGTTGACGACTTCGTCTTGTCCGATGCGGGAGACGATTTTGGCGTGGACGAGGGACGCGCTGCGGGCGGAAACGGATCAGGAAATCGAGATCGACACGGAGTCTGCTCCGGCCTGGACGCCGGAAAGGATCAATCGGGCGGCGTTGGTGGACGGGGAGTGATGGCGGGGACCGGCGGCGTGTCGATGAAGCTTGGGCTTCATCGCTACGGGCGGGGTTTAGGAACTACTGCCAGGCTTTTCCCCAGAAGGGGTCGTTGGGACTCATGGAAATCTCGAAAGGCCGCCGGGTTTCGATGTGGAGGTCGGCGAAAAGAACGTTGGCGTTTTCGCCGTGGGTGGCTTCGGTGGGCGGAATATAGATGCCGGTGAGGGTACCTCCAGGATCAACGATCTGATTCATTTCGAAAGGATTTATGGAGGTGTGCCAAACTCCGGAGGAGAGGAAAAGGGCGTCGGAGATCATTGCGGTCCGGCTGGGGGCAGGGACGTTCTCGAGACGACGTTTTCCGTGGCGAACGGCGGCGTTGGAGTAACCGCTGGTGAGGTAGGGATTCATGCCGTAGCTGGCGGTGGCGGAAGGAGCGACTTTTCCGGCGTGAGTTGTGAGAGCTTGGGGGCAGAAAAAAGTGGTTTCGCCATCGGAGTCGCCGAAATTGCGGAACGGTTCTCCCATCGCTTCGGCGAGTTGGGCGATCCAGCGCGATCCGGCTCCGCTGGTGCCGCCGTTGTTCGGCGGGTAATGGCCGTCGTTTTCCAGTGTGTAAACTTCGACGGCGAGTCCGAGATTGCGAAGGAGGGAGACGCATTGGGCGGAGCGGGCTCGGGCTCTGGCGGCTTGAGTGACCGGAATGATGATCGCCGCGAGGATTCCGAGGATCGCGATGACTACGAGGAGTTCGATCAGGGTGAAGCCGGACCGGGTCGCGGACGTTTGCGGAGAGAGGGGAAGCCAGCTCATGACGGGAACCCTTTGAAGGGCGGTGGAAATGTCAAACGTTTCTGGGTTCGGGATTTGACCGGTTGCCGCATTTTACGGTCTCTATTCGTTTTTGAAGATCACCGTAGATCTTCCCGGCGAGCTTTTGGAGAAAACGGAAATCGGCGCGATCAGACGGGAAATTTCGGTTGGAAGTTTTGTTGTGGCTGGGAGCGCCTTGACATTGCGGCTTATCGGGCGGAATCTGTGAGGGTGAAGAATATCACAGTAACTGTAGGCGAGGAGGTCTACCACAGGGCGAGGGTTCGTGCCGCGGAGTTACGCACGTCGGTGTCTGCCGTGGTGCGGCGTAAGTTGGAGGAATTCGCGGCCGAGGAGAGTGAGGTTGAGCGCTTGAAACGGCTGGAACACGAAACGATTGAGGGAATTCGCGCCAGGGGTGCCAGATTTTCCGCTTCCGTCCGCTTGCCGCGCGAGCGAATCCATGATCGCGATGCGTTTCGTTGACACCAATATTTTTCTGTATCGCATCAGTGGAGTTCCGGAAGAGGCGGAGAAGCAGGCGATAGCTGCTCAGTTGCTGGAAGCGGATGACTTGTGCGTGTCGATCCAGGTTTTTCAGGAATTTTATGTCCAGGCTACGCGCGGGTCCCGGCAGGACGCGCTTCGGCACGAGGAGGCGGTGGCTTTGATTGAAAGTTGGAAGCGATTTTCGGTTCAGGAGATTACGGTTGCTTTGCTTGACTCCGCGCTTGTCGCCAAAGATCGATGGGGGCTCTATTATTGGGATGCCGCGATTATTGAGGCGGCCCGCTTAGCGAAATGCGACGTTGTGCTTTCGGAGGATCTGCAAGCGGGCCAGAACTTCGCTGGCGTGACGATCGTAAATCCTTTTCTTTCCCGATCGCACTGATGGGATGCGCTGCGGGCGGACACGGCTCAGGAAATCGAGGTCGACCTAGCGAGACGTTGCCGCAACCAAACTTGGAGGAGATTCACGACGCAAGATACGGACGGAGCGATAGCGGAGATGGCGAAGCAAAACACGGAAGGCTTGGGCTCGGAATCTTAACAAAAGGGAGCAAAGGGAGCGAAGGACTTGGGCTCTGTTTT
>CAZJCL010000229.1:0-5183 GCA_964544025.1 uncultured Opitutales bacterium | reverse complement strand
CGCTCCAGATCCCACGGATTGTTCGTCGTATGAACCGCCGAATTCTCCGTCGACGAGCCCATCGCAAATTCGTCCAAATTCAAACGCCCCCAAACAACCGCTCCCGCCTCCTTCAGCTTCCGGATCGCTGTCGCATCGTAAGGTGAAACGAACTTCTCCAGCATCTTGCTGGAGCAGGTCAACGGCTGTCCGTCCACCGCCAGCACGTCCTTGATCCCAACCGGAATCCCGTCGAGCGGCCCGCGCGCTTCTCCCTTTTCCCGTCGTTCATCCGACGCCCTCGCCTGAGCCAACGCGTCTTCCTCGTCGAAACTCACGAAAGCCTTCACCTTCGGTTCGACCTGTTTCGTCCGCTCAATAACGGCCTTCGTCAATTCGACAGACGAAATTTCCCGCTTCGTAAGCTTCGCACCAAGCTCCGCGGCTGTCTGAAAATAAAGTGGTTCACCCATGATCCCAATCCGCAATCTAAAATCTAAAATCCAAAATCCAAAATCTAAAATTCTTCCCTACTCCACCACCTTCGGCACCAAGATCATGTTGTCTCGAGCCGCCGGCGCATTCTTCAGCGCCACTTCTACCGGCAACGGTTTCTCCGCCTTGTCCTCCCCCCATACATTGCTCAACGGAAACGCGTGCGCCATCGGTTCCACGCCCGAAACATCCACCGTATTCAACTTCTCAATATAAGTGAGAACCTGCCCAAGTTGACCGCCGAAAAGCGCTTTCTCTTCTTCTGTCAAAGCGATCCGCGCCAGGTTCGCCACATAATCGATATCAATGGATTGAGACATAATTCAGTGCCTGATTGCGTATTCGGTTTCTTCCGACAACTGCTTTTGAATTCCCGTAAAAACTTCGTTCACTTCTTCGTCCGTCAGCGTCCGATCCGCCGCCCGGAATGTCAGCGTAAACGCCAAACTCTTCTTCCCTTCCGGCAAACCTTTCCCGCGATAAACATCGAACGGCTCGACCGCCTCCAGTTGGAACTTGGCACCCGCAATTTTCCGTCCGGTCGCCGCCAAATCCCGCCGCACTTTCTCCGCCGGCAATTCTTCCGAGACCACCAACGCCAGATCCCGCTCCGCCGCCGGAAACAAGCTGAACGGCCGAAACCGCGCCACCGGCCGAACAACTTCCAACCGGTCCGGACGAATCTCCAACACCCCCGCCATCACGTCGCCTTCGACATCGACCGCCTTTAAAAGAAACGGACTGATCATTCCCATCCGCGCCGCGAATCCCCGCGAAAGCTCACCCGCCTCCGCCGAATGCCCAGCCTGCCATGCGGAATTCGCCTCCGAAATCGACTGCGTTTCCTCTGCCGTCAAATCGATTCCCGCCAGCTTCGCCAACACTTCCACATGCTTCTTCGCATGGTAAAAATCGGCTTTCTCGCGGGGCAGCCAGCCGGATTGACGCGGATCGTTCACAATCAAGAACGCCACCGCGTTCACCTCGCAAACCTCACCGTCAACCTCCCGGAAAACGCGTCCCGTCTCGAACAGCCGGCTCACCTTCGTCTTCCGCGATTGGTTCAATTGCAAATTATCCAAAAGCCCCGGAAGCAGCGACCACCGCAAATGCGTCTGATCCGAACTCAGCGGATTCGCGAGCGCCAGTTTCTCCTCCGTCGCCTCCGCATGCCACGCTTTCAACTCAGCTCCCGATCGCAGCGAATAATTCACGCACTCCGTGAAATGCTGCCCAACCAGATAAGCCGACGCTTCCGAATTAAACGTGTAAGCCGGATTATCACGCGCAATAATTCCCACCGCCCGAACCTCCGCCGCCGGAATCTTATCCGTTCCGTGAATACGAATAAGCTCCTCCACCAAATCGATCGGCGACCCCAAATCCGCCCGAAATCCCGGAATCTCCACCGTCCAAAAAACGCCGTTCTCGTCCTCGTCCTTCCGCGCCGTTAACTCCAACGCGCTAAAAATCTCTTCCACGCGCTCGTCCTCGATCCGGAATCCGCACTTCCGATCAATAAACTCCCGCGAAATCCGAATCTCCTCCCGAATCGCCGGCGGTTTCCCCTCTTCCACTCTCGGGCCCACCAGCTTTCCTCCGGCGATTTCCAAGATCAAATCTGCCGCCCGCTGCGCCGCGAAAACCAAACCGCTCGGATCCACGCCGCGCTCGAATCGATACGAACTGTCCGTCGAAAGCCCCAACCGCCGCGAGGTCCACCGGATCGCGGACGGATTGAAATACGCCGACTCCAAAACGATATCCGTCGTCCCGTCGTCCACTTCCGCGTCCACGCTCCCCATCACGCCCGCGACCACCAGCGGCATCCGCTCATCCGCGATCACCATCATCCGGCTCGAAAGCGTCCGCTCTTTCTCGTCGAGCGTCGTGATTCTCTCGCCCTCCGCCGCCTGCCGGACAACCAACCGCCGACCTCCGATTTTCGCCGCGTCAAACGCGTGCAACGGCTGCCCCAGCTCGAGCAAAACGTAGTTCGTGATGTCCACGACATTGTTGATCGAACGCAATCCCACCGTCTGCAATCGCCGTTGCAACCACTCCGGACTCGGCCCCACCTTCACCCCCGAAATCGTGTGCGCCGTATAGTGCGGACAACCCTCCTCCGACTCCACCGTCACGCCTCCGAAAATTCCTTCCGCATCGTTTTCCGGCGCGTCGAAACTGTGTTTGATTTTCGGATACCGCAGGTCGAGCCCAAAATACGCCGCCAGTTCCCGCGCGATTCCCACATGGCTCAAACAGTCCGGACGGTTCGGCGTCACCTCCACATCGAACACCACATCGTTGTCCGGAAAAACCGCGTTGATCGGCGTCCCCAATTCCGGCCGCTGTTCCAAAATCAGCAATCCGCTTCCATCCTCCGTGATCCCCAGCTCTTTCCCGCTGCACATCATCCCTTCGGACGGCTCGCCGCGCAGCTTCGACGCCTTGATCTTGAAATTCCCCGGCAAAACCGCTCCCGGCAATGCCACCGGCACGCGATCTCCCACCTGGTAATTCTGCGCGCCGCAAACGATCGTCTTCTCGGTGCCAGCCGTATCCACCGCGACACGACAAACGCTCAACCGATCCGCGTTCGGATGCTGCGCCCGAGACAATACTTCCCCGACCACCACGTTCGGCAAATCCGGCAAACCGGTTTCCTCCACGCCTTCGACCTCAAATCCGATCAAGGTAAGCGCTTCCTCGATTTCCGCCTTCGTGCGGTCGAGATCGATGTAGTCTTTAAGCCACTGGTAACTGACTTTCATCAGGCAAACTGTTGTAAGAAACGGTGATCGTTCTGGTAAAAATAACGAATGTCATCCACGCCGTAGAGAATCATCGCGATCCGCTCGATTCCCATTCCGAAAGCAAATCCCGAATACACTTCCGGATCGTATCCCACGGATTCGAAAACCGACGGATGCACCATTCCGCAACCCGCGATCTCAATCCATTTACTTCCCACTTTCGCCAAATGCGACGCCGAAAAATCCACCTCGAAACTCGGCTCCGTATACGGAAAGAAATGCGGACGAAAACGCACCTTCGCATCATTCCCCAAAAGCGCTTTCATGAAATAATCCAGCAACGCCTTCAGATCCTTCACCGAGACATTCTTGTCCACGTAAAGCCCCTCGATCTGATGGAAATTCGCGCTGTGCGTCGCGTCCGCCGTATCGCGCCGAAAACAGCGTCCCGGCGAAATGATCCGCAACGGCGGCTGCTGTTTCAACATCGTCCGAATCTGGACCGACGAAGTGTGCGTGCGCAAAAGATACCGCTCGTCCCCCTTCTTCGAAACATTCCCAAAACGCGCCTGATCCGGAAAATAATACGTATCCTGCAAATCCCGCGCCGGGTGATCCGACGGCGTATTCAACGCGTCGAAACAAAAATACTCCGTCTCCACTTCCGATCCTTCCGCCACCGTAAATCCGATCTGACGAAAAATCCGCGTAATCTCTTCCCGCACCCGCGTCAACGGATGCAAACCTCCCGGCCCCGCGTCGGGACTCGGCAGCGAAACATCCAGCGGCGGCCCAACCCGCGACAGAATCTCCCGCTCCTCGATCTTCTGAAGCGTCGTCGCGAACAACTGCTCCAATCCCCGCTTCACCTCGTTGATCCGCTTGCCGACCGCCGGTTTCTGCTCCGGCGGAACCTTCCCCATTCCTTTCATCACGCCGGTCAAAGCGCCGCTGGGACCGACAAACCGCGCTTTAAAAGCTTCAAATTGCGCCCGGGTTTCCACCGCCTTCACCTCGGTGGATGCGTTCTCCAGGATCTCTTGCAACGTTTCTTCCATGGGAAAATCAGATCGTTTTTCCGAAAGCCGGCGTTCAAAGCAAACACCTGTATCCACATTCTCGTGGCAGCTCGCGGACGAACGGGCATACCGTCGCCCGTTCCAGATTTGGCAAAAAAAAGAGGGGATTCCCGGCTGGCAGGAATCCCCTCTTGGGAAAAGCGTTTATCCCGCCTTCTTCGCTTCGAGGGCCGCCTTGGCCTTTTCCACGATTGCGTTGAAAGCGATCTCGTCGCGAACGGCGATGTCCGCCAGCGCCTTCCGGTCGAGCTCGATGCCCGTCAACCGCAATCCCTCTTGGAAACGGCTGTAGCTCATGCCGGCGTTGCGGCAGGCGGCGTTGATACGGACGATCCAGAGGGAGCGCCAGGTCCGCTTCTTGGCGCGGCGGTCGCGATACGCGTATTGCAGCGCGTGATCGACCGCTTCTTTTGCGTAGCGGTAAAGCTTCGATTTGTTGCCATAATAGCCCTTGGCCATTTTGACAACCTTCTTCCGGCGTTTCCGGGAGGCTGGTGAATTTGTTGCTCTAGGCATGTTTTACTCCTTGTGGTGTTTTTGATAAACCGCCGGGTCGCCTTAAAATGTCACCCGAAACGGCTATAAATTTACTTCTTCGCTACGATTACAAACCGAAAGGCAAAGCCTTCATGATCTGCTTCGCCTGGCCGGGTGCCACTTGCTTGTCCTGGCTGTTGCGACGCTTCTGCTTCGAGCTCTTGCTCGAAAGAAGGTGCCGCTGGCCAGGGCTTCTGCGCATGACCTTGCCGGTGCCAGTGATTTTGTAGCGCTTCGCGATGGACTTCTTGGTTTTTTGCATGACTGAAAATCGGGAAAAGGAGAAGCCAACGCCATTCCCCTCCCCTTGTAAAGCGATAATTCCGGAAATTCTGCG
>CAZJCL010000228.1:0-5186 GCA_964544025.1 uncultured Opitutales bacterium | reverse complement strand
GCTCGCCATCCCCGTGAGTTAGGAAAATCCCAAAGCCGCCGTCAAATAGAGAAACAGCAAAACGCTCAGAACGAGGACCAAGTCACGCGTATCGCGTGTTCGTCCCCCATCAAACCCTCCCACCTTCCCACCTTCGCACCTTCGCACCTTCCCACCTTCCGCCCCATCCAAAACTTCCGTTTCCGGCTTGCCTTTTCGCGCCGAGGGAATTCCATAATCCTTTTTCCAACCAAATCTCAGCGGACCACGCGGCACGTTCTCACTTCAAAATCGGCAGACGCCGATGTGAGCAGGTCGTTACAACGACACGCGGATCAATGCTTATTTCCTTCCGAACAAAAAACGGAGCACTTCTCTTCTTCCTTCTTTTTCTGTTGTCAGCCACCGGCCAATTGAGCCTTTCGGCTGCTTCGCCGAACCAAACGGCCCCGGCGGTTTCGTTCACCATCGACGGCCCCGTCACCCAATCGGACCCGTTTCTCACGCTCGCCTGGGCACCCGCCAACGACGCCACTCCCGCCGCTTTCGAGCTGCAACAAGCTCCCTCCGCCCAATTTGAAAATCCCCTCACCCGCTACCGCGGCCCCGATCTCGCTTCGTTCGTTTCGGGTCTCGCCGAGGGAGATTACTTTTTTCGTGTCCGAACCGTCGCCGAAAACGAGGCGACCGGCACATGGTCAAAACCTCTTCAGGTGACCGTGAAATACCAACCCCTGTCCCGCGCCTTCGTTCTTTTCGGCGTGGGCGCTGTCGTCTCGATCGCGACAGTGGCTCTTGTCGTCATCGGCGACCGCCGCACCCGGCGCGAAGAGCCTCAACAACCCTAAACCTCCCACTCCCCGATCTCTCCGATGGCATATCAATCTCCCGTCCTCCCGGCCGGCGCGGGCTGGCTTTTGCTTTTATTTTTCAGCATCTGCTGGGTCGCGCTCGGTATCTACTGGGGCCGCAAAGCGAAAAGTCTCGACGGCTACATGCTCGCCGGACGAAACGTCGGCCTCGCCCTCGGCACCGCCACCGTCATGGCCACCTGGGTCACCTCCAACACCATCATGCTGGCCCCGCAATTCGCGATCCAGTTCGGCATCTGGGGAATGCTCGCCTACAGCACCGCCTCGTTTGGCCTTTTCCTTTTCGCGCCGATGGCCCGCCGAATCCGCCACCTCATGCCCGCCGGATACACCAGCGGCGACTTTGTCCGTCTGCGTTACGGTCAGAAAACTTGGGCCGTCTTCCTCGTCATCACCATTTTCTACAGCCTCACCTGGCTCATCAGCATGGCCATGGCGGGCGGAATCGTCCTCAACGCCGTCGCCGGAATTCCCTACGCCTACGGCATGACGGCCATTCTTTTCGTCTGCATGCTCTACACGCTTTTCGGCGGATTGTATGCGGTCATCGGGACCGACTATATCCAGAGCATTATCATCATGTTCGGCGTCGTCATCATCGGCGGCGTCATTCTCACCCGCATCGACCTCGCCGGAATCCACGCCTCCGTCCTCGCCGATCAGCCAGCGCTTCTCAACATTCTCCTCCCCGCCTCAATCATGGTGATTTTCAATAATCTCCTCTTCGGCTTCGGCGAAATCTTTCACAACAACGTCTGGTGGAGCCGCGCGTTCGCCATGCGAAAAGGCGTCGGCAGAAAAGCCTTCACCCTCGCCGGATTCTGCTGGCTGCCGATTCCCGTCGCCGCCGGATTCATCGCCCTCGGCGGCGGTTCCCTCGGCATCAACGTCACCAGCCCCGACATGATCGGCCCCGTCGTCGCCAGCCAAGTTCTCGGATCCGTCGGCGGTCTCGTCGTCTTCATCGTCATTTTCGCTTCCCTCGCTTCCAGCATCGACAGCCTTCTCGCCGCGACCTCCGACATCTTCACCGAAGACGTTTTGCGCAAAAAACTCTTCCCGCAGGCCACCGAAGCGAGCCTCCGCAAAATGTCGGCCGCCTCCATCGTCGCCCTCGCGCTTTTCGCGTGGATCGTCAGCCTCCCGCGCCTCGACAATCTCCTCAACGTCCTCTTCTTCGCCGGTCCCATGGTCGCCAGCGCGATCTGGCCCATCGCCGCCGGTCTCTACTGGAAAACCGTCAACCGCACCGGCGCCCTCGCCGCGTTGATCTCCGGAACCGTCATCGGCCTGGCCGCCTATTTTCTCATCGCGCCCTACACCGCCGCGCTCGTCGGCGCCGCCGTTTCCATGATCGTCGTCCTCCTCACCACCTGGCTCGCGCCGCAGGATTTCGACTGGAAAACGCTCGATGAAGCGCCGCCGGAATCCACTCCCGAAAATCGCCAAAACGCCAATCAACCAGTATGATTACTTTCCCCAGTTTCCTCGTTGAAATTCTCATTCTCGGCTCCCTCGCCATGACGCTGATCGGAGCCGTCCTTCTCCTCGCGCTTCTCTACCGCGACCACAGAAACAACAAAATTTGGTAATTATGTTAGAACAATTAAAGAGCAACGAACACACCCGGGCCATGGAACCTCCCCCGGACGCCAACACGCTGCGGCCCGACCCGGAAAACCTTTTCACCGGCGGCGTCATCGATCGAAAAGTTCTCGCCGGTCTCGCCGGACGCTCCGTCGTCGCGGTCGAGGATCTCTCGAAAAAGGAAATCATCGAGCTCTGCAAATTCGCCGCGCTCCTCGAATCCACCGAGATCGCGTCGCACCATCCGCTCGACGGAAAAATCGTCATCACCGCGTTTTTCGAAGCGAGCACCCGCACCCGCACCTCGTTCGAAAGCGCGATTCTCCGCCTCGACGGACGCGTCATTTCCATTCCCGACGAGCAAATCACCGGCGTGAAAAAAGGCGAATCGATGGCCGACATCGGCGAGATGTTCAACGCCTACGGCGATCTCGTCATCATGCGCCACACCGAAACCGAATCCATTGCGCAGATTCAGCAAAACCTCCGCCTCCCGCTGATCAACGCGGGCAACGGCTCCGGCGAACACCCGACGCAAGCGCTCGCCGATTGGTACGCGCTCCTGAAATGGAACCCGCTGCTCGCCTCCCCTTCCACGCCGAAAAAACCGGGTCTCCACCTCGGAATTCTCGGAACTCCCGGCAGCATGCGCGCCGTGAAAAGTTTTCTCCTGATGTCGCTCCATTTCGGCGAAAACTTCCGCAAGGTCACCGTCGTTTCCGAAATGGCCGACCCGCTCGGCCCCGATCTCGAAGCGCGCATCAAGGAAGCCGGAATCGAGTTCGAAGTCATGAACGATCTCGAAGCCGTCGTTTCCGATCTCGACGTCATTTACATGAACTCGATCGCTCTTCTCGGCGACAGCTACAAAACGCTCGACAGCCGCTACAAGATCAACGGCGAAACCAAGCTCAAACCCGACGCCGTCATCATGCATCCGCTCGCCCGTCGCGACGAACTGGATACGTGCTACGATAAAACGAAACACAATCTCTATTTCTCCCAGGCCCACGGCGCCGTTTTCGTCCGGCAAGCATTATTGATCAGCCTGCTCGACCGCCTGGACCGCATCCCCGCCCAAATCCCTCTTAAATAAGAATAACATTATGTGTGGAATTGCCGGATTTTGGAAAGCTGACGGCCTCGCCGACAGCGACGAATCTCATCTCAACTCAATGGCTTCGCGCCTGCACCATCGCGGACCCGATGGCATGGGCGTACACCTCGACCGCCAAAGCGGACTCGCGCTCGGTCACACCCGCCTTTCGATCATCGATCTCGAGTGCGGACAACAACCGCTCTACGGCCACGGAAAGGATCTGATCCTCACCGCCAACGGCGAGTTTTACGATTACAAGCGCATCCGCTCGCGACTCATGGCCGAAGGTTCGCGCTTCGCCACCAAGTCGGACAGCGAAGTCGCCCTCGCCCTTTACGAACGGCGCGGCCTCGATTTCACGGACGAATTGCGCGGCGAATTCGCCTTCGCCCTCTACGACAAACGCGAAGACGCGCTCTTCCTCGTCCGCGACCGTTTCGGAATAAAACCGCTTTTTTACCACGTCCGCGACGGCGCGATTTACTGGGGCTCCGAAGTGAAATCCGTCATCGCGAATCCCGAAGTCCCGGCGAAGTTCAACAACCAGGCGCTCCTCCACCAGTTGATGCACACCATGGTTCCGGGGACCAGCGCCTTCGAAGGAATCCGCGCCGTCAAACCCGGACACATGCTCATCGTCCGACGTCGCGGAAAATCGTTCGACGTGACCGAGCAGCGTTACTGGGACATGGATTTCCCGAAAGAAAACGAACGCGATCTCACCGCTCCGGCCGAGGAACACGTCGAGCGAATCCGCAACCGCCTCATCGACGCCGTCACGCTCCGCCTCGAAGCGGACGTCCCCGTCGGCTGTTACCTTTCCGGCGGAATCGACAGTTGCTCGATTCTCGGACTCGCCACCGGCGCGCAACAATCGCCCGTCAAAGCGTTCACCATCGCCTTCGACAACGTCGATTACGACGAATCCCAGATCGCCCGCGAAATGGCCGAAAGCATGGGCGCGGAACAAGACATGATCCGCCTCACCGCCGACGATCTTTACGGCGAAAACTACGTCCGCACCATGTGGCATTCCGAGCGGACTTTCTACAACACCCTCGGCGTCGCCAAATGGTGCATGAGCCGCCACGTCAACGCCAGCGGTTACAAAACCGTCGTCACCGGCGAAGGCTCCGACGAACTCTTCGGCGGTTACCCGTCCTTCAAACGCGACATGTTCCTCCACGGTCTCAAAGACCAGCCCGAAGACGTCGTCCGCGGCCTGCACGAGGCGATGGATAAATCCAACAAACTCTTCAAAGGCGCGATCCTCGCCGAGCAACAAGCCAAACACGCCGCCTTCGAAGATCTCTGCGGTTTCACTCCATCGTGGATCCAACCTTGGATGGCGACGCTCGAAATCGCGCGCCCGCTCCTCCACAGCGAAATCCGCGACGAACTCGCCGAATACGATCCGATCCAAGCCATCGCCGCCGAAATCGATCCGTCGCAAATCTCCGGACGCCACCCGCTCGACAAAGCGCAATACACCTGGAGCAAAACCATGCTCGAAGGCCAAATCCTCAACTGGGGCGGCGACCGCGTCGACATGGCCAACTCCATGGAATCGCGTCCCGCGTTCCTCGACCACCATCTCGCCGAAGCCGCGCGACTCGTTCCCCCCGCGCTCCGGATCCGTGGCAACACCG
>CAZJCL010000227.1:0-5211 GCA_964544025.1 uncultured Opitutales bacterium | reverse complement strand
GGTTTCGGTTTGATCCGGATCGTCCTGGAAAACGAGCGAGGGGATTTTGCCGTTTTCGAATTTCAAGCCGGTTCCGGTTTCGGAGGAACTGCCGCCGGTGCCGACGGTGTAGTGGGCGAATTGCGAAACGTCATCCGGCCAGATGTGCAGGTATTTGTGCAGGTATTTCGGCCATTCGAGTTCGAGTCCGGAAGCGAGTCCGGAAGCGGGAGGAATCGCGGCGTCGAGACGTTCGAGCCAGTAAAAAACGACGCGGTCCTCGATCAGGTTTTCCTGTTCGGCGTAATAGGCGAGCGAGCCGTCGGCCCGGACTTCGGTGCCGTAATAGTTGGTGCTGGAGGAATTCGAATTGAGGGGTGAGGCGGCGAGTTTTCGATCGTCGATGGCGGGACGAATTTCTTCGCCGAGAAAGACGGTGAGCGTCGTCGCGGGGGCGGCGCGAACGATATCGACCACGTCGGCTCCGAGGAATTCGTGGGTGCCGTCGGGGCGTTGCGCGCCGAGATATTCGATCATCAGGCGGCCGGTTATGTTGTAGGCGTGGAGCTCGCCGATGCCGCTGTTTTTTTCGAACCAGACCGTGCGGAGTTCGTTGGCCGGCTGGGCTTCCGGATCGGCGGGAGTTGTTCCGCCGACCGGTTTGTATTCGGTTTCGACGGAGGCGGGAAAGACGTTGTTGAAAACGGGATTCACGGTTTCGATCCGGCCGCTGGGAATCGTGACGCGCGGACCGTTGAAGCTTTTTTCCGTCCAATACAAAGTAGGAACTGGTCGAGTCGTCGCGGAGGAAACGGAGAAAACTTCGCGGGTGAGCACGTAGTTGCCGGAGGCGTCGGGGAGACGGGAGCGCCACCAGATTTGCACCTGGCCGGGCTGATAGGCGAAAACGGATTTGGCGTGGGGGCTGTAGTAGAAACTTTCATACACGTCTTCGTCGAGCGAGGGAATGATGACGCCGCCGTCGCTGGCGATCGGGGCACCGGTGGAATCGGTCAGCGGGTCGCCGGAAGGATTGACGATGATTTCACCGGCCCGCACCGGTTCGGCGCGCCAGAAGTTGGCATCGGTCGAAATGGAGAGGCCGCCGCTGGTTAGATAAGCGGTGGGCGGAGCGATGCGGTCGCCGAGAAAATAGCGGGGAACGCCGGAGGAGAAGGCGTTGCCGAGACTGGCGCGGCGGAGAACGACGTTGCTGTTGGAGGGATAACGTTCGGCAAGATCGGCGGATGTGGAGATCGGTCCGGCGGAGGCGGAGGTTTCGACGACGTTGGAAAACTGCGGCGTGATCGTCGGGTCGCCGGATGGTTCGCCGCCCGGTCCGCTCGGGATGCCGTCGGGGCGGTAGGTGAGGAGGTTGGCGACCTCGCTTTTGAGTTCGTTTTGCGCGGCCAGCGGCGAGGCGATGCCGAGCGCGAGCAGGCCGATGACGACCGCCCGCGGCAGGCGGATCGCCGCCCGCAAGGAATTTGGCTGGTTTGTCATTGGGTATCGGCGCTGGGGGGGTTACTTGTCGTTGCCGAGGAGTTTTTCGAGCGCGGCCAGGCGTTTTACGAGATCGTCGATGGTGTCGTTTTGGCTGGCGACGACTTCTTCGAGATTCGCGACGCGGCGGTGCAGTTCCTGGGTGGCGGAGACGTTGAGCATGGCAATGGCGTCGTAATCGACGGTGCGGAAATCCGAAACTTCGCGACCGTAAACGAAGACTTCGGTGACGGACGGATCGAGATCGACGCGGAAGGCGTTCGGGCGAGTTTCGAGAACGTCGTGCAGGGATTCGCCGACGGGATGGATCAGGCGGACACGGTCGCCGGTTTGGAGATCGGTGGCGAGGAGGATCCAGCCGTTTTCGGCGGTCGCGTTTTGGTAGATGTCGGGGATGACGCCGGTGCGCTGCGTGACGGCCTGGGGGAAGACTTCTTCGAGCTGTTGCGCGATGACTTTCTTTTCCGTGCCGGTGCCCGAATGCCGCCAATCCTTGTATTGATAATCGCTGATCTCGATGCGCGAAAGAGTGTCGAGATCTTTTGCGTTTTCGGAACGATGGATCGCGGTTTTGATCCGCGCGTCGGAATTGATGTGATACTGGTCGGCGAGCATCTGCCCGTTGGCGTAAATGGAGAGTTCTTCGTTGTTGCGATTGGTGTTGTTGCCAGTCGCTCCGTCGGTGGTAAGGCGGCCGTAGGTTTCCCACGAGGTGATGATGTTGCCCACATTCAGTTTTGCCTTGGTGCTATTAGTACCGATGGTGACGCGGCCATCTCCCTTCACCCGCATACGTTCGGCGAAACTTTCGGAGGAGCCGTATCCGAACGCGATGTCGGCGGAGCTGCTGCCGGTGTAGATCTGAAGGAGGCTGCCCTGGATCCCGAAACCGTAGTGATTGCCGCTGTTGCCATGAAGGGCGATTTTATTGCCGAGGGTGTTCGGGAAGTGGAGCGGGTAAAGGGGATCGGTCCGGCCGATGCCGATGCGGTTCGCGCTGTCGATGGTGAGCGCGGGGCTTCCGCCGCCGCTTCGCAAATGAAGTTTGCCGGTGGCGCTAAGCGTGGCTTCGGAGGTGTTTCCGGTGATGCGCGCGGTCTCGCTGAAGTTGGTTGACGAACCGTAGCCGAAAGCGGTTCCGCCCGCGTCGTTCGGCGTGTGGATTTGGATCATGTTGGTCCGGGTGCCGATGCCGTAGTGATTGCCGCTGTTGCCGGAGAGCGAGATTTTGTTGCCGTGGTCGCTCGCGAAATTGAGCGGGAAACCGGGACTGGATTGGCCGATACCGACGTTTCCGGCGGAGCGGTAAACGTGGGTTCCGTTGGGCGTCCAAACGCCGAAACCGCTGGTGTCGAGCTTGTCGAGGGTGACGCTGTTGTTGGCGATTTTGGCGGTGGTGACGGCGTTGTTGGCTAGCTTCGCGGTGGTGACGCTGCCGTCGGCGAGTTTGCCGGTGGTGATATTCGCGTCCGCGATGTGAGCGGTGACGATGTTGGCGTTGGCGATTTTCGCCGTGGTCACCTGAGAGGCGCCGATCTTGTTGGTGGTGACGGAAGCGTCGGCGAGCATGCCGGTTTGCAGTGCGCCATCGACGAGGCGTTCGGCGACGCCCGCGCGGAAGGAGTAGGCGGCGGAAACGATGCGCTGGCGGGGGGCGATTTCGGGAGATTCGCCGCCGCTGCCGTCGTCCACGGTGACGCCGAGATAGAGGTCGCCTTCGAAGAGCGGCGGGAGCGTGAGGAACGGCGGAATCGCTGGCGCGCTGGGGCCGGGAAGACCGGCGACGCCGGTGCCGTTACCGATGAGGACGCTGAAGTTTCCGTCCGCGATGGTGACGACCTGTTCTTCGGCGTAGAGCGGCGCGCCGCCGGAGCTGGTGTCGTACAACTTGAAGATGACGGTGCGGTTGACCGGGTTGCCGGAACCGATGGGGGTGCCGGAAACGTCGGTCACGTGTCCTTGGTAACTCATGAGCGGCGGGACGCTCGACGTTTGAGCGAAGGCGATGGTCGAGGCGGCGAGCAGGATGAGAGCGGAGAGCAGGGTTTTCATCGGTGTTTTCATTTTTTAAAAGAGGGAGAGGCGGGTTTGTTTTCAGAACGGTTTAATCGAGAGTGATCTCTGCGATTTCCGAAAGACGGCGGAGGAGGAAAGTGCCGCCGACGGTGAGAGGATAGCGGTTGAGGCCGGAGATGGTTTCGGTGTAGGTGCCGCCGTGGATGCTGGTGCCCCAGCCGGAGATAGTGCCGCCGTCGGGCGGTTCGACGGTGAAAGTGAACGTGCAGTCGCGGACGATGTCGTAACTTTCCACACCGGGCGGAAGCGGGTTGAGACGGGCGTCGCGGTTGTCATGGTCGGGATGATACACGTGGACAAACGGATTGGCCGGATCGTCGAACGGAATCGCGATCGTGTGCTGGAGGGTTTGGCCGGTGGCGAATGCGCCGGTTCCCTCGATGACGCGGTCGAGCGGCATTTGGCTCGAGACGATGCGGAGGGCATCGGCTTTCGCGTCGGGTTGAAGCGCGTCTTCTCGCGTGGCGATGCCGTCTGGATTTCCGGCGGCGTCGAGCTTGCCAACGTAGACCTGAGAAAGCAGGCGGGCGGTGCCGTCGCCGTCGACGTGGATAATGGCACGGAGCGGAAACGAACGGGCGGTGGTGTTGCCCGAAGTGTCGCCGGAGGGCGGATTGACGCGCTCGACCGTGTCGACGGAAATTTCCCCGATCCAGAGTCCGGCGGGCGAAGCGACTTGGGCGCTGACGGGCAGGTAAACCTCGCTCAAACCGGCGGAATCGGTGATGCGCAAAAGCGAGGCGAAGAAATCGGTGGAGGACGTGCCGAGTTGGGAGCGGTCGATGCCGAATTGGAGATCGAGGCGACCCGACGGTTCTACGGTGACGGCGATCGCGCCGGTGATTGGCGTTTCGGTGTAGGTGTTGGTCGTGCTGTCGAAGGTGCGGTGGGTGAGCGGAACCGATCCGGAAATCGGGGTTTGTCCGGCGGGCGCGGGTTCGGAGGTTTCGGGAGTGATGGTGAGCGTGATCGAACTCGTGGTGCGGTTCATGACGCCCAGGGTGAGAATTGAGCCGGTGCGGCCGAAGGCGAGACCGCTGTTTCCGGGAAGCTCGTACTCGACCGGCGCGGTGAAATCGCTGACGGCGGCGGTTTCGAACCAGTAGGCGGTGTGGCGGTTCAGGCGCTCCATCGAAGCGGAAATCTGGAACGGATTGGTGTCGTTGAGGTCGCCGCCGATGTATTTGAAAACTTTGGACGGAGAAGCGATCGCTCGCGGAAAACTGCCGAAGTAGGACGTCATCAACGGGTCCGGTGCGGCGGCCGGAAAGCCGAGGAAGTTCGCGCCGCTGACCAGCCAGGTGGCGGAGGGGGGAGTTGGACGCTGAGGAATCGGGACGTTAATAACCGCGTTCGCGTCGCCGTCGCAACGGATCAGGTACGCGGATTGCCCGATGAGCGCGGACAAGGTTTGTTCGTCGGGATCGTCGCGTTTCCAGACGGTCCATTCGCTGCTGGATTCGGAGGGAATCGCGGGGGAAGTGGTGAATTGAACCTGATTCGGATCGGGATTCCAGCGCCAGATCTCGAGAATTTCGGGATAATCGGCGAAAAGTTCGGCTGGAGTCTGATGAGTCGCATCGCCGTGGAGATAGATTCCGTTCCATCCGCCGCGGAGGGCGTAGGTTTCGGTTTTCCATTGGGCGTGGAGGG
>CAZJCL010000226.1:0-5225 GCA_964544025.1 uncultured Opitutales bacterium | reverse complement strand
CGGGATGAACTGGAGAGATCGGATAACCATTGAAGCGGGAAAGTGCGGGGGGCGGCCGTGTATTCGTGGAATGAGGATTCGGGTGGTGGACATATTGGACATGCTGGCAAGCGGCACGAGCTTTGAAGAAATTCTTGCCGATTTTCCCGACCTTGAACGAGAAGACATCGAAGCAGCAATCCGCTTTGCCGCGAGTCGATTGGACCATCCGATTATCGCCGCTTGAAACTCTGGATCGACGCACAGCTCTCTCCGGCAATCGCGGCTTGGATCAATGAAACGTGGCCCGATCTCGATGCGAAATCGCTTCGCGCCCTCGGATTAAGGGATGCTCGTGATGATGTGGTATTCGAAGCGGCGCGAAAGGAGAATGCGGTCATCATTACCAAGGACAGCGATTTCATCAACCTTCTCGAATCGAAAGGATCTCCACCGAAAGTGATTCTCCTCACTTTCGGAAACGCTACAAATCGGCGGACAAGGCAGCTTCTCGTTTCCGCATTACCAACAGCTCTTGAAATGCTGAACACGGAGAATCTAGTCGAGATCTCGGGAAGCAGAAATGGGCGGGAAGGAGACAAACGAACAATCTAAACCAGCGTGAAGCCTCTCACCGGAAATGAGACAAACTTCGCTTTCTCATTCCCGTTTCACGTCGTGTGGAGCGCGCTTTTCGCGAACCGCGGAAAGTTTCTTTTCACGCAGCGGCTCGAAAACCACTTTCATCTGCGCGTCGAGGGCGGCGGCCACCCGACGAAGCATGCTGAGAGAATGCCCCTCATAAGATGGAGATTCCAAGCGGCTGATCTGTTGCTGGGTGGTGCCCAGGCGTGCGGCCAGTTCCTTTTGCGACAACCCCGCCTCCTCCCGCAAGCGTGCGATCTCCAGAGAAACTTCCCATGCCTCCCCCGCCGCCTCAAAGCGCTCGGCAAATTCCGGATCTTTCAATTGCTCTTCTAAATAGCGGTCGAAATTCGTTGTTTTCATGCTCCGTGTCGTTGCGTCCAATCTTTCATCCGCGCCTTCGCGGTCTCGAGGTCGCGAGAGGGAATGGATTGGCCTTTGTTGCGTATTCCATGGACAGCGATGATGCGGCGCCCCTTCATGAAGAACCAGAGCACGCGGGTGTTGAGCTTCCCGACGTGACGCAATTCCAGAAGCCCGTCGCCCAGCGCCTTTGAGAGCGGCGACCGATGATACTGGCCGTTGCGCAGCTTCGCCAATCCAGCAACAACAGCAGCGAAGTCGCCGGGATCGCTGGCTTTCAGATCGTCGAGGAATTCACGCATCGGACACCGCCCTTCTTTCGTTTCATAAAACTCTACGCTGAAGTCCATCTCAATCAACATCAAAATTGATGTATTTTCCCGCCGTGAGGATAAGTCGCCGCCTCAATACTTCCGCGTCGCGATCAACTCCGCCGCCACCGACTGATCGAAAACCCGGTCCTCCACTACCGTTCGCTTCGGCAATTCCTCTCCCGCCAGCGCCTTTTCCACCGCGTCGAACGCCATCGGTCCGAGCAGCGGATTGCACTCCACCGTGCAGTTCAATTCCCCCGCCACCATCGCCTCGAACGCCGCTTTCACGCCGTCAATCGACACCACCAAAACATCCGTCCCCGGCTTCATCCCCCCACCGCGCAACGCCTGAATCGCCCCGAGCGCCATGTCGTCGTTGTGCGCGTATACCGCCGTCACATCCCGGTGCTGCGTCAACAACGCCTCCATCACATCCCGCCCCGCCTCGATATTGAAATCCCCGCTCTGCGACGCGATGATCCGCATCTGCGGAAACTCCGCGATTCCCGCTTCAAAACCCTTCTTCCGGTCAATCGCCGGAGCCGCGCCCGGCGTTCCCTGCAACTCGATAACCTTCGCCTTCCCTCCCGTTTTCTCCGCCAGCCATTCCGCCGCCATTCGCCCTTCCTCCACAAAATCCGAAGCGATCAAGGTCGCGTAAAGCCCCTCGTCCGCCTGCACCCCGCGATCCACCAGAATCACCGGAATCCCCGCCTCCTTTGCCTCCGTCAAAACGCCCTCCCAACCGGTCTCCACAATCGGTGCCAAAATGATCGCGTCCACCCCCTGCGCGATGAAATTCCGCACCGCCGAAATCTGATTCTCCTGCCGTCCCTGCGCATCCGCGAACCGCAGATTCACCCCGCGCTCCGCAGCCGTTTCCCGAATCGACTGCGTCTCCGCCACCCGCCAAGCGCTCTCCGCCCCAGCCTGGGCAAAACCGACCACCGGCCCCCCGCTCTCCGCCCCACGTTCGCCACAACCGGCAAACCCGGCCGCGAGAATAAACATAAAAGGAAGAAGTATTTTATTTATCGTTTTCATATAGAATCTCTCCGAGCGACTTTTCATCCGAATGAAATAATTAAACGCCCCTAATCTGTGTTCATCTGTGGTTTAAAAAACAGTGCCAAGTCTCCGTGTCCTCCGTGACTCCGTGGTGAACCATTTCAAGCTGATTACGTCTATCCCGCGCTAATCCATACACCTCCCAACAAAACCCCACGCGAATCCCCAGATTAGTGTTCATTAGTGTCCATTGCTTTGCCATCTCCGCTTCGCTCCGTCGTGGTTAACCGCCCCCTCCGCCCAGCCAGCGCGCTTTGCAAAACAATAAACACCAGCAACAGCCCGCCCATCGCGATTCGCAACCAAGCAGAATCCAGCGAACCATCGAAATCGAGCGCCGTCTTGATCGTTCCGAAAATCATCACCCCCAAAAACGTCCCCGCCACATACCCCACGCCCCCCGTCAAAAGCGTCCCGCCAATCACCGCGCACGCGATCGCGTCCAACTCCATCCCGAGCCCGATCGCCGGATTCCCAGATCCGGTCCCCAACGCGTAAACCACCCCGCCCAACGCCGCGCAAAATCCGCTAAACGCATACACTCCAATCTTCGTCCCCGCCACCGGAAGCCCCATCAGCCGCGCCGAATTCTCGCTCCCCCCGATCGCGTACACATTCCGCCCAAACCGCGTCCAATGCGCCACCAAAATCCCCACCGCGATCATTCCCAAAAACACCAGCGTCGCCGCCGTCACCGGCGCGCCCAACACCGAAACCCGAAACCGCGCCACCCCCGAAAACCACGCGTGATCGATCGACAACGATTGCAAATGCACCGCGAACGCCATCCCTTTCGCGAAAAACAATCCCGCCAGCGTCACCAGAAACGGCGGCAATTTATACACCTGAATCGCAGCCCCCTGCGCCGCCCCGAAACCGGTCCCGATCACCAGCCCCGCCACAATCGCCAACGCCGGATGCCACCCGAGCGACGTCATTTTCGCGATAAAAATCGTCGTGAAAGCCAGCACCGTCCCCACCGACAAATCGATTCCGCCCGACAAAATCACGAACGTCATCCCGATCGCCAGCAACCCGAGAAACGCCTGCCCCCGCAAAATATTTCCAACCACCAGCGGCGAAGCGAAATTCGGATACATCACGGAAGCCGCCGCGAAGATTCCCGCAAAAACCGCCGCCGTCGCCAACAACGGCATATACTTCCGCAACACCCCGTTCACGCCCGCGCCTCCTTCCGCCACGGTGCCAAAATCTGCCGCCGAAACCGCTCCGACTGCAACAGGCAAACCAGCAAAATCACCACCGCTTTCGGCAACGGCGTGATCTCCGGCGGCATCCCCTGATGAATCATCGTCACCGTCAGCGTCTGGATCAACAACGCCCCGATCACCGATCCCGCCACGCTGAATTTTCCACCCGTCAACGCCGTCCCCCCAACCACCACCGCAAAAATCGCGTCCAACTCCACCAGCTCCCCCAACCGCGTCGCATCCGCCCGCCCCAGCCGCGAAGCCACGATAATTCCCGCCACCGCCGCGCAAAATCCGCTGAAAACGTAAACCAGAAACTTGATCGACCCGCTGTGCAAGCCCGCCAGCCGGCTCGCCTCCTCGTTATCCCCGACCGACGCGACAAACATCCCCAGCGCAGTCCGGTTCAGAAACAACAACGCCGTCACAAAAACCGCCCCCGCGATCGCCGGCCCCAGCGAACCCATTCCCCGCAAAAAGTCCGAAACGATTCCCGCCGGATCCCCGCCCGCGATCATCATCGCGATCCCCCGCCCCAACACCAAAAAAATCAGCGTCGCGATGATCGGCTGAATCCGCACCGCCGAAACCAGAAACCCATTCGCCGCCCCCACCGCCAAACCCGCCGCGATTCCCGCCAACAAACCGACCGCTCCGCCCGCTCCCGCACTCGCCACCGCCGCCGCAGTCCCCGCGATCGCCATCACCGAACCGACCGACAAATCGATCCCGCCCGTCGCGATCACCAGCGTCATCCCGATCGCCACCAAAACGACCGGCGACGCCTGCACCACGATATTCACCAACGGCCCGTAAAGCCGCCCATCGATCGTCCCGATCGTCAAAAACCCGTCCGTCGTAAAAACATTGAAAACCACCAACGCCAGCAACCCCAACAACGGCCAAACCAACCGCAATCCATCCGCCCGCCACCCCGCCGCTCCCCGCCCCCCGCTCATTCGCCACCCTCCGTTTCCGGCTTCGCGATCGCCCGTAAAATCGAATCCACCCGCACCTCTTCCCCCGCCACTTCCGCCACCTTTCTTCGATCCCGCAAAATCGTCACCCGCGAGCAATTCCGCACGATCTCCTCCAGTTCCGACGAAATAAAAACCACCGCCATCCCCCGCCCGCGCACCTCCGCCACCGCCTTCTCGATCTCCGCCTTCGCCCCCACATCGATCCCCCGAGTCGGCTCGTCCAAAATCAGCAACTCGCAATTCATGCAAAGCCACCGCGCCAGCAAAACCTTCTGCTGATTCCCCCCCGACAAATTCTCGATCGGCGTCTCCACCGACGGCGTCCGGATCGACAATTTCCTCACAAAACCCTCCGCCAACGCCACCTGCTCCCGCCGCGGAATCTTCCGCCAAATCCCTCGCGACGCCTGCATCGCCAAAACCAGATTTTCCCGCACGCTCAACGTCGGAATCAACCCCTCCCCCTTCCGGTCCTCCGAGCTAAAACCGATTCCCCGCCCGATCGCCTGCCGCGGCGACTTCAACCGCACCGCCTCCCCGCCGATCTCCATTTCCCCGCCGCTCGCCCGATCCGCCCCGAACAAAAGCCGCGCCGTCTCCGTCCTCCCCGATCCCAACAAACCCGCCAACCCATGCGCCTCCCCCCGCCGCAAATCCAGATCGAT
>CAZJCL010000225.1:0-5226 GCA_964544025.1 uncultured Opitutales bacterium | reverse complement strand
CCTCATCAGCCCCCACCCAAGCCCCGCATCGACTCTCCATCTTCTCTCTTCCACGTAATCCGAATTACAATCCGTCAAAATCTCGTCTCTTGAACAAGATTCTCGTGCCTCAATCTCGTCATCATCTGTGCCCATCTGTGCCATCCGTGGTTAAAAAACAGAGTCCAAGCCCTTCGCTCCCTTTGTGTTAAGATTCCGAGCCCAAGCCTTCCGTGTTTTCCGTGTATTCCGTGGTCCAAAATTCCGCCGTTAAAGAAATTCGGGGTTCTTGTGTCTATTGCTTCGTCATCTCCGCTTTCGCTCCGTCATGTCCATTAGCCGTTAAAATCCGATCCGCTCCCGCCGCCGACCAATACCGCGCCGACGCCATCAAGTAATTCGCCCTCGCCTCCGTCAACGCAAGCTCCCGCTCCGCGAAAGCGACCCGCCCCGCCGCGACATCCGCCTCCGAAGCCTCCCCCCGCTCCGCCTGCGTCGCAATCAGATCAAAGTTCCTCCGCGAAAGTTCCCGCCGCCGCTCCGAAAGCCGCAACGCATTCCCCGCCCACTCCACCTCCTCCCGAAACCGCGAAACCCGCGCCGCCGCCTCCTCCGTCAACCGCGCCAGATTCCGTTTCTCCAGCCGCCTCCGCGCCAACGCCGCATCCCGCCGCGCCCGGCTCTCAAACCCGTCGAAAATCGTCCACGTCACCTCCGCCCCCGCGTAAAAGATCGTCCGGTCGATATCACTCCTATCAAAAACCGGCACCTGATCCTGCGACACCCCCACAATCAAATTCAACTTCGGGCGATCCCGCGCCACCTCGATCTCATACTGCCGCTCGCTCTCCGCGATCCGCTTCCGCGCGATCTCCAACTGCGGCAACGAGTCATTCAGCGCCAGCAACTCCCCCTCTCCCCGAACCGCGAAATCCGGCACCCCCACCGGAAACGGAAACTCCGATCTCGCCTCCACCCCCGCCACCCGGAAAAACTCCTCCACCGCCAACTCCCGCTCCCGCCGCATCCGCTCCAACCGAAACCCCGCCTCCTCCCGCGCCAACCGCAACTCCTCCACCGCCTCCGCCGAAATCTCTCCCCGCTCCGAAAGCGCCACACCATTCTCCAGCCGCAACTCCGCCAACTCCAGATTCCGTTCCCCCAACTCGATCATCCTCGCCCCCACCGCCAAATCCAAAAACCGCCGCCGAACCTCCAGCGCCAACAGCCGCAACGCCTCCTCCCGTTCCTCCTCCGCCATCCCCAGCCGGATCTCCCCGATCTCACGATTCGCGGAAATCGCCCCCCAATGAAAAACCGGCTGCCGCAGCGAAACCAACCCATGCGGCTGATCCCCCCACCGCGTCCCATCCAAATCCCGCCGCTCCTCCACCCGCCCCACATACCGAAAAGCTCCCGTCACGAACGGCCGCCCCCCCGCCGCCCGCGCCTCCGCCTCCGCCCCCGCCTCCTCCACCCGAATCCGCTCCGCGATCGCTTCGGGCGACCCCACAACCGCATCCCGCAAAACCCCCTCCAAAACCGGAAAAACGTCCTCCGGCAACACAACCGCGTCGCTGGCCTTAAGCGTTAAAGGAGCAAGAACAAAGAGCCCCACTGAGAAGCCCCCGAAAACTTTTACCAATTTCGCGCCAATTCGCCGCCGCATATTGTTCACCAAACAGAGCCGGGCCCCGCTCGACAAGAATCAACTTCGCCATTACCGCGACCAACGCATAAACACCCGAGAAACCCGTGACCGGCTTTCCTATTCAGAAACGAAAATGGGCAGGCTTTCTCACGAAAACCTGCCCATCGGGTCAATTATAATTGATTAAGGCTCACCCGCCGGTGGTTCGTGCGGATTCGGCCCCGGGTCTTCCGTCGGTGGAGGCGTATTCGGACCGCTCGGAGGATCATTGCTCCGATCGCTTCCCCCGCCGCCCCCGCCACCGCATCCGGTCGTGAGAGCAAGGACCAAGGAAAGGAAACCTACGATCATGAAGAGCCCGTTCGAAGCTTTCTTAATTTTCATAATTTCTAAGTAGTAGGATTGGCTTATTTCGTAACGCTAAACCAACCGGCGCCTGGACGATAGGAATAGAACTGCCGCTCCGCCGGAGTCCCGCCCTTCTTGTAGTAGAGCCACTCCTGCCGGTTATCGCTGTAGAAGAAGGGATACTCGTCTTCGTTCGTCCACAGCCAATCTTCTTGGATGTAGTCCCACATCCAGATGCCGTTCTCGGAAACCGACGCATACAACCACTCGTGTTCCGCATGCTTAATCGACCCGATTCCCGCGGCGTAGTTGAACCAGGTGTCGTTGAAACGGCCGAACCACGGCGAGTACCGTTCCGGGGAATCCGATGGTTCCGCACCAAACGGATTTCCATTCGCCCCGAACCGATCGGCAAAATCGCTGCGGGTCAGGATGTATTCGATCGGATTGCTCTGCCGCGCGATATGAGCGAGCTCCGCGTTCGAAGTATCGCGCTCCAGAAGCAAGAGCACCAGCGCCGCGTTTCGGACGTTCGCGCCGAAACGCTCCGGATCCACCAGCGCCGCGATCGCCCCATACCGATCAGCCGCGATACGACTGACTTGCTGTTGCTTTTGGGCGAACGTCGGTTTGCTCCGGCCGGTGTTGTCCCAGACGATGTCGAATAGATCATCCGCATCCATATTCACCGCGTAGCGGCCATACTTCAGGAAGAAACGAGTCGAGTCCAAAATGTCCGCGACCAAACCGCGAAGTCCAACAGGCACATCGTCATCGTCGCCGGTGTCATCATCGTCATCTCCGGTGTCGCCATCGTCCGGCGGGAAGATCAGAGAGAGATACGCCTCCTCCAGTTCGACCACGGTCGGCGGTTCGCCGAGGATGGTCAGGTAAGCCGCGATGATCCATTCGGTGATCGCGAACTCCGGATGATTAAGGAGCGCCTCCACCAACTGAACCCGCGTGATCGTCCCATTGCGGAGACCCTTCACGAATGAATCGAACTCCGACGCCGTCGGTGTGCGGTTCAGGATATCCAGGAACATCTGGGTCACAAACCCGCTCGCGTTCGCCGGATCCGTCACATCCCCAATCCGCGTATCGATAACACGAATCGGTGCAATTCCAACTAAACCTGTATCGTCGGTCGCCCGAGCCTGGATTTCGTAGAGCTTTTGCTCGAGGGGGATCCAAAGCAAACGATAACGGTTCGTGATTCCAACCCGTTCTCCGACACCCAGCAATGCGCCATCGGCGAAGAACTCCACACTTACAACGGAACCGTCCGCATCGCTGGCCTGAACCACCAATTCGACCGCTTGACCGATGGTGGCCGGATCGCTTGGAAGCGGACGAACCCACGAGACAGTCGGAAGCTGGTTACCCGCCACGACAACCTCCACGGAATTGCTATGCACGGAATTGCCATTACCGTCCAACGCGATCGCCACCAAGGTGAATTCCCCGTCAGTCGGAGGAACCCATGTCAGGTTAAACGGAGCCGCCTCCACTGCACCGATCAACAGACCGTTCGCGAAGAACTGAGCGGAGGCCAAGGTCGCTCCGGTCGAAGCCGGCTGCAAAGACAGCAAGGTGCTCTGCCCCCTCCGCAACGCGCTCGGATTGACGCTCAGCGTCGGCGCGGCCGCAACGGGACCAGAAGAAGCTACAACATTGATCTCTCTAGGTGCCGCATGTGAAACATTGCCGGCATTATCGGTTGCAACAGCGCGAATGGTATACGAACCCGAGCCCAGCATCGGTAGCTCCGACACTAGAACCCAATTGTCCGTCCCGTGCTGTTGTTCCGCGTTACCCAAAATGATGCCATTCGCATAGAAGACCACGCGCACTATCTCACCATCCGCGTCAGAGGCCCTTGCCGAGAAGAGCATGGTGGAGCGGCTGGATACCGACTGTCCCGCCTCGGGATGCAGAATCACGACGTCAGGGGCGTAACCTTCGCGCGCACCTACCTCTACTATAATTGGATCGGCGACGGTTTTATTTCCACGATCATCCGTTGCCACTGCCGTCAGGAGGAAAACCCCGCGCCCGAGCGGATTCCATGTGACCTGATAGGGAGCGGATCTGCGGGTGCCCCCGACCTGAAGACCATTTACAAAGAACTCCACCGAGACGATCTCCCGTCCAGGCTGAGCTTCGACCTCGGCTTCCAGGTAAACGGGATCCAATGCGAAACCACCTTCGAATACCACGCTCGCCTGCGAAAATCCGCGACCGGGATTTGCGATCGTAATCGCGCTCACGCGACCATCTTGGATCTGAGCGGTGGCCAGTGCGTCGACCCCATTGCCAATGATTCTCACGGAAGGTGCACTGGTGTAGCCAGCTCCGCCATCCAGAATTACGATGTTCGAAACCTCTCCGGTGCTTCGGTTCAAAATGACCGTTCCGCTCGCTTGCCGCTGATTGTCGCTAAACAGACGGAGAACCGGGAAGCCTCCGCGGAAGCTGACTTCAGGCGCTTGAGTATATCCAGATCCGCCCGACGTAATCACTACGCTCGTAACTTGGCCCGTTACCGGATCGATGACCGCCTCCGCCGCCGCTCCGGTTCCATTCCCGCGAACGACCACTTCCGGAGCCGTAACGTAACCTTCGCCGCCATCGACAACCGTTATCGCGGACACACTGCCGCCGCCGACGCTCGCAACCGCTTCCGCATTCCGGTTCGGAGCCGTCATCGTGATGGATGGAGCGTTGCTGCCTTCGATAACGCTCACAACCACCGGTGCCGCAGCGGCTCTATTGCCGCTATTGTCGCGGGCCACCGCGGTAATAACATGGTTCCCAATCCGATCTGGAGACCAGCGAATGCTGTACGGGTAACTCCCGCCATCGGCCTCGGGGCCTCTGGGAATTTCGGGACCGTATTTATCCCCGTTCACATAGAATTGAACCCCTTCCAAACTGCCATCGGTATCGGCAGCCCGCGCAACCAGCAGCATGCTGGAAGAATCTGTAATGACCTCGCCCGAAGAAGGACTGACAATGGATACCGTCGGGGCCGAGATGCCCTGAACCGGCACCACAATGATATTCATGGGATTCCGCAACAGGATTGTTCGTCCATGATTATCGGTGGCAATCGCGGTAATCCAATAGGAACCCGCTTCATCAGGAGTCCAATTGATCGAAAAGAGGTCCAAACTTGCCCCCATTGGAGACGTGGTCGTGCCGATAAGGATGCCGTTCGCGAAGAATTGAACCTGCTCGATCACCCG
>CAZJCL010000224.1:0-5266 GCA_964544025.1 uncultured Opitutales bacterium | reverse complement strand
TGTCGTCGAGGTCTTTGTTCCTCCCAACGACATGGGGCCGACCAAGCGGACGAGCGTTCCCGCTTACCGCACCAATCGTCAGCCGCGCACGTTTCCCAAGGTCCGGCCGCGCGATAGCCGCGTTTATTTCCATTGGCCGGAGGCGGAGCTTCCGCCTCAGCACCGCGCTGCTCTCGAGCGCCTTTGCGCCAAGGTCATCCGGATCGGCCACTCCTCATCCTTCGTGCGGATGTGGCTGAGCGACGAATTACCGCCGTCGCCGCCGAATTTCCTGCCGGTCCGAAATGAAACCCTATCCCGTCCGGCCGAGCGTTTCCGCGTCGCCGGGGAAGGGTGTCTCGATTATCTCCGCGACCAATACAATGGCGAAGCGGTGGACCGGTTTTACGAGTTTCATGCGCAAATCCAGTCCGCGAGAAGCAAAGAACAAAAGGCGCTGAAAGACGAATTCGAAAAACAGTCCGGCACGCCCTGGAAAGCCAATCTTGCCGGGCCCGCATCCCGCCGTCCGATCCTCAGCATGACCCAAGCCTACCATCGAATCGACGGTTCTACCGATCCGCAATCGCCTCCGGCAACCTCCGTGTTCGACGACGCGCTCCTTGTTTTGGACAAACGCGAAGGCCCCGCGCTCGGACTCGAATCGACCTGGCAACTCCTGACCGCCCTGCGCGGCGCGATTGAAAAAAACGCCGAGCCGACTCCGGAATGGGTCAGCGGTCACCAACCCGACGGCCGACCGTCGGAACAGCCGCATCTGGCGCTCCTCCCGCTCGGCTTCGTCGGGAGCGACTACGCCGACGGGCATTTGCTCGGCGTGGCGCTGGCTTTTCCACGATCGGTTCCGCTGGAAGAACGGGGAAAACTCGTCGGAAAGCTCCTCTACGACGCGACCGGCCGCGCTAAGGATTTGCGTCTTACGCTCGGCAAACTCGGCGTCTGGACTTTGCGGGAAGAGGAACGGCCCTCGCCCCCGATCGCGCTTCGGTCCGCCACCTGGACCGGCCCGGCCGAAATCTGGGCCAGCGTGTCGCCGGTCGTGCTGGATCGTCACCCGAAAGCCGATCCCCGCAAAGACCGAAGCGCGTATCTCGCCGAAGTTGCCGCCATCGTTTCCGCGAGTTGCGAGCGCATCGGCTTGCCCGCGCCGGTCGAAATCGACATCGACAAAACCTCCTGGCATCGCGGCGCTCCCCGCGCAAAACCGGGCCCCGACGGATATCCGCTCATGCCCCAGCGCCCCGGAGGCCCGAACCGCCGCCAGGTCCACGTCTGGCTGCGTTTTGCGGAACCCGTTCTCGGCCCCGTTATGTTGGGGGCGGGACGATACCGGGGATACGGCCTCTGCAAACCGTGGCGAAAGGACAAAACGAAATGAACAACCCGGCCCTGCCCATCTACACCATCCGCGAATCGCCGGTCGTTCTCGACAGCGATTTGGCAAAGGCCTACGGGGTGGAAACCAAGGTCTTCAATCAAGCCTTCAAGCGCAACTCCCAGCGATTCCCCCCGGAGTTTGCATTCCAACTAACTGATGAAGAGTGGATTGCTTTAAGGTCACAATTTGTGACCTTAAAAACATCCGGACGAGGAAAACACCGGAAATACCTCCCGTGGGTGTTTACCGAGCACGGCGCGCTGATGGCATCGACGATCCTAAGTTCGGAGGAAGCAATCTCCATGAGCGTTTATGTCATCCGGGCGTTCGTCAACATGCGGGAACAACTCATGGCCAACGCGACCATCCTGAAGAAATTGGCGGAAATTGAAAAATCGCTGATGCAGCACGACGAAGCGCTTCGGGATCTCTACCAAAAACTTCTCCCCCTCTTGCAACCTCCTCCGGAAAAGCCGAAGCGCGAAATCGGATTCCTCACCACATCGACATGACCTTCCCCGCCTTTGACGATTTCTTTCGCGAACTGAATCGCACGGACGACGGACAACCGCTCGACCCGTTTCCCTGGCAGCGCGATCTCGCCCAACGCGCCGCCGCCGGAAACTGGCCGGAGTTTATCGCCGCTCCGACCGGCAGCGGGAAAACCGCTTGTCTCGAAGCCGCCGTTTACGCGCTGGCGGCCCAAGCGCACCTGCCGTCCAGCACGCGCACCGCATCCCGACGGATTTTCTTCATCGTCAACCGCCGGGTCATCGTGGACGAAGCGTTCGAGCGCGCGGCCCGAATCGCGCGGGCGCTCGCCGATCCGGATTCCAGCCGCCCCGCCTGCGCGGCCGTCGCCGAAGCGCTGCTTTCCCTCAACCCGGTGCCGAGCGGCAAAACCACATTCCCGCGCCGCCCTCTGGAATGCGTGCAACTGCGCGGCGCGATTTTCCGCGATCAACGCTGGGCGCGATCCCTTCTGCAACCGACGATCATCGCCACAACCATCGACCAAATCGGTTCCCGAATGCTCTTCCGGGGCTACGGCGTCACACCGAACGCGCGCCCGATCCACGCGGCACTCGTGGCCACCGACGCGCTCTGGATCCTCGACGAAGCGCACATCAGCCGTCCCTTCGCGGAATCCGTCGCCCGGCTTCAACGCTACCGCGAACACCACCTCGCGCAAAACCCGAGCGCCATCCAACCGCCTCCACTGCAATGGGTGCAAATGAGCGCCACGCCGCCGAAAGATGCGGCCAACTTCATCCAACTCACCGCGGCCGACCGCGAAAACCCGGTTCTCGCTCGACGGCTCGGAGCCGCGAAACCGGCAAAACTGATCGTTTCCCCAGCCAAAACGAAAGCGAAACAACTGGATGCACTGGCCGCCAACCTCGTCGATCAAGCCGCCGCCATTATCGGCGAAAGCGAACCGCGTTCACTCGCCATCATGGTCAACCGCGTCGCCACCGCCCGCCTCGTGACGGAACTCCTAGAAAAGGAGGCGAAAGCGAAAAAACCGCGTTTCGCCGCCGAAACGACGCTGCTGATCGGCCGGATGCGCCCCCTTGATCGCGACGCCGAAACTGCGCGACTCCAGGCGACGTTAAAATCCGCCGCCCGCCGCGACGCCGTCCCTGAAGGCGAAACCGCGCCTCCCATCGAAATCGTCGTCGCCACCCAATGCCTGGAAGTCGGAGCCGACCTCGATTTCGACGCCCTCGTCACGGAATGCGCCAGCCTCGACGCGCTTCGTCAGCGTTTCGGCCGCCTCAACCGGACCGGACGCGACATCCCGGCCCGCGCGGCAATCGTCATGCCGGATCACCTGATCGAACCCGACCAAAAACTCGATAAGCTCACAGCGGAAAGCCAGTTCCTCGATCCCATTTACGGCAACGCACTGTCGGCGACCTGGAACTGGCTCCGCTCGAACGCTTCAGACGAGACGATCGATTTCGGCCTCACCGCGATGGAGAATCTTCTGACAAACCTTTCCGAAGAAGACCTCCTCCGTTTACAGGCGCCGACCTCGACCGCGCCGATTATTTTCCCAGCATATCTCGACGCGTGGGCGCAAACCAACCCGACTCCCTGGCCGGATCCGGATCCCACTCATTTCCTCCACGGAAAGCGAAGCGGCAGCCCGGATGTTCTCGTCGTCTGGCGCGCGGATCTGTCGCTGAAAGCTTCCCTTGAAACCGCCTCCCACGATCTCAGCCTTTGCCCGCCCTCCCAAGTCGAGGCGTTGCCCGTTCCGCTGCATCTCTTCCGAAATTGGTTCTTTCAGGAAAATCCGAAAGAGCGAGCCGAAGCCGACACCGGCGATCTCCTCGAAGGCGCCGTCCAACCCGACGCACCCCGGAACCGAAACGAAAAGGCGGCTCCAATCGGACGCGCATTCGTCTGGCAAGGCGCACGGAACAGCCGGGTCATTGAAAAACCCGCCGACATCTTTCCCGGCGCGACCATCGTCCTGCCGGTGGAACTCGGCGGATGGAGTCAGCTCGGTCACCTTCCCCATGCCCCGCCCGATCCGGCGACGAGAAACGAAAAAGATGATCCGATTCCGTTTTCCGAACTCCGCCGCGTCGACTGTGCGGAAAAAGCGTTCGCGGTCACACGGGGCCGCGCGATTCTCCGTCTGCGCCCGGATTTTTTTCCCGATGCGAGCGGCGGAGAAGCATGGAAAACGCTTCTCAAGTATGCAGGCGATCCTAACCAAAACCTGAACTCAAAAGAGCTTCGAAATCTCCTCGAGAACACTTCCAAACAAAGCGATTTGCCAGAACCCCTGCGAGAGAAACTGACCTTGCTGGCCGACGGCAAACTCGGCTTCAATGCGGAACGATATTTCGACGAATATTCCGGCATCGTTTTCATCACGCGGCATCGTGTCGCAAAACGGTCAGTCATCGCCCAAGCCGAAGACGAGGACGACGAGTGGAGCCGGTCCACATCTTCGGATCCGGTAACTCTGCGGACGCACACCCGCCACGTCGCCGATCTCGTCGCCCTCACCGCCAAAGCGCTGAACCTGGGAGCACCGCTAACCGAGGCCCTCGCCGCCGCCGCCGAGCTGCACGATTGGGGAAAACTCGATCCCCGGTTCCAGTCGCTTCTTCTCGGTGGCAACCGACACGCCGCCTACGCGCTCGCCGAGCCGCTGGCGAAATCCGACCGCGTCCGCACCAGCGCCCGCGAACGGGAAGCCGCACGGAAGCGCTCCGGCTTGCCCGACGGTTTCCGGCACGAATTCGCCTCGCTTCACCTCGCGGCGCACCCCGCCGCGGCCGCACGCTTGCCCGCCGATCCCGCTCTCCGGGATCTCGCGCTGCATCTCGTCGCCGCGCATCATGGATATGCCCGACCCTTTGCTCCGGTCGTCGACGATCCGGATCCGCCGCCGCTTTCCGCATCCGCTTTGCCGAATGCTCCCGATGCGACCGCGGACAGCTCACAACGAAAAGAAAAACCCGCGCACCGGCTCGATTCCGGAATCCCCGATCGTTTCTGGAAACTTCTCCGTCAACACGGTCCGTGGGGTCTCGCCTTCCTCGAATCGCTTCTCCGGCTCGCCGACCAGCAAGCCAGCGAAGCCGAAGGTGAAGGCTGGTACGCCGACGAAATCCGAACGGCCGAACCCGCAGAAACCGTTGCCGCATCATCATGATTACTCGATCTCCCCATCCGATCTCCCTTCCCGGCATCGACGGCGCGAATCCGCTCGGCTTTCTCGCCGCGCTCGGCACCTGGCGAACCGTCGAGCGGCTTTATCCGGAAACCCGGATGCATTGGGAGCCTCAGGCCGGACATTGGTCGCCGGTGCTCGACATGCCCGCCGTCGTTTCCGAGGCAAAACTCGTGGAGGAAATCCATGCC
>CAZJCL010000223.1:0-5281 GCA_964544025.1 uncultured Opitutales bacterium | reverse complement strand
TGCGCGATGCCGGTGAAGTTGGCGATGCGGCCGGAGTGGAGCAGGAAAACGTCGGGCAGGATCTGGCCGGCGTCGCCGAAGGAGGATTCGTCGGTCACGGCGCGGGAGATTTCTCCGCCGAGCGTGGATGCTGTTGCTTGCACGATCTTTCCTTGAGAACGCCGGAGCCGGACGACGCCGTCCTGATCGAGCACCCGGATGCCTTGCCGCCGTCCGTGCCAGAGTCCGCCGAAGCGCTTCACCTTTTGTTCTCCGCGAAACACGAAAAACGATTCGGCGCTGGCGACCAGCGAAACCGCTTCTTCCGGCAACGAGAGGGAACGGGCCGCGATTTCGAGCAGTTGCGCTTCGGAAACCGGTTCCTTTTCCTCGTCGGCTTCGCGGATTTCGGCGGCGCCGGTGGCGGTTGCCCGCAGGATGCTTTTTTGGCGATCCGCCTCGACGCGCACTTCCACGGTGTCGGGCAAAGCTCCCGCGCGGATCGCCGCGGAACGGGCTTCGTGACGAACCCGCAACACGTCTTCGTCGGTCGGATTGACGACGGTTCGCTCCACGACTTCTTTCACCATCGCGAGGGCGACGCCGATCGCGGAAATGATCGGCGCGTTGCGCGAGATCCGGCAGGTCCAGCCGCGCCGTTTCTGGAGAGCCGGAAGAATCGCCGCCGCGCCTCCGCCTCCGCCGATCAATTCCACGAGGTCGGTGTCGAGCCGGTATTCGTGGATCAGGCGCCGGAGCGGTTCTTCGACTTTGGCCAGGGCGAGATCGAAAATTTGATCGAGCAGTTTATCGGTCGGGATCGAAAGATGTTGGGCGACGAGCGCGAATCCGGCTTCGGCCACGGCGCGATTGCCGCGCGAATAATGTTCCTCCTCGACGTATCCGAGGCAATTGGCGGCGCAGGTGAGGGTGGGGGCGATCCGTTTTCCGTCGCGGGTTTCGAGGATCAGGTAGCGGTTGGTCACGTCGCCGGTCGTGGTGATTTCCTTCACCGTCGCGCCTTCCAAATCTTCGGGCGTCGAGAAACTCAGATAATGGCAGCCGGCGATGTGCGCGCTCCGGGAGCCGACGCTGACCAGGCGTCCGTCGTGAACGCGCAACATGCTTCCGCCCGCCAGCCCGATGGTCCGCACGTCGAGCGTGTTGAGAAAAATGCGCTGACCGCCGACCGAGGCGGAGCGGGTTTGGGGCAAACCGTCGCGGATGACGGAAATGTCGGTGCTGGTGCCGCCGACTTCGAGGAAGATGCCGTCGGAGATTTTCTCATACATCAGCGCTCCCGCGATTCCGGCGGCCGGTCCGGACAGAAACGAAAGGATCGGCCGCCGCCGCATTTCGTCCAAACTCATGACTCCGCCGTCGCTGCGCATAATCATCAGCGGCGCTTCGATGCCGGAGCGGGTCACTCCGGCCGCGGTGCGTTCGCTGGTTTCCATCATGCGCGGCAAAATCGCGGCGTTGAGCGCGGCGGTGCGGACGCGGAGTTTGAGTCCGTAAAGCGAGGAAACTTCGTGGGTGGCGGTCGCGGGAACTCCGGCCGCGCGGGCCGCTTCGGCGATTTGGCTTTCCCGGCGGGGTGCGTCCACGGAGAACGCTTCGGCCGCGACGATGGCGGCGACGTTTTCCGCTTTCAACCGCTCGATCGCTTGTGCCACGTCGGCCGCGAAGGTCGCGCTGGCGGCTTTCACGAACACCGGAATCGACCGCAGCAACCGGCCTTCCGCGAGTTCGAGATCGCCGAGCGCCGCGCCGATTTTGGTTTGCCAGCCGATCATGCCGCTGCCGGTGGAAATGATGCCGATCCGCGAAACGTCGCCTTCGAGGAGCGCGTTGGTCGCCTGGGTCGTGCTGTGGGCGAGGAAGACGATTTCTTCCGGCTTGATCTCCAATTGCTGAAGAATGTCGCGCAACGCCTGGATAATGCCGGCCGCCACGCCTTCCTCGGCGGTGTGACTGGTGGGCGCTTTGGCGAAACCCGCGATGGCGAGCGTCGTTGCGTCGATGGCGACGACGTCCGTAAACGTGCCGCCGACGTCGATGCCGATTCGATATTTTCGCGCGTTTTCCATGTTTACCAGAAGAGGAGGACCGAGAGGGTGAGGCCGGCGAAGGCGACGATCATTTGAAACGGAATCGTGGTCCGGGTGATCGCCATGACGGGAGTTTCGGTGTAGCTGCCGACCCAGACGTTGTGGGTGTTGGTCGGGTCGCAGACGTTTTGCACTTGGGCCAGCGAGAAAAGGAGGCCCATCACGATCAGCGGCGGGAAAATTTCGAGCGAGAGCAGCAGCGCGAAAATCCCGATCCCGAGTCCGGCCGGATTCAGCGGTCCGCGAAACAACACCAGCGGCGAAAGCAGGCCGAATCCGATGACGAACGTCCACGGCGAAATCCCGCGCAGCGTGCTCAGCACCGGCTCCAGAACCGCCTGCACTTCCGGGCGGGTGGACATCATGAGCAGCATCCCGATCCCGATCATCAGGATAATCGCGGGCGCGCCGATCTCCATTCCTTTGAGGGCGGCCTGGGTGAGAATGCGGATTCCCTTGCGCGGAAGCGTCGTGAAAACGCCGAACAAAATTCCGCCGATAAACGCCGGAATGACCGGCCAGCCGAACGCGAGGTGGAGAAGCAGCGGAAGGATCGGCGTCGCGAGCGCGTAGGCGGGGACGGCCGGTTTGGCGGTCTCCGGTTCCGCTGCCGTTTCGGGTTCCGGCTCGGCGGCGACGGCGCAGGTGGCGAAAAGGAGGTTTCGTTTCGCGTGAAACAGGATGAACGCGGCCGCGACGACGGTGTTGACGATGAACAGTTTGATCGCGAACGGCCGGACCTCCTCGATGCCGAGCCCGAGAATGGCGCGGTTCATTTCCCACAAACTCAGGTTCATCAGCGATCCGGTGCCGACGGCCATCAGGAAAACGGTCGCCGCCATTTTTCGCGGAATCCCGACCGAGATCAAAATCGGCAGCACCAGGGTCCCGATCATGATCACCGCGCCGAGACCGGTTAACGAGGTGAAAAGGACGCCCGTCACCATCGCCATGATGAAGGCGATGATGATCGGTTTATCGCCGCAAAATTCGGCGGCCAGTTTCACGATTCGTTCGGCGATTCCGGTCATGAGCGTCACCTGACCGAGATACGCGCCGAAAAAAACCGCCATGATCGGCGCCGCGAGACGGGTGCTGCCTTCGACGATGACTCCGGACAAAATACCGTCGGCGTTCACGCGGGCCGCGAGGGACATCAGGATCGCCATGGCCGGCAACGCCAGCAAAGCGGGAATTTTTCCTCGCAACATGAGACCGGCGAAAACGAGGAAAATGACTAAAAGTAAAAAGGCGGTCATGGTTGCGGGAAGGAGTCATGCAGCCGAGCGCCGGGCGGTCAAGCGCTCGGGATCGTGGATCGGGGGAGAGAGTCGTGGAGGGTTGTGGAGATGCGCGGGTTTGGGAGTTGCGTGCGGTTCAGTCGTCCCTTCGGGACTTACGAGTGCTTCGCTATCGATATCCGGCGCTGAAGCGGCCGGGCTATTGTCGGCGTCCCTCCGGGACGAAGATTGGTTTGGTCCGGCGATACGTTCGGCGGTTTGTGGGCGGCGGGTTTAGGTTTTTTCCGCGATCCGTAGCGTGAGGTGGAGGATTTCGGCGGGCGCGGACGTTCGCAATGGAAACCAGTTTCCGACGCCATTCGAAACGGCGAGCGTGCTGTTTTTCTTGCGGTAGATTCCGCTCCAATAGCGATACATCGCGGGACCGAAACCGAGTTTTTCGTTGATCATCAGCTGGCCGCCGTGGGTGTGTCCGGAAATGACGAGCGGCACATCCGCCTCAGCCGCCGGGTCGAAGGCATGCGGATGATGCGCCAGCAAAATCGGAAACGCCCGCGGGTTTCGCAATTGCAGAAGCTCTCTCATCGAGCCGGAAATCGCGTCGTCGGAATAATCAGCAGGTTGCTCGATTGGTGAAGCCGGTCCGCCCCAGCGAAGCCCGAGAATCTGGACCCGCCCGCCGTTGATCCGGATCGTCTTTTCCTCGTTGATCAGCAATTGCAGGCCGGCGGCTTTCACTTGTTCTCCGAAAAGATCGCGGCCGGGAATCAGGTCGTGATTTCCCTCGCAGAGAAAAACGCCGTGCCGCGCTTCAAGCGATTTCACCATCGCGATCGCTTCCGGCAAGTCCTTGATGTCGTTGTTGATCAAATCTCCGGGAAGGAAAACGAGATCCACGTCCAAGGCGTTCGTCGCGTCCGCGATGGCATGAAGCGTTTTTCCGTGGGTAAAAGAACCGACGTGAACATCGGCGACGTGGGCAATCGTCAGTCCATCGAGCGACGGGGGAAGATTCGGAATTGGCAGGGTGAATCGCCGGATCCGGAAATTGTGTAGCTGCGGCAGGGAAATCGCGGTGAGCCCGGTCAGAATTACCGGTGGCAAAAACGCGACGAGCGATGCGATAAACCGCCGCCGAGTCCATCCGGAATTTTTGGCGCGGGTCCGGTCGGTGCGGCCCTTTTTCTTCCTCCCGATCAGACCAGCCAATCCGATGAACGGAGTCGCGAGAAGCCAGACCGGCAGAACGATTAAGTGCCAAAGATAAACCGCGGCGATGATCGGGACCGGCAGGAATTCACGGGTCGGCGCCGACGCGTCTCTCGAAGCGATGACGAAGATCAGCAGCCCGCCCATCGCCGCCGCCCAAAGCAACGGCCAAATCCGGACGCGCCAGCGAGAGCCGCTTTTGCGCAGTCCGAAATCGGCCCGCCACCACCAAAGAAAGTTTAGCAGCAAAAGGGTCGCGAGAATCAGGAAGAATACGGACACGGATCTTTCGGCGAAAGGATTTTAGGAGCCGTTTTCGCCCGCCAATTCCTGTTTCGCCCGCAGACGAAGAAAGCGCCGATCGGCATTGCTGATGGGAACCGAGTCGCGCACCAAAAGCCGGTCGGCTTCGTCCTCGATGACGACCACCGCCTCGCCATCCCAAACGCCTTCGCCGTTCAGGCGGCTGGCGGCCTCCACGAGAAGCTTGATGTCGCTGGCGGAAGGGGAGCGTGTCACCAAAAGCGTGAGATATTTTCGCCGGCCGTCGTTTTCGACCGAAACCTCCACCGGTAATTTCGCGGCCGGTTTCTTCGGATCGAGTCCGAGCGCGTATTTCAGGAGGTTTGGAATTCCATCGCCCTGTGGATCCGCTTCCGGACCGCTAATGGACGGATCGCGAATTTCCTGTTCATTGAAATGCTTGTTTCGCCACAGATACCACGGCGATTGGGTGACGTG
>CAZJCL010000222.1:0-5329 GCA_964544025.1 uncultured Opitutales bacterium | reverse complement strand
TCACCACCTGATTTCATGTATGTGTAATCGCACTAGCATCGGCGCTTCGCCGATGTTGCGTCATCAAAGGCCAGAGCTTCCGTCCCAAATCTGTGGTCCCACCCCGGGCCCAAGCCTTCCGTGCTTTCCGTGTTTTGAAACGCCCCTTCTCTCTGCCTCCTGCTCAAGCCTTCGCCGCCTTCCGTGCCTTCATTGGCTCCATGGTGTGCAACGTAGTCGTAATCCTCTAATCCTGATCCCCATGTCTTCCCTCCATTCAACTTCCCCCGGCACCTCGGAAACGACCGGCACCCCCAAAAGACCCCGTCGCCGACGTTCGCTGCACCAATTTCAGGCCACACTTCGGACAAGAAGGAGTAGAAAAATCCCCCCCGCGTCACCTCTCTCAGCAAACCATCCTGCACATCCGGCGCAAGCAATCGAATCCGCTCCAACAACGTCTCGCCGTCGATCAACTCGATCCGCTTGTCCCCCTCAAACTTCCGCGCCTCCTCCGTGAAAGTGCCGCTGGTAATAAAAAACCCATTTTCCACCCCCTCGGCCGCCATCACACCATATAATTCCCGAACCGGCTTCACCCCCACGTTCCACGATTTCCACGCCTTGCACTGCACCGCCGCCACAGGCTTCGGCTTCTCCGCCTTGTATAACCAAATATCAACACCTCCGTCGGCACCAAGCGGAGTCGTCGCCGCCCGGAATCCCGAAGCTCTCGCGAATTCGGCGCATAAATCCTCGAAAACCTTCCAATCAAGGGACCGAAGAAGCGACAACGACCACCGGTGTTCAGATGGCGCGGACTCGCTACGGTCTTTCATTCGGTAGAGCGGTATATCCTCCGTCTCGGAAAACGGTGAATTTCTCGCCGCGGGACTGCCCTTTCCGGCGGAACGTATTGCAAATAAACGCGAACCCAGCATCGCGGCCAATCCCACAAGACTGACCGACAACAAAAGAATTCCGATCGCCGGAACAACCCCCGGCACCGGCAGTTGCTTCCCCAATACGCTTGAGGCAAAGATAGCCACCAATCCTGCCCCGCCCGTCCGCACAAGCATCTCGACCGCCCCCATTCTCGCACGGTCTCTCCTGCGCCTGCGCGCACTCATACCCCGCCCAATAAAACAACAGTCGCAAACATAGCCGAATGCTTGTCCATCAACCGAAACCGGTTCAAGCCCTCGCGCCGTAAAAACCGTGTGAAACACGCTCCCCCTCCAGCCGCTCGGAGCACCTTCTCCTCATTTCCTCTCCCCAAAATCATTCACTCCACTGCGGATCCCCGCCCAATCCCGATGCGCTCAACTCCAACGCCATATTCGTGTTTATTCGTGTCCATTAGTGGTTAGACCGTTTACCCCCCAGAACCCCAGCAAAACCTTGTCACCGTATGCGGATAACCGGCTTGATCGTGCTCCCTTTTTCGCTGTCTTCGGCCGCCTGATTGATCTCGTCGAACTCGTAGAACTTCACCAGCTTGTCGAACGGAAACCGCCCTTGCAGATGCAGTTCCACCAGACGCGGAATAAAGATCTTCGGAATACTCGCTCCCTGAAGAATTCCCCGAATCGTTTTCCCCGGAATCATGACGTCGTTGATGTCGAAAGAACCGTCCGCCCCGAGAGGCGCCGCGCCAACAATGCCGCAAACGCCGAGAGCACCGATCGCCTCAATCGCCTGCCGCAACACCTGAGGTATACCAGTCGCTTCGAGCGAAAAATCAGCGCCGCCACCAGTGATCTTCTTCACCGCCTCCACCGGATCTTCCTCCTTGCTGTTGACCACGTGCGTGGCTCCCAATTCTTTGGCCAACTCCAAACGCGAGGGGACAACATCGGCGGCGATAATCGTCGTCGCCCCCACCACCCGCGCCGCCATGACCGCCGACAAACCGACCGCGCCCGCGCCGAAAACAACGAAGCTCGCTCCCGCGTTCACCCTCAGCGCGTTCATCACCGCGCCCGCCCCCGTCTGGATCCCGCAACCCAGCGGTCCCAGCAATTCGAGCGGTGCGTCCTTCGAAACCTTCACGACGTTCCCCTCATTCGCCAGCGCGAACGTGCCGAACGACGATTGCCCGAAAAAATGGTCGTGGACGCGATTTCCCTCCCGGTCGGTCGTCGCCGTGCTTCCGTCCAAACGCGCCCCGCCGAAACAAAGCGGATAGGTGTTCACGCAATGAAACGGCTGCCCGCGAAGACACGGCGAGCATTGTCCGCAAGGCAGATAAGAAAGCACCACCGGATCCCCGGGAGCGACCTCCGTCACATCCTCGCCAACACTTTCAACAATTCCCGCGCCCTCGTGCCCCAGAACGATCGGATGCGGCACGTCATACACCTGGTCGCGCGCCACCATATCGGTGTGACACATTCCCGTGGCAACGATTTTGACCAGCACTTCATCCGAACGCGGTTTCTCCAGGCGCAAACCCTCCAGTTCAAAAGGTCCACCCTTCTTGCGCACCACCGCGGCCCTGATCTCGCGCCCGTTTGTGGAAGTATCCATCACTTCTTTGCTCATATGAGTTCCTGTTTCGATTGGTTTCGGTCCCGTCACGGCACGACCCGGACCTTTGGTTCATAACGGAAGTGATCGCTTTGCTTTCGTCGGAGCGAGGGGCCACGGGGTTCATTTCATTGCCCCATCCTACGCCGGAGCATCCCTGGATTCAACCCGGACCGGCAAGGAATACATCCCCCGATTCCCCCCGGGGCCGGGAACGTTTCCCGGGAGTTGCCCGCTTCCGATTCGCTCCCGACCTCATGCCGGCGACTGTTCTGAAGACCAAACCCTAGTTTTCTCCGCACGTCCGGCCAAAGCGATGGCGAGAGCGATCACGATGAGTGTCGCCCCCACAGCAAACGTGGCCTGCATTCCGATCGCGATGGCGGGCGCTGGCGCCGTGGTGATATCCGAGGTGCCGGACGCGAAGGCGAAAACAGCCCCCATCACGGATGCACCGGTGATCAGACCGAGATTACGCGACAGATTCAACATGCCTGACACGACACCACGCTGATGAGCGGCGATATCGCCCATGACGGCGGCGTTGTTGGCGGTCTGGAACAGCGCATAGCTGACGGTAATGATCACGATCGGGGCGATATACCCGAAAATGACCGTCGGCGGAGGCAGAAGCGCGAGCGCAACCGAACCGCTGACAATGCCAAGCAGTCCAATAATCGCCATGCGACGGGCGCCATACCGGTCCGCCAGTCGTCCCGCGGGAACACCGGCAAGTGCCGCTACGAGCGGCCCGATCGACAGGACAAATCCCACCACCGCCGACCTGAGTCCGAGCGCAAGCGTAAGATAGAACGGCCCCACAACGAGCGTGCTCATCATGACCGTGGAGACGAGGCCACTCGTCAGTAAACCCGGCCGCAATACCCGGTCCCGTAAGAGCGCCAAGCGAAACAGCGGTGCTTTCACCCGGGTCTCGACGAACAGGAAGAAACCGACCAAACCCGCTCCCACAATCAACAGAGCCAGATTCCAACGACCGAAACTCCCTCGCCCCATCGTCATAGCAAGCGCATAGGCGGCGAGAGCGAGAGCCAGTAATAACGTCCCCACGCTATCGAAATTACCCCGCACTCGCGGCGAGTTGAAGTGGTCAACCGGCAAATACCGCCGAGACAGGAAAAACGCCAAAATACCCAATGGAATGTTGATAAGAAAGATCGCCCGCCAGCCGGAAGCGGCGATGAGGAGACCGCCGAGCGATGGCCCGAGCGCGGTACCGACGGCGGACATCGTGCCGAGAAGCCCCATGGCGCGACCCGTTCGGGTTTTCGGAACGATCTCACTCACAAAAGCCATCGCAAGCGCCATCATCGCAGCCGCGCCGATTCCTTGCAGCGCCCGTGCGGCAATCAACAGCCAGAGCGTCGGTGCGATACCGCAAAGCACTGAACCCGCCGTAAAAACAATTATCCCGGTGAGAAGCAGCCGACGGCGGCCCAGGATGTCACCCAAACGTCCCACACTGACAATGACAGAGGTAACCGCTACCAAATAGGCGAGCACAACCCATTGAACTCCCTGAAACGTGGCGGCGAACGCGTGCGCCAACGTCGGCAATGCGACATTCGCAATACTGGTGCCGAGCGACGACAACAGAACCGACAGCGAAAGGCCGGCAAGAGCCCATCCCGCCGCGTGCGATGACTGAGAATCTTCAACCGTCGTCGGCGGGCGCAATGCAAGAATCGTCTTCATGCGCATCATTGTAGTCCACGAATTGACATGGCGGAAGACGCCCCGTATGCACTTTATCCATGCACGGGACGCCCTATCACAATCCGCCCCCATCTTTGCCATGATGCGACCCGACCTCAACTTGCTCGTCACTCTCGACGTACTCCTCGCGGAAGGGAGCGTGGCTCGCGCGGCGCAACGGCTGCGACTAAGTCCCTCTGCGATGAGTCGAGCGCTCGCGCGACTCCGTCAGGCCACCGGCGACCCGCTTTTGGTCAGGGCCGGACGCGGTCTGGTGCTCACTCCCCGGGCCGTCGAACTCCGAGGACGGATCGGTCAACTCGTGGAGGAGAGCGAAGCGGTTCTACGTCCGGTCGGGAAATTGGACATTCAAAAACTCGTTCGGACGTTCACCCTTCGCACCAGTGAAGGCTTTGTGGAAAACTTTGGTCCAGATCTCATCGCCCGCATCGGCGCGGAAGCCCCGGGCGTGGAACTGCGTTTCGTACCGAAGCCGAACAAGGACAGCACCCCATTGCGCGAAGGAAGCGTCGACCTGGAAACCGGCGTGTTGGAACAAACGACCAGTCCCGAATTGCGAACGCAGGCGCTATTTCGCGATCGATACATCGGCGTCGTCCGGAAGGGTCACACGCTCAGCACTGGAAAGATCACACCTGCTCGTTTCGCTGAAAGTCGCCACATCCGCGTATCGCGCAACCCAAGCGAAGATCCAATTGACCATGCCTTGGCGAACCTCGGATTGGAACGGAAAGTTGTCGTTTCCCTTGTCGCCGGATTCGCGACGGCGGTGGCGCTCGCCCGAACCTCCGACCTGATCGCCACCGTCCCCGAACGGCATACCGGCAACCTCCGGGCCGGCCTGCATTCTTTTGCCCTCCCTGTTTCCACCCCCGAATTCACGGTTTCTATGCTATGGCACCCGCGCCTCGACGCCGACCTCGGCCATCGCTGGCTGCGCGACCACGTAAGAGCCGCCTGCGCCGGACGGATCAGAGAACAGCAGGAGTGAAAGCTACAAATCCAGCATCGATTCGATTCACGAGGGGATAGAAAAACAAAAACACCCCGCGAGCATCGACAAGAACCCCACCGGAATCGATAA
>CAZJCL010000221.1:3451-5329 GCA_964544025.1 uncultured Opitutales bacterium | reverse complement strand
TCGCCGGTGAAATTAATATCGCTGTGGAGGCCATTCCCCTCTCCCGGTTCGATCCATGGGCGGCCCTGTTCACGGATCTCTCCCTGCAATCGGGCAGCGCCGGTCTTAACGGAAAACTACTTCTCAAGCCCAGCTCCGAAGCTTTACCGGTCGTCACGTTCGACGGAACGGCGGGAGTCCAAACGTTCGAGGCTCGCGATGGAGAAGAACCGGTCCTCGCCTTTTCACAATTCGAACTCATCGGCCTCGCGCTGCAATCGGAACCGCTGTCGTTCCAAAGCGACGAAATCCGTTTGGTCGATCCGCAAGCAGTCGTGGCGCTCGAAGAGAATGGCAGTGTAAACCTCCTGCGTCTCCTCCGAGTTGCTCCACCAACCGAAACCGCGCAAACAACGGAAACCGCATCCGAGGGAGTCCGCCAGCCAACCCCGGCCGCGACACCTCCTGAGTCTTCTCCCGCAGCCTTTCCATTGACCTTCGCCGCCGGCGTCATCCGCGTCGAGAACGGCGCTTTCACGGTTTCCGACCAAACCGTTGCGCCCGCCTATTCCACACGGCTCGAAAAGTTTAATGCAACCATCGTCGATCTCTCCTCGGATCCCCACGGGCAGGCCGCCATCGATGTCTCGGGTGAATTTCCCGGCGCCTCACGGCTCTCCATCACCGGAACCACGAACGCCAATCCCGCCAATCTCTTTGCGGACATGACGGTGGAATTGGCCAGCTTTGGGCTTCCTCCCGTTTCCCCTTACTCCGGAAAATTCATTGGCCGCATGGTCGCCGAAGGAAACCTCGATTTCATCGTGAAGGCGAAGCTGGAAGACGAAAGCCTTTCCGCGCAAAACACGATTCGCCTCAAAAACCTTCACCTCGGCGATCGGGTGGAAAGCGAAAATTCGGTGAACCTGCCGCTCGACATCGCCCTCGCTTTATTGCGCGACCGAAACGGCGTCATCGCCATCGACGTGCCGCTTTCCGGCCGGCTGGACGATCCTCAATTCAATATCGCGGCCGTCGCCACCGACACCCTGTTTAGCGTGATCCGCAATGTCGCCAGTTCTCCATTCGCCGCCCTCGGAAAGCTGGTTGGCGCCAAGAGCGAAAACCTCTCCGAAATCGCCTTCGCTCCCGGCGAGTTCACCCTGTCGGACAATAGCCACGAGGTGCTTCGCGAACTCGCCGCCGCCCTTCATCAACGCCCGGCACTAAAAATTGAAATCACTGCGGTCGCCGATCCTGTCTCCGATCGTCCGGCATTGCTGGAAAATCGCTTGCGTGAGGAGCTCGTGGCTCATCAATCGGCGACAGCGATCGTAGCGACAATTGATGCGGACCCATTAACCGACGCCAACCTAATCCGCTCCCTCTACGAATCCCGTTTCGGTCCTCTGGAGATTCCGGCCGTGCCCGAAGAACAGATCGAAATCGCCGCCATGGAAGCGCCGAAATTGCCAGAGGTTTCCGAAGAATCCGCTCCCGTGGAGGAACCAGAGATCGCCGAATCCAAACCGTTCATCGTCGTTCACGTTCCGCAATGGATTACCCGGCTCATCAGCAAGCGCGATCCGGCTCCAGAAATCGAAATCGCCACGGCATCGGAGGCTGTGGAACCATTGGGAATTTTGACACCGGAAAAGGCCGAAGAAAAAGCGGATCCCACCGTTGTCGCCGAAGTCATCAAGCTTCCAACAACAAAGGAGATGAAGGCGAAACTGCTGGCCGAGACGGAAATCCCCGACACCGAATTCCAGGAGCTGGCCCAAAAACGGATCGAAACGGTTCAGAAAGCCCTATTGGAAAGTGGCGAAGTGGAGCCAGGCCGCGTTTCCATCGGCGCCGCCAGCGTAGGTTCCGGCCTGAAAGCGGAGTTCAAGCTCC
>CAZJCL010000221.1:1279-3351 GCA_964544025.1 uncultured Opitutales bacterium | reverse complement strand
TCAATCAAGTCGTTTTCCACCGGATCGCTCTTCGGATTCTCCCGCAACATATCTGAACCGAGCTTCAGTATCAGCGCCGACACGACGACCACGAAAACCACCCGAATAAATCCGCTCCCCTTGGAAATAGCCATCCGCGCTCCCAGATAACCGCCCGCCATATTCATCGCCCCCATCGCCAACCCGAGCTCGAACATCACATGTCCGCCCGGAATGAACAGCGACAACGCCCCCAGATTCGTCGCGAAATTCACGATCTTCGCCTTCGCCGACGCCTCCAGAAAATTGTAACCCAGCACCGTCACCATCGCGATAATCAAAAACGACCCCGTTCCCGGCCCGATCATTCCGTCGTAACCGCCGATCACCAACCCGATAATCACCGCCCGCGAATAATGCCCCGCCCCCCGATATCGCAACTTGCTCAGCTCGCCCGCCTTCGGTTTGACGATGGTGAAAACCAAAACCGCGATCAACGCGCCAACTATGATCGGCCGAATCAGATCCACCGGCAAAACTGTGGCGATCGCCGCGCCGCCGAACGCGCCAGCCAAAGCCACCGCCGCCATCGGAACCGCCGTCCGCAAATCCGGACGCGTCCGCCGATAATACGTGATCGCGCTAACCGAAGTCCCGAAAATTGATCCCAGTTTATTCGTCGCCAACGCCTGCACCGGAGTGATCCCCGGAAACAGCAGCAACGCCGGCAACTGAATCAACCCGCCACCGCCCACCACCGCATCGATCCACCCCGCCGCGAATCCCGCCAAAAGCAACAAAACCAGCGCCCAAGGAGAAAACTCCAGCGAACTCAAAGAAACCAAAGCCAAAACCTCATGCGCCAGCATCCGTCAGTTGTTCGCCAAATCCCTCCCCCTCAGCAAGCCGATTCCACAACACCCAATCCCCCCTCCCCCATTCATCATTCTTACTTCTTAATTTTAACTTCCAACGTCCTCCCCGGATGCCAAACCGTATCCACCAGCGAAACATTCGGCGAATCGCTCAACCCCAATTCATTATCCAGCAACAAATGAATCAAAATCGAAACCGCCCGCTCCCCCTGCAAATCCCAATGCTCATACACCCCCGATTCCCGCGCCTCCAACGAAGGCACGCTCAAACTCACCACTCCCACATCCTCCGGCACCGAAAATCCGCCCGCCTCCAGCCACCGCATCGGCCGCGACGCGTTGCTGACAATCACCACATCCGGCCGCTCCGCCCTCACCCAAGCCAGAAACTCCTCCCGGTTCCAATCCCGCGCCAGCAACGGCCGCGGCGCATCCCGAATCCGCAAATCCCGCAACTGCGCGATATACGCCGCCAGCCAACGATCGTCCATCCGCCGGTTCACCTCCTCCCGAATCGCGAAACCAAACCGCCGGTAACCGAGCCGGTAACATTCCTCGATCGCTGTCGTCATCGTTTTGAAATGATTGCTCCGCACCCGATTCAACCCCGGTAAACGCAAACTCGGCCCGATCCCCACCACCGCCACCCGCTCCCACGGCCAATCCAACTCCTCCGTCACCTCCGCCAACGGCGAAAGCACCACCCCCGAAATCCCCTTCTCCGCCAAAATCTCCCCCACCTCCTCCTGCGAAAAACGCCCCGCCGGAATCCAAAGCTCCTCGAACCGAAACCCCCGCGAAACCGCCCGCTCCCGCGCCGCCGCGATACATTTCCCCAAACCCGGCAACCTCTCCCGCCACCCCTCCCGCTCCGGATAAAGCGAAACGAAAGCCAACCCCGGCTCCGCCACCGCCCCCCGTTTCGTCCGCCGCTCCCGCATCAACTCCCGCACATACGGATGCGCCCGATACCCCATCGCCTCCGCGATCCGCCGCACCCGAACCCGCGTCCTCTCCGCCACCAGCGGACTATCGTTCAGACACAAAGAAACCGTCGAAGGATGCACCCCCGCCTGAGTCGCAATATCCCGCAAAGAAACCCGCCCCGCCGCCATAACGCTCCAACCCTAAGCAATCCCCCAACCTCCCCGCAACCTCCATCCCACCACCCTCCATCGTACACTCCCCCATTCCGTGCCCGTCCGTGCCCGTCCGTGT
>CAZJCL010000221.1:0-1179 GCA_964544025.1 uncultured Opitutales bacterium | reverse complement strand
CCTCAACCGTCTCATGCAGCGCAACGGCATCCCCGAAACTCGGCGCCGAGCGCGTCCCCGAACGAATATCCCGCGCCACCAACGCATAAAGCCGTGCGACATTCCGCGCCACCGAATTATCCGGCCACCCATGGTAAACCGAAGCCGGCGGAGTCAACGGCTCCATTTCACTCGCGTCTCCCCGGCCTCCGCGAATCGACAACTGCACCATCTGTCCATTGCCATTGGCGCCCGTCACCTGAATGTCGCCCCGCGTGCCGTTGATCTCCCACAGCAGGTTGGTCCCGCGGGACATGCCCCCGCGATAATGGATCGAGAACGCTGCCCCGCTCTTCAGCGCGCCATGCACGAGAACCTGGTCATGGGAGGTCAAAGAAATGGTCTCTCCAGTATCGGTCACATACGCGGTCTTCCGGCAGTTGATCATGCGCGCGGAGAGGTCGCCGATATCGCCCAGCACCTCCCGCAGACCAGCAAGCGTGTGTCCCAGCGGGATGCTGAGCATCGTTGCGCCGTTAGTCCTGTCACTGGCATAGACAAACGCGGCCGTGGTCTCGCCGCCCCATCCGCCGCCACTGCCCACAAGCGTCGTCGAAAGCACCTCGCCCACATACCCATCCGCGATCAACTGCCGAAGAAACTCGACCTCCGGAGCCACCCGCATCTGCGTCCCAACCGCCGCGACCACGCCCTTCTCCTCGGCAAGACCGGCCAATTCCCGCGCCTCCGCGAGCCCATTCCCCAGCGGCCATTCGCAATACACATGCTTACCCGCGTCCAACGCCGCGGTCACCAATTCGCGATGATGCGGCACCTTGACCGTAACGACCACCAAATCGACCTCCGGCGAATCGACCAACGCCTGCGCATTCTCAAACGCGTGCGGCAACCCAAAAGCTTCAGCCGCATTCTTCGCGCTGGCGAAACTGGTGTTCGCCACACCCACCACAACAAACTCCTCCGCCAGCGCCTCCAAAGCCGGAATATGCGCCATCGAAGCCCAATGCTTCCCCGGATTGAGTCCAATAAACCCGACACGAATCTGGTTACTCATGGAAAAACGATACCCGGCAAAACAAAATTTGCCCATCCCGCTCCTCAATTTCCGTCCCTAAATAACGGATCATCTGTGCCTATCTGTGCCATCTGTGGTTAAAAAAAAACAGGCCCACGCCCTTC
>CAZJCL010000220.1:3192-5367 GCA_964544025.1 uncultured Opitutales bacterium | reverse complement strand
TGTGCAGATGCGGATTGTGGAGTAGGAGGGGGATTTTAGATTTTAGATTTTATATTTTAGATTGGGGAAGGCGTGGGGCGCGTGGTGGAGATGATTTGAACGGATTAGTGGTAGTCAACTATTTCTACGGCGGTCGGTTGGCCGTTTTCCCAGCGGAAGCAGATTCTCCATTGATCATTGATCCGGATGCTGAACTGTCCGGCGCGTTCGCCCTTCAGCGCTTCGAGTCGGTTGCCCGGCGGCAGGCGCAAATCTTCGAGTTTTTCGGCTCCGTTGATTTGAATCAGTTTGCGCAGGGCCGCTCTGCCGACAGATCCGTAGGGGCGCGTTCGTTCTTTTGTCCAGAGCAGCTCGGTGTCTTTGTCGGCGAAGGAGCGAATCATTTTCCATAAGGTTCCGCATCCTCGGCGACGGCGGGGCAGGGGGTGATATCCGCAGTCAACGCCTTTTCGTCGCGGAGGGCGCGGCGGAGGTCGCATTCTGTCTGGAGGTTTAGCCAAAACCGCGGGCTTTGGCGAAAATAGGCACCGAGGCGAATCGACATCGGCGCGGTGATCGCACGGCGTCCGAGAACGATCTCATTGATCGAGCGCGGCGAAACACCGATGGCTCGAGCCAACGCGTTTTGGGAAAGACCAAGCGGTTCGAGGTATTCCTCTTTTAGAATTTCGCCGGGAGTGATCGGTGGGTTTATCATATCCTATAACGTTATAGGACACTGGTGCCGCGGCAAGTTTTTGCCGTCGTTCTGGTTCTCGGTCTTGTGGTTCCGGCGAGTCTGGAATGACACGCAGGATGCGTGTCCTACTGGCACGCTTACGGCTCGCGGTAGCCGAAGGGCATTAGGGCGTTTTGGATGGTGGCGCGTTGGGAGGTGAGGGGGTATTCGGTTTTGGTCATTTGGCCGACGTGGCCGTCGACGAAGACGAGGTTGGTGCGGTCGCTGTGGGCGAACATGGCGGCTTCGCGGTCGGGGCGGCCGGCGGTGGCCCAGGGCATGGCGGCGCGGTTGCGGTGGGAGTTGTCTTGGTAGAGCATCACGCGGCTCGGGATTTCCACGTGATCGATTCGCATGCCTTCTCCGTAGAGGTAGGCGGAATACCAGGGGCCGGAGAGGAGGTAGTTGATTCCGTAATGGGATTCCCAGAAGTTCCAGTTGGTCGTGTCGTCGATGCGCGAGGGGCATTGGAACATCTCGCTGCCGCGGGCTTGCACCAAATCGGGAATGTCCATGTAAACTCCGATCCGCTGCGTCCAGGTGCCGAGGTCGGTGCCGTCTTGGGGGAACAGGTCGTTGTTGTCCTGCGCGTAGAGCATCGTCGCGGTGTGGAGCTGGCGGAGGTTGGATTGGCAATGGGCGGAGCGCGCTTTTTCGCGAACCGAGCCGACGACGGGAATGAGGATCGCGGCGAGAATTCCGATGATCGCGATTACCGTGAGGAGTTCAATGAGGGTAAAGGCGCGGCGGGAAATTCGGTTTTGGGTCATGACAGAAAGAAGACGCGGACGGCGGAGGTTTACCGGTTTTTCCGCTGTCCGCGTCTTTAGCTAGAGGTTGTTTGAGCGATTATTGTTCCACGGCGCGGAGGCGGAGGAAACGCCGGGAATTGGCGTCAATTGGTTGGGCGTCGCGGACGCGGAGGGTGGAGGCGCTGTCTTCGAGGATGACGGTGTGGCCGTCGCCGGAGTTCCAGTTTTGGAGATTGGCGGAGGATTCCACGAGGAGGGAAACGCCTGTTGCTTCCGCGTTTTTGTTCACTTCGAGAACGAGGTAAACGTAACCGTTTTCGGTGGCTGTTTCCGCTTGCGGGAGCGCGTTTCGGTTGGCCGCGGAGGGATCGAGACCGAGGGCGAATTCGAGGAGGTTGGAAATGCCGTCGCCGTCGGGATCGTGGGCGGGACCGTTTTCGCCGTCCGCCAAGTCAAACGTGGCGATCCAGGCCGCGAAGCCGGTTTGCGCCGGAGCCGAAGGGCGAACGACGATGCCGAACGGGCTGTTTTCGCCGCTGACGAGTGTGGTGAAGGTCGTTTCTCCCGCGTTGGCGATTTGGATTTTGCCGCCGGTGCGCTCGACCCAGACGATTTGGCTGTTGTCTTCGGTAAGAGCGATGCCGAGCGGCGTATCGAGGCCCTCGTCGATTTGATCAATCTCCGCGAAGGTGGTGAGGTTTTTTG
>CAZJCL010000220.1:1739-3092 GCA_964544025.1 uncultured Opitutales bacterium | reverse complement strand
GATCAGGTGGCGAACGTCTTCGCCGTCGGTCGTCATCGAATACAATCCTGTCGTGTATTCTGCCCAGTAGAGGCGGCCGTCATTCGGGTTGAAGCGGAGAAACTGCGGCGTGGTGCGATCGAGGAGGAGTTCTTTTCTGCCGGTGCCGTCGATGTTCGCCGACATGATTTTTCCGGCTCCGGGCTGGGAGTTGCCGTCCTCGGCCCAATAAAGTTTACCGGCGACGGGGTCGATATCGATGCCGATGGGGCGGACGAGACCGGCGACGACGGTGCGTGGATTGGGATTGGACGGGTCGATTTCGGCCGTGCGGATTTCGGTGAGATTGGTCCAGAAGAGATCGCCGGGTGGCACGGGCAGCGGCGGGCCGTAGTAGTAGGCGACGATGCCGTTGTTGGTGTCGAGGGCGAAGATGTGGTTTTCGCTGAAGGCGATGGCGCCGTTGGCTTCGATGTTCGGGTGCCGTGTCGGGAAATCGCGAATGGCGAGCGGAGCATCTTCGTTCTCGTAATTCAGGGTGTTCAGGTCGTAGAGGTAGAGCACGCGCCTTCCGGCGTTAGCGCTGGCAATTCCCGCAAGAATGCCTTTGTCGAGATTGATATCGAAGGGCGAGATATTGATGGTGTTAACCGCGCCGCCGAATTCGCGCAGAAGATTTCCTTCGAAATCGAACTCGCGGAGAGGTTGTCCGGCGCGGGTGCCCCAGAAGGTGTCGCCTTCGCCGAACGCGATTCCGAGGCCGAAGCGGGTGGTTGGTTCGGTGACGATGAATTGCGGAGTGACGGTCGGAGTATCGCCGCCGGAGATGGAGAAAACCGCCACCACGTGAGGTTCGCTGTTTTGCTGCCAGTAATCGGGAGCGACGATGATTTGCGTGTTGTCGCCGCCGCCGCGGACGTCGAGATTGCCGCCGTAGTTGGGAAGAACTCCCGGTTCGCCGTTGCTGGGATCGCCTTCCCAGATCAATTCGGGATCAGCTGTTTCGCTGGTCCAGCGGTAGAGTTTATAAAAATTGGTGGCGCTGGCGGTGGTGACGTTTCCGGCGTAGATGATGCCGTCGTCGCTGACGCCGATTTTGCGGATCGGTTGGGTGCCGCCGGAGATTCCGGCGGTGGAGAGCTTTCCGAGATCCTCGCCGGTTTCCGCATCGAGAATATGAATACCCATGATGCCGGTGCTGCTGCTGTAGTGGACAAGGTAAAGATTCTCGGTGACCGGATTGTAAGCGAGGCCTTTTTCGGCGTAACCGGCCGAGACGCCTTCCACTATGGTGGTTAGATATTCCCGGTCGCCCGGCGAAAGGGACCAGACCGGTTCCAGGCCGAGCGTATTTTCGTCCTGAGCTTGGACGGG
>CAZJCL010000220.1:0-1639 GCA_964544025.1 uncultured Opitutales bacterium | reverse complement strand
ACTTCCTTCGCCAGATCCCGGTACGCTTGGGCGCCGACGCTGGAAGTATCGTATTGCAGAATCGGCTGGCCGAAACTCGGGGCTTCACTCAGGCGGATCGAGCGGGGGATGATCGATTTAAACATCTTGTCCGCCAAGTGACTTTTTACCTCCTCGACGACCTGACGGGAAAGATTGGTGCGGATGTCGAACATCGTCATGATGATTCCGCCGATCTCGAGCTTGGGATTGACTCCGGCTTCCTTGAGTTGGTCGACCACCTTCAGGATTTGCCCAAGACCTTCCATTGCCAGGTATTCCGTTTGCAACGTGATCAGCAGGTAATCCGCGGCGGCGAGACTGTTCATCGACAACATGCCGAGCGCGGGCGGGCAATCGAGGATGATGGCGCGATATTTTTCCGAGGCGACCAGTCCTGTCAGACATTTGCGTAGCTGAAGAAGGTAATCCTCGTGTTGACCCAGCTCCATCTCGACGGCGGCCATGTCCACTTCCGACGGGAGAAGAAACAGATTTGGGAAGGCGGTTTCCTTAACCAATTCTTCGACGGTGCCGTTCCCGGTAAGCGGTCCGTAAATGCTGCCGCCCTCGACTTTCTCCACGCCGAGTCCGCTGGTAGCGTTAGCTTGCGGATCGAGATCGATCACCAAGGTGGGAATCTTTTTCTCGGCGAGCGCGGCCGCCAGGTTGATGGCGGTGGTGGTCTTGCCTACGCCTCCTTTTTGATTGGCGATGGTGAAAATGGTCGACGGCATGGGGTATGTGAAATCCGGCGGCCGGATGGAGTCTAGCTTTATTTCCCAAGGCAGGAGCTTGCAACGTGCAAGATCGGGCTGGCGGAGAGCAGCCGGGAATCCCGGCCAGCCGCGATCCCTTTGCTTTTTCCGCGGCTGGATGGGTCAAACCGCCTTCTAAATTCTCTGTCCGGAAAGAGTGGCACGTTCTTGGCTAAGCAGCGGCCGGGAGATGGGAGGAGGGCGTTTTTCAGCCGGAGGATAATCATGGAGATGACGGAGATTTATAGTTTGGAGGGAAAAGTAGCGGTCATCACCGGCGCGGGCTCAGGGATTGGGAAGGCGGCGGCGCAATTGCTGGCGAAGGCCGGCGCGCGCATTGGGGCGCTGGGGCGATCCGAGGAGAATGTTCGCGAAACAGTGGACGAAATCAATCGTGCTGGCGGCGAGGCGATGCCCTTGGTGGCGGATATTGCCGATGCCGATCTGATGAAAAACGCATTCGCTCAGGTGGCGGAAAAATGGGGGAGGTTGGATGTCGTTCTCGCCAACGCCGGCATCAACGGCAAGTGGGCTCCGATCGAGGAGTTATCGCCGGAAGATTGGGACAAGACGCTCGGGATAAATCTGCGCGGCACGTTTCTTACCGTGAAATGCGCCGTTCCGCTGCTGAAGAAACAAGGCGGATCGATCATCATCACCTCCTCCGTAAACGGCACGCGGATGTTCAGCAACACCGGAGCCAGCGCCTATGCCACCTCGAAGGCCGGCCAAGTCGCGTTCGCGAAGATGATGGCGCTGGAGTTAGCCGATGAGCGAGTGCGGGTAAACGTGATTTGTCCCGGCGCGATTGAAACCGACATCGAGGAAAACACCAAACGGCAAGACCTCGAAGACATCCGTCC
>CAZJCL010000219.1:0-5385 GCA_964544025.1 uncultured Opitutales bacterium | reverse complement strand
CGCTTTTCCAGCCAATCCCGCACCAACTGAAACGCCGCCGCCCGGTCCGGATCGCCCGCGCCAATCTTCTCAAGCGAAGCCACCGCCATTCTCGCCAAACCCATCGCGCTCGTCGGCATCGGATCCCCCGGCCGCAAAAACGAAATTTCCCCGCGCCGCTCCATATCCGCCGCCTCGATTTCCAGCTCCTTGGAACTTCCGCCATACGCCATCTCGGCCGCCGCGCTTTTCTTTCCCGGTTTCCCTCCGCCTCCACCGCCGCCTTTCCCCTCGCCCCCACCGCCACCGCCCCCTCGCGGTTCCCGCTCAATCCGGCTCGGATACTGTTTCCCATCCTTTCCCGTCACCGTCGCCGGTTGCGGCACTCCGGAATTCCGCCGCTGCTTCCTTACAAATTCCACCGATACCCGGCAAATCTCCGCCAACACCGCGTTCGACTTGTCCGGCCATTCCTCCAACGCCACCTCCACCGCGTTCCGCTTGTCCGCGACCGTCCGAAAAAGCCCGTTCGTCGCGTTCGCCCCCAGCGCGAACTCCAACGCCGACGAACGCCCCCCTTCCCGCACCTCCGCCAAAATCTCGTCGTATTCATTCCGCTTGGCCGCGAGATACCGGTGAAACCCGTCCGCCAGCCAATGCTTCGATCCATCGAAAAAAACAATGATCGGCGGAAACTGCGCGCCCGCCTCCATATCCTCGGCGTATTGCACGATCGCCTCGTCGTTCGTTGCCGCCCGCGTTTGGGTCCCCCCGTAAATGGAAATTTCTTCCAGCTTCACCGATTTGTGCTGCATAAGTCCCCCAACTTCGCGGCAAATCCCCGGCGGCTTCAATCTCTTTTCCCGATCATTTCCCGCAACCGCAATAATCCCGCCGCCCGTCCGCATACCAACCTCCCGATCCCACGCATTTTTACAAAGTTTTCAGCCCCCTCCAGCGAAAGCATCACCGGCCTGTGCGGCATGACCTCATTGCGACCGGTCACCGGTTTCCGATAAAATTCGCGGTTTCGACAGCCGCTCGCCGCCTCCAAACACAGAGACGTCCGCGCGGCCTCTTTCCTTTTATGACTTCCAGCCGCAAGGACTCCGTCTCCGTTCTCGTTGTGGACGATGAACCCATGATCCGCGCCCTCATGATCGATTTCTTCGCCAGAAAAAACATCCGCGCCATCGAGGCCGCGAACGCTGAAGAAGCGATCCGAATGATCCGCGACGAAGGCGAACGCCCCGCCCTCGTCATCACCGATCTCCTCATGCCCGGCATGAGCGGACTCGATCTCCTCCGCGAACTCCGGCACGACCTCCCGCAACTGAAAGCGCTCCTCGTCTCCGGCTTCTTCCACAACCACCGCGCCCTCGCCGCCACGCTCGACGACCACACGCACTACCTCGCGAAACCGTTCAACCTCCGAACGCTCGAAGCTCATATCCAGACGCTCACGCCAAACCTCTTCGCGCCCCCGCGGCCCGAAACAAAACGCCGAACCGTGGTCCCCCTTCGCCAAAAGCCGCGCCTCACCCCGTCCTGAACCGGCGAAACCGGCGCCGCGTTATCCGCGTTACCAGCCCAAAATCGTCGCGAAAACCAAAGGCGCCACAATCGACGCGTCCGACTCGATCACAAACTTCGGCGTATCCTTCCCCAGCTTGCCCCAAGTGATCTTCTCGTTCGGAATCGCCCCTGAATACGAACCGTAGCTCGTCGTCGAATCGCTGATCTGGCAGAAATACCCCCACAACGGCGTGTCGCGCTGCAAATCCTGTTGCAACATCGGCACCACGCAAATCGGAAAATCCCCCGAAATTCCCCCGCCGATCTGGAAAAACCCGATCGACGATTCCGCCGAAACCCGCGTGTAATAATCCGCCAGCTCGATCATGTACTCGATCCCGGTGCGCACCGTATGGACGTTTTTCACATCCCCGGAAATGCAATGCCCCGAATACATGTTGCCCAAAGTCGAATCCTCCCAACCCGGCACAAACATCGGCAAATTCTTCTCCATCGCCGCCCACAGCCAGCTGTCCTTCCGGTCGATCTGAAACGATTTCTGCAACTCCGGATTCTTCAGCACGCGATACATGAACTCGTGCGGGAAATACCGCTCTCCCGCCTTATCCGCCTTCACCCACTCCTCCAAAACCGCCGCCTCGATCCGGCGCATCGCCTCCATTTCCGGAATGCACGTATCCGTCACCCGGTTCATATGCCGGTTCAACAAATCCTCCTCGTCCTGCGGCGTCAAATCCCGGTAATGCGGCACCCGCTCGTAAAAATCGTGCGCCACCAAATTGAAAACGTCCTCCTCCAAATTCGCGCCGGTGCAACTGATCGCGTGCACCTTCCCCTGCCGAATCATCTCCGCCAGCGACAAACCGAGCTCCGCCGTGCTCATCGCTCCGGCCAACGTCAAAAGCATGCTCCCCCCGTTGTCCAGATGCCGCTTGTAGGCTTCCGCGGCCTCGATCAAAGCCGCGGCGTTGAAGTGGCGAAAGTGATGCTTAAGAAACTCCGAAATAGAACCTGAGGCCATAAACGAAAAACCATGCCCCATCCACCCGGAACTCTCAAATCAAAAAACCTCCAAAACCAGAGCCCATAATACGAGCGAGGGCTTCAGTCCTTTTCCCGCCATTCGCGCAAAAGAACCGAAGCCCCACAACTCACCTAACCAAAAATCACGCGCTCAACGCTCAACGTCCACCCGGCTGCCCGCCGCCGCGATTCCCGCGCTCGCGCCGCTCCCCGCGTTCTCCGCGATTCCCCTCGCCGCCCCCGCGCCTCCGATCCCGGTCGCCGAAAGCCATCATCCGCGACGCCCGCCCCAGATTCTCCAGATCCCGCTCCGTGAAATTCGGATTTTCCCGCAACTGCAACTTCGCGTACTCCGACAACAAATTGAACTCCTCCCGCATCTCCCGAAGCTGAGCCCGCGCCTGCTGATGCTCCGGCGTTCCCTCCTCCGCTTCCCGCATCGCGCGAATATGATCGCGAAACTCCCCGCCCAACTCCCGGAATTGACTCTGCACTTCCTGCAGCTCCGGCGACTCCGCGACCGCCGCCTCCCACTTCTCGCGCAATTGCCGGAATTCCTCGCGCCGCGCTTCCCAGCGAGCCCGCCGTTGCTCCCGCGTCTCCGCCGGCGCTTCCTCCTCCATCTCCACCACCCGCGCCACGCTCAACGGCAACTCCCGCGATTCCCCCTCATGACGAATCGTCAACACGTTCTTCTCCACATCGAACGCCACCACCTCGACCCCGTTTCGACTCTCCTCCGCCGAAACCCAAAACGTCCGCGCCTCAAACGGGTTGTGCAAACTGAACTGCGTCGTCCCGTCCAGCGACAAAATCGAGCGAAACTCCAGCTGGTCCACATACTTTTCCGGCTTCTCGGCTGCGACCGCCGCCGGTGCCGGTTCCGCGCTTTCATTTCCACGCGCTTCCCGCAACTCGCGCATCCGCTCGCGACGTTGCTCCGGCGAAAGTTCCTGAAGCTCCTGGCGTTGCTCCGGCGACAAACGCGGTCCGTCGCGCCCCGCGCGTCCTCGTTCCTCCTGAGCCGTTAGAGTCAAAGTCATCCCGCTCAAAAGGACGACCGAGCTGGCAATATAAATGAAGCGTTTCATGGCTGTTGGGTCCTAAGTTTAGTTTTCTGACAACCGCCATTCCCCCGGCGGCTCCGGATAAAAACCCCGTGCCTCAACAAGAGTTGCAACCCGCTCCTCAGACCCACCCTCGCCCGCTAGCCGAGCCAATCGCTCCGCAAACTACCAACTCGAAGGCATCGCCTCTTTCAAAATCTCCGCAAATTCCCCCGTCGTATCGCTCCGTCTGTAGCTGTAACCGCGAACGCTGCCATCCGCGAAAGCGACGTTTAACACATTGTTCTTGTGCCACCCCTGATGCGGATTAAAACCATCCTTCCCATCGTTCCCGATCGCGTAATTTCCGAAATTCGCCGTGCCCCCTGTCGCCAGATTATCGCTCCCGCGATCAGCGATCAGCGGAAAACGCGTCAAGTCCACCCCCAACGCATGCATCGACCTCCCCACCGCGATGTTCTGCGCGTCCGGACCGATCCACATCCAGCCGCTCGGATAATACGGCCACTGGATAAACCGCTGCGCTTCCGGCGTCGTGCATCGCCAAACCCCGCCCGCCGCCAACGCCGTATCGTTCCCCGGAAAATCCCCCGCCTGTGCCGTCACGTCCAAATACGGCTCCAGCGCGAACATCAAACCCACAATCGGATTCCACGGCCACTCGCCCGCCCCCGGATTGCTCGGGTTTCTCGAAATGTTGATAAAACGATCCTCATTGTCCCCCGTCGCCGCCATGATTCCCGTCCCCAATTGCCGCAAATTGCTCACACACTGGGCCGCGCGCGCGGATTCGCGGACCGCACCGACAACCGGAATCAAAATGGCCGCCAAAATCCCGATGATAGCGATCACGGTGAGGAGTTCGATCAGGGTGAAGCCCGCGGGGCGAAGGTTGCTCTTCATAATGGAAAGGGTTTGGAGGGTTTCTGAAATTACGCCAATTATCCCGCTCCCCGCAGCCGACCGCAAGGGAAAAAATACAAGTGGTTAAAGTTTTGATTGAGCCGCCCACCAAAACTAAAGAAAATCCCATTTAAAAGCAAAAGCCGCAGCCTATTCTCTCCATACTACAACCCGTCACTTCCTTGCTTTTCGAACACAATTTCTCACCGCCTCATCTGTGTCCATCCGTGCCATCCGTGGTTAAAAAAAACAGAGCCAAAGCCCTTCGCTCCCTTCGCTCCCTTTTGTTAAGATTCCGAGCCCAAGCCTCCGTGTCTTCCGTGTCTTCTGTGTTTTCCGTGGTTAAACAAAAGCAGAGCCTTCGCCTTCGCGCCCTTCGCTACCTTCTGTTACCTCCTCCGAACCCAGCCAGAGCCAAAGAAGTTTCGTTGCGGCTACGCCGCGCTAGGCTTTAAGCTTCCCGCCTCCCGACCAACACCACCGAACCCAAGTTCCCCTCATGCTCCCAATCACCGGCACCTTCCTCGACGAGATCACCTACGACATCCCCTCCCAAAACTGGGGCGAAACGGAATTCCGTCAATTTCTTGCTTTTTGAACAAAATCCCTCACTTCACTCCCGCTTCATCTGTGTCCATCTGTGCCATCCGTGGTTAAGAAAAACAGAGCCAAAGCCCGTCGCTCCCTTCGCTCCCTTTTGTTTAAAATTCCGAGCCCAAGCCTCCGTGTCTTCCGTGTATTCTGTGTGTTCCGTGGTTAAACAAAAGCAGAGCATTCCCCTTCGCGCCCTTCGCGACCTTCTGTTACCCCCTCAGAACCCATCCAGAGCCAAAGAAGTTTCGTTGCGGCTACACCGAGCTAGGCTGTAAGCTTCCCG
>CAZJCL010000218.1:0-5411 GCA_964544025.1 uncultured Opitutales bacterium | reverse complement strand
GTTTCTCTATTTGACGGCGGCTTTGGGATTTTCCTAACTCACGGGGATGGCGAGCGGTAAGAAGCGCGGGAAAAAGAATATGGCTCCCCGGGAAGTGCCTTCGCTGGAGGCCCGGGAGAGGGCGGCGTTGGCCGATCTCGCCGCTGGCCGTTTCCGGAAGGCGAGGGATGCGTTCAAGCAGTTGGCGAAGGAGGATCGCGAGCGGTTTTTGCCCCGGTTGATCGAGTCCAACGCCGGCTTGGCGGGCGAGATGATCGCCAAGGGACAGGCTTCGGAGGCGGAGCAGGTGATGGCTTATCTCAAGACCATCGCACCTCCGGAGACGGTGGCGTCGCTTCAGATTCCGTTGGCGGTGGCGGCGGAGGATTGGGAGCGGGCGACGCGTCTGGCCGCGGCGGCGCTCGACGCCGGGCAGGCGGATGCGGTGGCGGGTTCGATCCGGTTGTCGGACGCGCTGGTGCTGGCGGGGAATTTGCCGACGGCGTTTTCCGGCGGGGAAGCTCCGGCGTGGCGGGAGGATTTTGAACGGATTCTGGCGGCGTTGCGGGCGGTGGGGGAGGAGCGATTTGGCGAGTCTGGCGAGTGCTTGCGTCCCGTGGGGCGGCAATCGCTGTTCGCGGAGTGGAAGCTGCTGATTCGCGGATTGCTCGCTTTCTACGAGGGAGAGAGGGAGCGGGCGGAGAAGTTTTTCGCGACGCTCGATCCGCTGGGAGTTCCGGGGAAGGCGGCGCGGCCTTTCGTGGATTTGCTGGGGGATTCGGCGGCGCGGCGGGGACTTTCGGAGGTTCGGTTGGCTCTGATTGGCGAGGCGCTTGGATTGACGGAGCGGGAGGCGGCGGCGCTGGCGGCGGGGGAACAGGCATGGAATTCGGGGAAACCTGTTTTGGCTTACAAGGCGGTTCGGGCGATGGGCGGGGATTTTCCGTCGAACAAGATTGGGTGGCAGGCGGCGTTGGGCGAATTTTTCGTTACCGCGTCTTTGTCGATCAAGGAGCGGAACCGGGCGGATTACCTGGAGTTTTTCGAGCGGATGCTGGCGGACGGAACGCAGCGGAATCCGGCGGAAGGGATGCTGGCGGCGCGGGTGCTGGCTGGCGATATTTCGGAAGATGGGGTGCCGCCGGGATCTGTTTGGGATTGTTACGCGCGGTTTTGCGAGGAGGAGCTGGGGCCGTGTCCGAAGTTGCAATCGCGGGCTTGGGCGGCGGCGGGAACGGCGTACGCGACTATTCTGCCGCCGGTTCTGTTTATGTATGGGCCGGAGATGCGGGATGGGGAACTGGCGGAAGCGTATTTGCTCAAGGCGGTGAAGGCAGATGAGACGAATTTCCAGGCGCATTCGAAATTGCTGGAGGTCTACGAGTATCGCGGAGACGAGAGCGCGCGGAATAAATTGCTCGACCGGATGGTGAAGCGGTTTCCGCGGGAGAAGTCGGTGCTCTTGCGGGCGGGAACATTGTGCGTTCAGCGGAAGGCGTTCAAGAAGGGAGTGGATTTTCTGGAGCGGGCGAGGGAGTTGGATCCGTTGGACGGGACGGTCGCGGCGGAGGTTTTGCGCGGGTATTACGTCACGGCGAGGCATTTTTACGGTAAGGGGGAGTTGGAGCGCGGGCGGGAGGCGATTCGGGCGGCGGAGAAACTGACGGAGCGGGGCGGAGTGGACCCGGATCGCGGACGGGCATTTCTTCTGGCGCGGGAAGGGGTGTTGGAGGAGCTTTTCGGGGACAAGAAGCTGGGGCTGGCGCGGCAGGAGGAGGCGTTGGCGGAGGCGCGGACGCCGTTGGTTGCGCGGTTTTTTACGGCCGGCGTCAAACTCGTCTATGGGAATATTCGCGGATTGGTTCGGGACGTGAGGGCGATCCGGAACGATCTGCGGAAGGCCATTCGTGGCGAGGCGACAGTTGGGGCGTGCTTGGAGATTTGGCCGTTGGTGCTTTATTTGCGCGCCCTTGCAGGGAGAGGGAGCGAGGACATGGAGGAGATCGATACTTGGTTTTCCGACTGTTTGAAAGCCGCACGGACGCGACCGGTTACGCGGGATGAGGTGGTGCGGCTTGGGAATTTTTGCGGGCCGGAGGGGACTTTCGCCAAGGGGCTGAAAACTTTGATCGAGCCGCTTCTGGAAAAGGACCGAAAGGATCCGGGGCTGGGTTTGCTGCAAGCTTTGGTGAACAGCGAGGGTCTTGTTCCGCTGAAGCAATTGGAAGCGTTTGAGGCGGAGGCGGAACGTCGCGGAGACCGGGAAACGATTACGTTGATCCAGAGTTTGAAGGGGAGCCTGCGGCGGGGAATGGCCGATATTTTCGAACCGGATGACGACGATTGGGATGACGAGGACGAAGATGAGGATGATGACGATGACGAGGACGAGGATTTCGACGTCGACGCGTTGGAAGCGGTGAAGGAGGCTGCGGAGGCCATCGGTCAGATGTCCGACGCAGAGTTCGAGAGGTTCAAACGAGACATGAGGGGAGAGCTTCCGGAAGCGGTGCTGGATGACATGCGGCGCGAAGCGCGGGAGGTGTTTGGCGGGAGCGGGAGTAAACCGGTCGGGTCGGCTTCCGGGGGAAAAAGAAAATCCGGGGCGAAGGCGGCTCCTCGGGGCGACGTTTTCGAACAACTCGATCTTTTTTAAACGACTTTACGATTTTTATTCGATGAATCCATATATCGTTCTCGGCGTTTCGCCGACTGCTTCCGACGCGGAGATCCGGGAGGCGTATTTGAAGGCGATCAAAACGAATTCGCCTGATCGCGCTCCGGAGAAGTTTCAGGAGATCGCCGCCGCGTATTCGAAAATCAAGGACGAGGACTCGCGGATCGACCTTATGCTTTTCAACCGGGAATCGCCGGGGGAAAGTCCGTTGGCGACCGTGATCGCGGCGACGCCCGAGCGCCGGCCGTTGCCGTTCGACCGTTTTCAGTCTTTTCTCCGGAAATGCGCGAAGAATTAGAACCGGAAAAGGGGCAATCGATGGAGGGCGGTGTTTCGGAGCCGGATTCCGGGTTGGCCGAGTGGAAGCGTCGCGCGCTGGCGAATTTCTCGCGCTGGCTCGATGAGCTGGAAGAAATTCCGGACGAGGAGCAATCGGACGAGGCGGATTTGGCGCCCGATCTTTTTTCGTTTTACGAGGAGCTTTCGGCGTTGCGAAATGAGGTGAGAAAGGCGAATCGCCGGGCGGCGGAGACTTTCAGTCAATGGGGCGAATCGCTCGAACGTTATGGCGAATCGCTGGCCTCGGTCGAGGAGGCGGTGGCGGCAAACGCGCCGGAGGAGCCGGGCGTTTCGCGCGAGATTTGTCTCGGGCTGGTGGAGTTGCACGACCGGCTGACGCGGGCGAAATCGGCGCTGGACCGGCCGCCGCCCGCGAGACGTTTTCCCGGATCGACGGCACGGTGGGAGAAGGAGTGGGAGAGCGTGCGGCAGGGGATCTCGATCGTGCGCGATCACGCGGAGAATTTGTTGCTGAAGGCGGACGTCCGGCCGATCCGGGCGCATCGTCAGGCGTTCGATCCGGGGTCGATGGTGGCGGTGGCGGTGGCAGTCGAGGCGAATGGGGATTTTCCGCCCAACACGGTGGTTGAAGTGCTGGTGGCTGGGTATGAGCGGGCGGGCGAGGTGCTGCGTCCGGCGGAGGTGAAAGTGACGCCGCGGGAAGGTGCGGAGGGAATTTTGTAGGAATACGTTGCGAAGGAAAAATCATGTCTGAATTAATCGTGGGAATCGATCTGGGAACGACCAATTCCGCCATCGCGTGGCTTGACGACGAAGGCGTGCCTCGGGTGGTCCCGATCGACGGCAAGCCAACGATGCCCTCGTGTGTGGGCATCGATCCGGCGGGGAATCTGATCGTCGGGCAAAAGGCGAAGAACCAGTTGGTGGCCGCGCCCGAGGCGACCGTTCTTTCGATCAAGCGGGAGATGGGAACGTCGCGGAAGACGAAGCTAGGGGAGAAGGAGTTTTCGCCGGAGGAGATTTCGGGATTTATTTTGCGGGAGTTGAAGGAGAGGGCGGAGGCGCATCTCGGGCAGCCGGTGAAGAAGGCGGTCATTACGGTGCCGGCGTTTTTCGACGAGCATCAGCGGCGGGCCACGCAAAACGCGGGCGCTCTGGCGGGCCTCGAAGTGGTCCGCATCGTCAACGAGCCGACCGCCGCGGCGCTGGCTTACGAGGCGGGGCAGGAGGGCGACCGGCGGCTGCTGGTTTACGACTTGGGGGGAGGGACGTTCGACGTTTCGGTGGTGGTTGTGGAAAACGGCGTCGTCGAAGTGAAGGCGAGTCACGGCGACACGCATTTGGGCGGAGACGATTTCGACGAGGTTTTGATGCGCCATGTGGAGGAGCGTTTCGAGGCGGAGCACGGGAAGCCGCTTGCCTCGGATTTGAAGACGAAGCGGCGTTTGCGGGTGGCGCTGGAGCGCGCGAAATGCCAGCTTTCGGACGAGCCGGTGGTGCGGGTGCGGGAGGAGTATCTGGATGGCGATCTTCATCTGGACATGGAGATCGAGCGACCGGTTTACGAGGAGTTGATTTATGAATACCTGCGCAAAACGCTCGATTGCGTGAGCCAGGCGCTGCGGGATGCGAAACTGTTGCCGTCGGACATCGACAAGGTGATGCTGGTGGGCGGGTCTACGCGGACGCCGGCGGTGCATCGGTTGCTGGCGGAGGCGATGAAGAAGGAGCCGCGATTCGAGATCGATCCGGATCTGATCGTCGGCTTGGGGGCGGCGGTGCAGGGGGCGACCATCGCCGGGCGCGAGAGCCGGATGATTCTGGTGGACATCACGCCGCATACGTTCGGCACCAGTGCGCTGAACGATTCGGGGCTGATGCCCGAGTTGGTGTATTGTCCGATCATTCCGCGCAACACGCCGCTTCCGGTGACGAAATCGGAGATGTTTTACACTGGCGTGGACAAGCAGCGCGAGGTGCTGGTCGAGGTCTTTGAAGGAGAAAACCGGAGGCCGGAGGAGAATACTTTTCTGGGAGAATTTCGCGTTGAAGGGTTGAGTGCAGCTCCGCGGGGAAATCCGGTTATTCTGACTCTGAGCCTCGATCTGAACGGCATGCTTCAAGTGACTGCCCGGGAAAAAATTACCGGTCTTTCGAAAACGATCTCGATCGATACGCGCGGGAAGCGGGATTCGCTGGATCTGGAAAAAGCGCGGGCGAACATGGCGTCGTTGTATGACGATGACGAAAGCGAATACGACGGCGAAAACGGATACGACGAAGATGGTGACGACGGCGAAAATGTGATCGAAATCTCCGGGGACGGCGACGCGGCCGGCGGGGAAACGGCTACGGCTACGGCTTCGCGCGAAGAGCTTTTGCAATCGGCGCGCGATTTGAAGAAACGGGCCAAGGCGCTTCTGGAATTGGAAATCGACGAGAGCGACGCGGCGGA
>CAZJCL010000217.1:4047-5473 GCA_964544025.1 uncultured Opitutales bacterium | reverse complement strand
TCCTTGCCACTCCACACGGCGAATGATGCGTCGCAGTCAGCGGAACCCGACCGTCTTTTTCCCAACCAAACGATGTCGGTGCCGTCGCTCGACGGATTAAACTACGGCGAACAACTAACGGCGCTTATGGAGCAAGACTGGGCGGAGGAGGACGCAAAAATATTTCTCCTCGGACGCGCTCTGCGGGAACAAACCCGGTGGATGCTCGACCACCCGCCCGTCGCCGATCTCGATTTTTATTGGAGACTGCCTCAAGATCTGCCGCGCAACGAGGAACGCCTCCGCATCGCGAAAGAGAAACAACAACAGGTGGAGGAAGCGATGGAGGCTCTTTTCGGAAAAGACCATTTGCGAAAGCCCTACGACTTGAGACCCGCTCTCCCGTTCTCTCAGGAAAAACGGAACGCGCTGATCGCTTGGGAACAGGATTACCAAACGATGTCGGCACAAATTTACGCGGCCGCATCCGGATTCCTTCTGCCGGAGGATCGCGAAGCCTTGGCGCTGCTGGAGCAGGAAAAAGCAAAAGACCTGGAAGCGATTCTTTCTCCGGATGAACTTTTCGAATACCGGCTCCGAACCTCCGACACCGCCGCTCAACTTCGCCGCGAGCTCGACGCGATCAATCCAACGGAGGAAGAATTTCGCACCGTGTTCCAGTTGCGATACGAACTCGACCAGCTGCGAACGGACCAAACCAGCCACGACGACGAGGCGCACCGTCTTTACCACGAAGCCAATGAAACCCTGAAGACCCGGTTTCGCGAAATCCTTGGAGAAGACCGCTACCGCCGCTACGAACGAGGCCGAAACCGGAACTACTCGCGATTGACCGCTTTGACAAAACGCCTCCAGCTTCCCCCGGAACGGGTGGATGAAGTGCTCGACATCCACGATTCTGCCAGAGCGCGGCAAGACGCATTGCATGAATCCGAAAATCTATCCCCCGAAGATCGACAAGCCGCGCTGCAAGCGCTGCGAAACGAAGCCCGCGCCGGCATCCAGAATTTACTCGGCGAACGAGGCGCGGAACTGTACGAACACCACGCCGGCGGAGATTGGCTCAACCGCCTCGACTGACCCCACCGCTTCCCCGGCTTGCATCGCCCGCGTTTGATCGCTATTCATTTCACCATGAAGCTTTTCTTTTCGACAATTATCGCATCCCTCATCTCCCTCGCATTCCTCGCTTCGGCGTCCGCCTCCACCGCAGCTCCCGCTCCCTCCGCCACACTCCCGTTCAGCGTCCCGACCCTGCTCGCGCAAACCCAACCCGATCCGCTCCAAAACGAACAAGCCGTCCAGGATCGCGTCGCCACCGGTTCCCCCAGCGAAACGTTGATCAACGACCACAACGGCGGCTTCATCATGGCCGGTTACATCCTCCTGATGATCGGCCTGCTCATCGGCGCGATCCTCTACGTCA
>CAZJCL010000217.1:0-3947 GCA_964544025.1 uncultured Opitutales bacterium | reverse complement strand
GCCCCGGCCCCAACCGCCATTCCGCGAAACCGCCCGCCCATTAACCGCGGCCAATTTCAACTCCGTCCCCCACTCCCTTCCCGCGCCGCCTCCACAAATTTCCCGATAATTCCGTCGAACGACCCGTTCGTAAAAAACACCACCACCCGCCGCGTTTCCCGGTCCGCGAAACTCTTCGCCTCCAGCGCCTCCAGCAAAACCGCGTTCGACGGAAAATGCGCCGCGTCCACCTTCGCCTCCCGCAATTCCCGAACCACCCCCTCCAAATCCAGCCGCTCCTCATCCCGCACCCGCTCCGGACGATTGATCGGCCCCAAATAAACCTCGTCCGCCCGCAACAACGCCCGCAACAACTCCGCCTGCAAAACATTCCGCCGCGACGTATTGCTCCGCGGCTCGAAAACCGCCGCCAATTTCGCCCCCGGAAACCGCAGCCGCAACGACTCCAGCGTCTTCTCCAACGCCGTCGGGTGATGCCCGAAATCCTCCAGCACCGTTAGCTTCCCTTCGTCCAAAAGCTTCTCCTGCCGCCGCTTCACTCCCTGATAATTCGCCAGCCCCGCCAAATCCAGTTTCGCCGGATTCTCCGGATCCAGCGCCAATCCCGCCGCCAAAGCCGCCATCGCCGCGTTCCGCGCATTATAAAGCCCGCCGATCTTCCACTCCACTTTCCCCCAAATCCGCCCCCGCCAAACCAGCGCAAACGACGCCCCTTCCGCCCCCTCCCGAAAATCCGCGATCCGCAAATCGCACCCCTCCGAAACCCCCACCCGAAACGTCGTCGTCCACGTCGCCTCGTCCAGCGCCGCCACGTTCTCATCGTCCCCGTTCAACAACACAAATCCGTTCCCCGGCACGATCTTCAGCAAATGATTGAACGACCGCTGCACATCCGCCAAATCCCGGAAAATATCCGCGTGATCGAACTCCAGATTGTTCACCACCGCGATATGCGGCGCGTAATGAATAAACTTGCTCCGCTTGTCGAAAAGCGCGCTGTCGTACTCGTCCCCCTCGATCACAAACGGCGCATCCTCCGCCCCGTTCCGCGCCCCCGCCGGCAAATCCCGCGGCACTCCGCCGATAAAATACCCCGGATCCGCCCCGTTCGCCCGCAACAAAACCGCCGCCATCGCCGCCGTCGTCGTCTTCCCGTGCGTCCCCGCCACCACGATATTCTTCCGCCCCGCCAGCAACCGGTCGTGAATCAACGCCGGCAACGAGCAAAACGCCGTCCGCCTCTCCCGCAACAACCACTCGAACTCCGGATTCCCCCGCGAAACGCTGTTCCCCACCACCACCAAATCCGGCACATCCCCCGCCAGCCGCTCCGCGTCGAATCCCTCCAGAATCGCGATTCCCCGGCTTCGCAGCAAATCGCTCATCGGCGGATACACCTGCTGGTCCGCCCCCTCCACCCGGCACCCCTTTTCCTTCAGCAACAAAGCCGCGTTCCCCATCGCCGTCCCACAAATACCCAGAAAGTAAATATACATCGTGATCCGCTCTTGTTACCGGCAATCCCCGCCGTTCCGCAAGGTTTTCAAAACCAATCCCGCAACAATAAGGACCACCCCTCATCGCCCGTTTCGCGCGCCCCCCGCCCCTAATCGTCAAATTCCAGTCAAACTCGACGCAACGCCCCGCGATCCCCGGTAATTTTCCTTTTCAGTGGCTCTTATATGCTTTCAGCTTGTCCGGACCCAGCGCGATGAAATGCATCTTCTTAGTCGAAGACAATCAGGATAACGCCGATCTCATCCGGGATATTCTCGAAGACCGGTTTCACCTGCTGCATTTCAACCAGCCGGAAATCCTTCTCCGCGGCCTCCGCGAAAAAACCCTCCCGATGGCCGAACTCTTTCTCCTCGATATTTCCCTGCCCGGCATGGACGGCGTCGATCTCCTCCGCGCCATCCGCCAACTCTCCGGCTACGGCGACATCCCGGCCATCGCCCTCACCGCCCACGCCCTCGCCCACGACCGCGGCCGCTTCCTCTCCGCCGGTTTCAACGATTACGTCAGCAAACCGATCGTCGACGAAGACCTCCTCCTCGACGCCATCTCCAACGCCCTCTCGGAGTAATCCCATGCCTCCGCACGAAGAAACCCGAAAATTCCGCCTGCGCACCCTCACCATCCCGCTGGTAATCCTCGTCGGCATCCTCATCGTCGCCTTCGGACTTCCCATGATGGCCGAAGCCGACGACTGGTTCCAAACCCTGCTCTTCAGCATCCTCCTCGTCGCCGCCCTCGTCCTCGGCCTCTTCGAAATCCGCCGCCTCAACCGCCGCCTCGCCCAGCTCGCCCGCACCGCCCACGAACTCGGCCACGGCGATTACTCCTCCCGCGCCGAAGTCCGCGGCAACGACGCCGTCTCCCTCGTCGCCCAATCCCTCAACACCATGGCGCAACGCATCGCCTCCACCGTCGGCGAACTCGAAAAATCCCACGCCGATCTCGCCCGCTCCCAGGAAAAACTGGCCGAACAAAACCACGAACTTTCCCAAGCCTACACCCGCCAATCCCGCTTCGGCGATTTCCTCGCCAAACTCCACTCCATCGAAATCGAAACCCTCGCCCGCGAATCCTTCCCCGACATCGTCGCCGTCGCCCGCGCCCACGTCGGCGTCCTTTACCTTTTCGACGAAAAAAACCAGCAACTCCACCGCCTCGCCGAACACGGAATCGACCGCCACGCCCTCCGGAAACTCTGCCCCGACAACTCCTTCGAAGGCCTCCCCGGCGAAGCCTTTTCCCGCCGCGAATGGATCCGCATCGAAGACCTCGACCAGGATCTCCTCCCCGAACTCAACCTCGGTTTCGCCTCCGCCCGCGTCCAAAGCGTCTACGCCATCCCCATCCTCTTCCAAAACAAAGCCCTCGGCGTCATCGTCCTCGCCAGCCTCCACAAAACCGACGAAACCGTCGCGCAATCCCTCCACAACTACATCCGCGCCCTCGGCCACGCCCTCAACAACGCCCTCACCCACCAAGCCGTCCAGCAACAAACCGTCCAATTCGAATCCGCCAACCACAAACTCATCAACCTCGACCACCACCGCCGCCAGTTCGTCGCCAACATGAGCCACGAACTCCGCACCCCCCTCAACTCCATCATCGGCTTCTCCAACATCCTCCTCAAAAACCGCGACGGACTCATCTCCACCGACAACCTCGCCCGCGTCGAAAAAATCAACCGCAACGGCATCCACCTCCTCCAGCTCATCAACGACATCCTCGACCTCTCCAAAGTCGAAGCCGGACGCATGGAAACCGACACGACCCCCACCGAAATCTCCCCGATCCTCCAAGAGGTTTCCGAAATGCTCCACCCCCAGGCCAGCGCGAAAAACATCAAACTCGAACTCGAACTCCCGCCCCAACCGATCGTCCTCCCCACCGACGCCCAAAAACTCCGCCAAATCGTCATCAACCTCGCCAACAACGCCGTCAAATTCACCGACCAAGGCACCGTCACCATCCGCCTCCACCCACCCGGCGAAAAATACCTCGGCGTCTGCATCGAAGTCCAGGACACCGGAATCGGCATCAGCGAAGACAAACTCGAAGCCGTCTTCGAAGCCTTTCAGCAAGCCGACAGCACCACCTCCCGCAAATACGGCGGCACCGGCCTCGGCCTCACCATTTCCCGAACCCTCTTAACCCTCCTCGGCGGCCGCATCCGCGTCTCCAGCAAACTCGGCCGCGGCAGCACCTTCAGCATCGAACTCCCCGCCCCCGGCCACCCAACCGCCGTCCACCACCACAGCGACCTCCTCTTCGACGAACCCGCCCTCCTCCAATAACCCAACTCCACCTCTTCCCTCCCCTCCTTCCCACCTTCAAACCTTCCCTCCTTCCCACCTTCAAACCTTCCCACCTTCCCACCTTCCCACTCCCCATTGTAACTCGCCCTCCCCCGCCGCCTCATGCTAAACGATCCC
>CAZJCL010000216.1:0-5495 GCA_964544025.1 uncultured Opitutales bacterium | reverse complement strand
ACCCACTTTGCCCCACCAAGTCAAGCATCTCTCCCACCCCACCCCCAGAAAAACCGACCAAAACCTCCAGCCCCGAGTCGTGAACTATCGGTGGTCAGAGAAACAGAGCCCAAGCCATCTGTGCCCATCTGTGAAATCCGTGGTTAAAAAAGCAGAGCCCAAGCCCTTTCCTCCCCCTTCGCGCCCTTCGCGTTCTTCGCGGTTCAATCCTCCTCCTCATTCTTTTAATACTGAAACCCACCCCAAAACCCCTTTACCTCTCCTCCATGGCACAAGCTCCACGCCCGCGGAAAATCCGCCTCGACGAACTCCTGGTCCAAAACGGCCAGGCCGAAACCCGTTCTCAAGCCAAAGCCATTATCCTCAGCGGCAAAGTCCGCGTCGGCACCGAGATCCTCGACAAACCCGGCAAAACCCTTCCCGAAGATTCTCCCATCGAGATCCAGCAACCGCCCCGCTTCGTCGGCCGCGGCGGCGAAAAACTCGAGCGCGCCCTCGCCGCCTTCTCCATCGATTGCCGCGAGCGCCACCTCCTCGACATCGGCGCCTCCACCGGCGGCTTCACCGATTGCGCCCTCCAAGCCGGAGCCGCCTCCGCCACCTGCGTCGACGTCGGCCACAGCCAGCTCCACTCCAAACTCCGCAACGATCCCCGCGTCACGAACCTCGAAAAAACAAACGCCCGCCACCTCCAGCCCGGCGATCTCCCCCGCGAGACCTACGACCTCGTCGTCATCGACGTCTCCTTCATCTCCCTCCGCCTCATCCTCCCCGCCGTCTGGCCGTTTCTAACTCCCGGCGGCCACCTCATCGCCCTCGTCAAACCCCAGTTCGAAGCCGACAAAAAAGAAGTCGACCGCGGTGCCGGCGTCATCCGCGACGAAACCATCCAGCAACGCGTCCTCGCCGAAATCGAAACCTTCGCCCGCGAATCCCTCCCCGGTGCCCGCCACCTCGGCTCCATCGACTCCCCCATAAAAGGGGCCGAAGGAAACCGCGAATTCCTGCTGGCTCTTCAAAAAGAATAGCCAACGCCGCGATCCCCTCCGGCCCTTAAAACGGAAAACCCCGGCTCAATCCGAACCGAAAAGCTTCACCACTTTGTTATAGGTTCCCAGCAACAGAATCGTCGGTGCCCATTGCCCCACAAACAGCGCGTCCTCGTCCCGCTTCATCGCCTTCAACGCCAGCGATCCGGCGATCGACGCCCCCGCCGCCCAAAGAAACAGATCCGACGGCAGCTTCGCCGTCTGGTGTTCGATGGCCTCCGCGACTCTACCTTCCCGATACGGATGTCTAACCCGAGATTCGATGTTCTTCATAGTTTTTCAGAATAATGGTTTTAATCTCCGGCAAAAGAGTACCCCACGCACCCCCTCGATCAATCAGGCCCCTCCACGAACCCCGGATAAGGGAAAGACGGGCAACCCAACGGAAAACCCACCCCCCGCCAAGTTCACCCCCGCACCGCTCCCCGACTCGATTTGACGGACCGCCCCACCTGAACGACATTGGCCCATGCCGCACACCCAAAACCTGAAATCCCCCTGGCTCGTCGCCGCTTGGCCCGGAATGGGTGCCGTCGGCATCAGCGCGAGTTACTACCTAATGGCAAAACTCGGCATGCACCAACTCGCCGAATTCCCCGCCCGCGAGTTTTTCGAGCTCGACAGCGTCGAAGTGAAAAATGGCCTCATCAAACTCGCCCGCCTCCCCCGCAGCCGCCTTTTCCTCGGCAAAGATCCACGCGGCAAACACGATCTGATCGTCTTCATCGGCGAAGCCCAGCCGCCCACCAAAGGCGATGCCTTCTGCGGTCAACTTCTCGAATACGTCCGCAACATTGGCGTCCACCACGTTTTCACCTTCGCCGCCATGGCCGCCGAAATGCGCCCCCGCGATCCCTCCCGCGTCTTCGGTGCCGCGATCGATGCGGATACGCTCCAAAAATTCACGAATCTCGGACTCGAAATCATCGAGGACGGCCAAATCACCGGCCTCAACGGCGTCCTCCTCGGAATGGCCGCCGAAAGCGGCATGCGCGGCGGCTGTCTCCTCGGCGAAATGCCCCACTTCTTCCCCCAGCTCCCGTTTCCCAAAGGTTCCCACGCCGTCCTTCAAGCCTTCAGCAAACTTTCCGGCTGCGATCTCGACCTCACCGAACTCGAACACCAAGGCCAGCAAGTCGAAGAAAAACTCGAGGAGCTGATCGAACGCGTCCAACAATCCGTCCAATCCCTCGAAGGCCAAAGCCAGTCCAATTTCGAAACTCCTCCGCCCGAAGAAGACGAACCCGAAAACAGCGAACCCGGCCTCTCCCCCGCCGACCACCAGCGCATCGAAACCCTTTTCGCCGAAGCCCGCCAAGACCGTTCCCGCGCCTACCGCTTAAAACAAGAGCTCGACCGCCTTAAAATCTTCCCCGCCTACGAGGACCGTTTCCTCGATCTCTTCAAAGATCCCCGTTAACGCTGGTAATTGCATTCGCTCATTGGGTAAGCGGCATCTTTCAGGAGCCGTCTTCGCAAATCCCTTATTCGCGTTTATTCGTGTCTATTCGTGGTTAAACCGCGGCCCAAGTGCTGAATTTGCCTAACCGACCGCCGCGAATCCCTCCCGATAAAGCGTAATCGTCGGAATCAGAAAAACGACTGCCGACACCGCCAAAAACGCGAACTCCGCCTTCCGCACGTCCCTCCCCGAGAACCGCCACACCGCCCAAGCCGCCAAATACGGCACCCCGAACATGATCACCCCGAAGATCGCCACGAAGGCCAAATCCCCCGCCGCCGATCCCCGGATCGCCAATACCTTCACCGTCACCAAAACCCACAGCACCAGCCAAAGCAGATAAAAATGCGGCTCCAGCTTCAGAAACCGGCCCGGTTCCGGCGGCGGATTCTCCGGCAAATTGTTCTCAAGATTTTCAGCCATCACCAGTTATACACTCCGCTTCTTCCGTGCCGGTCCAGAAACAGACCGCTTTGCCGCAAAGTCAGTTTCTTGATCGTTCGCGCCAAACTCGCCGCCGATTCCTCCGGCGTCAGTTCCGCGTTCTCCCCGCCCATCTCCGTTTTCACCCAGCCCGGCGTGATCGGTGCCACCGCGATTCCCTCCGGCTTCAACTGCGCCGCCAACGCCCGCGAAAACTGGTTCAGCGCCGCCTTCGAAACCGAATAACAATAATAACGCGAATCCGTCTTGTCCGTAATCGATCCCGCCCCCGACGAAATATTCGCGATCCGCCCTTCCCCGCTCGCCCGAAGCAACGGCAAAAACGCCTGCGTCACCCGCGCCGTCCCGACCACATTCGTCGCGAACGCCGCATCGAAAAAGCCCAAATCCAACTCCTCCAGCGTCTCGTCCCCATTCTCCGGAAACACCGCCGCGTTGTTCACCAAAATATCCAGTTTCCCCCACTTCTTTTCCACCACATCCCGCAACCGGTCCACCGATCCTTGATCCCCCACATCCAACGCCTCCACCGAAAGCATCCCCTCGCTCTCCTCCGCCAACTCCCGCAATTCCGCCGCCTTTTCCGGCCGGCGCGCCGTCGCCACCACCCGGTCCCCCTGACGCAAAAACTCCCGCGCCAGCGCCAGCCCGATGCCGCGATTGGATCCTGTTATCAAAACGATGGCCATATTTCCAAAGCAAAACGCCCCTCCATCCAAAGCGCAAGAATCCAAACGTCCCCGCGTCAAACCGCCACGTCAATCCGTCGCCGCCTTCACCGGATGTTCCACCGGCCGCTCCACCGGCTGTTCGAAATCATCCCGCAAAACATCTTCCACATAGATCATCTTGATCAGCTCCAGCCCGACCGCCATCAACGGCGTTGCCAGCAAAATCCCCGTAAACCCGAAAATCCCGCCAAGAAGAACCTGTGCCACGATCGTCAATACCGGAGGCAATTCGACCGTCCGCTGCATAATAATCGGAATCAACACGTTCCCCTCCAAATTCTGGATAACCAGATACGCGATCAGCACATACATCGCCAATGTCGGACTTTCCACAAATGCCACCAAAACAATCGGAACCGCCGCGATGATCGGCCCCAGATAGGGAATAAAGGTCAACAACCCGGCCAACAGAGCCAATACCAGCGCCAACGGCACTCCCAGAATCCAAAGAATCAACCACGTCGACACCGCCAAAAACACCATCGAAATCAACTGACCCACGATCCACCACCGCAAAACGTAAGCGAGCCGATCCAGAATCTCCCCCGCCCGCGACCGCTTTTGCAAAGGCACCAGCCGCAAAATCCCCCGCCGGTACAACGCCGGATCGAAAGCCAAAAACACTCCCACCGCCAACGTCAGAAAAAGTCCGCCAATCGCTCCAAAAGTCGTGGTGAACATCCCCGCGGCCCGGCCCCAAATATCCGACGAATCCCCCACCGCGTCCTCCAACCCCCGAATCCGGCTCAACACAAATTGCCCCACCGGCGTCGACCGCAAACCTTCCTCCAGCGTCGAAACCGATTCCCGCAAATCCTTCGCCAGTTCGCTTGTCTGCGCGTAAATCGACGGTGCCATCAAATACCCGCCGACCCCGATCCCGACCACCAGCACGACCAACACGATCGCCAACGACCAGCGCGGCGGAATCCGCGTCAAACGGCTGAAACTGTCGCTCATAAACCGCAGCGCCACCGCGATCAACACCCCGGCGAACAACAAAAGCAACACCGGCACCGCCTTCCACAACAGCACCAGAAAAAACAGCAACAAGATCGCCAGAAACCCCAGCGTCCACCCCTGCAATACATTCCTCCTGCGCCACTCGAATAACGAATCGTCCTGCCCCGCCTCTCGATCCTCCACCGATTTCCTCTCTTGGCCCATAAAAGTTTCTCCCGTTTCCCTTCAACTCGCGTCCCCGCAGAACGTAACCGAAAATGCCCGCTCCCGCCACTCAATCCCCAAATCCACCCGCTCACGAATTGCCCACGTCCGCCCCGGAAAAAGAAATTGCCTTCCTTCCCCCGCCCCCATTTTCATCCTCCTTCACATGAGTTCCCACGCCCATCTCTCCTCCGCCAGCGGCTACCTCCAACTCGGCATGCTCCGCGAAGCCGCGGCCGAACTCGCCCGCATCGACGCCCGACTCGCCTCTTCCCCCGCCGTCCTCCGCCTCCGCGTCGAAATCCACTCCGCCGTGGAAGACTGGCGCGCCATGCGCCGCTGCGCCCGCCAGATCGTGGAACGCGAACCGCACGACGTCCAAGCCTGGATCCACTACGCCTACGCCACCCGCCGCGCCGTCAGCCTCCGCTCCGCCCGCCGCATTCTGCAAAAAGCCGAAACGATCCACCCCGCCCAGCCGATCATCCAATTCAACCTCGCCTGCTACGCCGCCCAACTCGGAAAACTCACCGAATCCGCCACCCGCCTCACCACCGCCATCTCCCTCCACCCCGACTGCCAAACCCTCTCCCTCTCCGACCCCGACCTAGCCCCCCTCCGCACCCACTTCGCCCGCAACCT
>CAZJCL010000215.1:0-5512 GCA_964544025.1 uncultured Opitutales bacterium | reverse complement strand
AATCCCTTACCCCTTCCTTTCCGTGTATTCCGTGGTTAAAATCCCTCCCCTCCCCCATCCATTCGTGTCCATTAGTGGTTACCTCCCACTTCCTACCATTCCGTGCCCCCGCCTCCCATTCGTTAACCCCCAAAAACTTTTGCCTTAACATTCGCCCCAAATTACCATTCCCTCCCCAACGGAAATGGTAACGGAAACAAGCAGCCACAGTCACACCCTGCACGCATGGGATCGCTCCCACGCGTGGCATCCGTTTACCCAAATGAGCGAGTACCTCGCCCTGCCCCCCCTCCACATCGCTTCCGGCCAAGGCGTCTGGCTCACCGACACCGACGGACGCCGCTACCTCGACGGCACCGCCTCGGTCTGGACCAACGTCCACGGCCACAACGACCCCGACCTCAACCGCGCCCTCCGCGACCAAGCCGGCAAAATCGCCCACTCCACCATGCTCGGCCTCAGCCACCCCGTCGGAGCCGAACTCGCCCACAAACTCGCCACCCTCGCCCCCGGCGATCTCAACCGCTGCTTCTTCAGCGACAACGGCTCCAACGCCGTCGAGATCGCCCTCAAAATGTCCTTTCAATTCTGGCAACTCACCGGCCGCCCCGAAAAGCGCAAAGTCATCTCCATGCGCAACAGCTACCACGGCGACACCTTCGGCACCATGGCTGTCGGCGATTCCGGCATCTTCCACGAACGCTTTCGCCCCTGGTTTTTCCCCGTCGAAAAATTCCCCGCCCCCACCTGCGTCGAACTCGCCCACCAAATCCTCTCCGCCAACTCCGAAACCAGTCTCGCCGCCCTCGAAAACCTCCTCGCCCGCATCGCCCCCGAAACCGCCTGCCTCATCCTCGAACCCTCCGTCCAAGGCGCCGCCGGCATGAAACAACAACCGCCCGGTTTCGCCCAAAAAGTCGCCCAACTCTGCCGCGCCCACGACATCCACCTCATCCTCGACGAAGTCTTCGTCGCCTTCGGACGCCTCGGCCCCATGCTCATCTGCGCCGAAGAAAACATCGTCCCCGATTTCCTCTGCCTCGCCAAAGGCCTCACCGCCGGCTACCTCCCGCTCGCCGCCACCGTCGTCCGCGAGCCGATTTACGAAGCCTTCCTCGGCCCCTACGAAGAATACCGCGCCTTCTTCCACGGCCACACCTTCACCGGAAATCCCCTCGCCGCCGCCGTCTCCCTCGCCAGTATTCAAAAACTGGAACAACTCATCTCCTCCGGCCAACTCCGCGAAACCATCGCCCACTTCGGCCAATCCCTCCGCGAAACCTTCGCCCACCACCCCAACATCGCCGAAATCCGCCAACGCGGTCTCGCCGCCGCCATCGAACTCGTCCCCGACGCCACCTCTCCCAACCGCTTCCCCACCGCCGACCGCGTCGGCCTCCAAGTCTGTCTCGCCGCCCGCCAACACGGCCTCCTCCTCCGCCCCCTCGGCGACACCCTCCTCCTAGTCCCCCCCATCGCCATTTCCAAAGAAGAAATTCACCTCCTAACCACCCGCACCCTCACCGCCCTCAACGAAACCCTACATCAATTTCAATTTCAAATCCAAAATCCAAAATCCAAAATCCAAAATTCCCTATGACTCTCGAAACCATCCGCGACATCTACAATCTCCCCTTCACCACCCTGATCTTCCGCGCCCAGGAAATCCACCAGCGCTACCAGGATCCCGCCGGCGTCCAACTCTCCACCCTCCAATCCATCAAAACCGGCCGCTGCCCCGAAGATTGCAAATACTGCCCCCAATCCGCCCGCAACAACTCCGACCTCGACCCCGAGCCGCTCATGGACACCGCCTCCATCCTCGTCAAAGCCCGCGAAGCCAAAGCCGGCGGCGCATCGCGGTTCTGCATGGGCGCCGCCTGGCGCGACGTCCGCGACGGCCCCCAATTCGATTCCGTCCTCAAAACCGTCGAAGGCGTCTCCTCCCTCGGCCTCGAAGTCTGCTGCACCCTCGGCATGCTCCGCGAAGACCAAGCCGCGAAACTCAAGGACGCCGGTTGCGCCGTCTATAACCATAATCTGGATACCTCCCGCGAATTCTACCCCGAAATCATCAGCACCCGCACCTACGACGACCGCCTCCAAACCATTGAAAACGTCCGCCGCGCCGGACTCGAAGTCTGCAGCGGCGGAATCCTCGGACTCGGCGAAACCATCGAAGACCGCCTAAAAATGCTCGCCGAACTCGCCAACCTCGACCCGCAACCCGACTCCGTTCCCATCAACGCCCTCGTCGCCGTCGAAGGCACCCCCCTCGCCGACCAGGCCCCCGTCGATCCGTTCGAATTCGTCCGCATTATCGCCACCGCCCGCATCGTCATGCCCCGCAGCATCGTCCGCCTCTCCGCCGGACGCACCGCGATGAGCCAAGAGTTGCAAGCCCTCTGTTTCGTCGCCGGAGCCAACAGCATTTTCCTCGGCGAAAAACTCCTCACCACGCCAAACCCCGAGCGCTCCCAGGATCTCCAACTCCTCCGCCGCCTCGGCCTCCACCCCCTCGACCCCAAAGAAGCCCGCGAATACCACCGCAAAGGCACCGAATCCGCCGAGCTAGCCTGCGCCACCGAATAAAGCCCATGCCGGCAAAACCATCCCATCGTAGCATCGGCGCTTCGCCGATGACTTCGCCGACGCGCTCCTAACCGTCCGCTTCCCATGCGCGTCCTCTTCGTCACAGGCTCCGACACCGGCATCGGCAAAACCCGCGTCACCGCCGCCATCGCCCGCCTCCTCGCGCCGCATTTCCCCTCCATCCAAATCATAAAACCCGTCGAAACCGGACGCGCCGAAAACGAACCCGGCGACGCCGACGAAGCCGCCAACCTAGCCCACCTCCCCCAAACCGCCGCCTTCACCCTCGCCAAATTCCGCCTCCCCGCCGCTCCCCTCGCCGCCGCGGCCGCCGAAGAAAAACCGCTCCACCTCCCCCTCCTCCTCAACGCCTGGCAAAACCTCCCCCCCGCCGATCTCCGCATCGTCGAAGGCGCCGGCGGCATCGCCGTTCCCATCGATCCCAACAACGCCGACTGGTCCGACTTCGCCGCCGCCATCCAGGCCGACCGCGTCATCCTCACCATCCCCGACCGCCTCGGCGCGATCAACCAGGCCCGCCTCACCGCCGCCTACGCCGCCGCCCAAAACCTCCCCGCCGGCATCTGGCTCAACGAACACCAACCCCAAACCGCCGAAACCCGCCGCATCAACCGCCGCGAAATCGCCCGCGCCAACCTCCCCATCTGGGGCACCCAACGCTTCAACGAAACCGCCCCCGAAGAACCGGAAAAATCCCTCGCCTTCCTCCTCGCATGATTCCCTCCGGCCTGAGCGAACGCATCCAATCTTCCCTCGCCGAACGCGATTCCGCCGGCCTCCGCCGCTCCCTCCGCGTCTGGGAAAACGACCCCGCCATCCTCAATCTCGCCAGCAACGATTACCTCGCCCTCGCCCGCGACCCCGCCGTCATCGCCGCCGCCCAAAACGCCGCCAGCCGCCACGGCTGCTCCGCCTCCGCCTCCCCCCTCATCTCCGGCTACCAACTCCCCCACCGCGATCTCGAAGAAAAACTCCGCGACTGGCACGGCTTCCCCCACGGCCTCGTCTGGAACAGCGGATACGCCGCGAATCAATCCCTCCTCAGCCGCCTTCCCCGCCCCGGCGACTTGGTTCTCGCCGACCGCCTCATCCACAACAGCATGGTCAACGGCATCCTCCAAAGCGGCGCCCGCCTCGTCCGCTACCGCCACAACGACCTCGCCCACCTCGAAAACCTTCTCGCCCAACACACCACCGAAAACCGCGTCACCTTCGTCGTAACCGAATCCGTCTTCAGCATGGACGGCGACTACCCCGACCTGAAATCCCTCGCCCACCTAAAACAAAAATACTCCTTCTGCCTCATCGTCGACGAAGCCCACGCCACCGGCTGGTTCGGTCCCAACGGCTCCGGACTCGCCGCCGAAACCGGCACCGTCCCCGAAATCGACATCCTCGTCGGAACCCTCGGCAAATCCCTCGGCTCCCAAGGCGCCTACACCCTCTTCCACGATCCCGCCCTCCGCGAATTCCTCACCAACGAAGCCGCCGAATTTATCTTTTCCACCTACCTCAGCCCCATCGCCGCCGCCGCCGCGTCCGCCGCCATCGACCGCATCCGCGACCTCGCCCCCACCCAACCCCATTGGCGCGAAACATCCCGCCGATTCCGCGAACAACTCCGCCAATCCGGCTGGAACGCCCCCGACGGCGACTCTCCCATCATTCCCATTCTCATCGGCGACGCCCAACGCACTCTCGCCCTCGCCCAACACCTCCGCCAATCCGGAATCCTCGTCGGCGCCGTCCGCCCTCCCACCGTCCCCGCCGGCACCAGCCGCCTCCGCATCTCCCTCCAACGCACCTTCGGCGAACCCGAACAAACCCGCCTCCTCACCGCCCTCCGCAACGCCTCCGCCGCCATCCCCGCATGAAAAACTGGCTCTGGATCGGCGGCTGGGGCCTTCCTCCCGAATGGCTCCAAAAAATCGCGTCGGACGCCCTCCCCGCCGACCGCCACCACATCCTCCCCCCGCGCCCCGACCTCCTCGCGGAAATCGACTGGACCCGTTTCGACCGCGTCGCCGGCTTCTCCCTCGGCGCATTTCTCCTTCTCCAAAACCAACACCAAATCCCGTTCCCCGCCCTTCTCCTGTCGCCATTCTTCGGGTACACCAGCGAAATGAACCTCGGCGGCAAAATCCGCTCCACCCAAATCCGCTACCTCGCCCGCTGGATCCAACGCGATCCCCTCGCCGCCCTCGCCGATTTCCACACCCGCGCCAACCTGCCCATTCCCGCTCCCACCGAACTCCCCTATCCGCTCGAAGACCTCCTCTGGGGCCTCGACATCCTATCCACCCAACAAACCCCGCCCACGCTCCCGCCCAACTGGACCGCCCTCCTCGGCCAATCCGACCCGCTCCTCGACGCCGAAAAAATCCACGCCCTCGAACCGCGCATCCAGCTCATCGAAAACGCCGGACACGACCCCCGCCCGCTTCTCCTCGCCTGGAAAACCCAAAGCGACGGCTGACATGGAAAGCTTCGACCGCAAAGCCCACACCTACGAATCCGCCGCCTTCATCCAGCGCGAAGCCGCCGCATGGCTAGCCGAATGGCTCCCCAGCAACCGCCACGGCACCGCCCTCGAAATCGCCGCCGGCACCGGCCTCTTCACCCGCCACCTCTTCCCCTGGAACGGCCCCGTCCTCGCCACCGACGCCTCCCCCGCCATGGTCACCCAAGGCCGCCGCTCCGTCCCCGCCGCCCAATGGCAAACCGCCGACGCCGCCAACCTCCCCGCCGTATCCGCCCATTGGATTTTCTCCACCAGTTTCCTCCAATGGACCGCCAACCCCGCCGCCATCCTCCCACACTGGAAATCCCGCCTCCTCCCCAACGGCCGCCTCCTCGTCTCCCTCTTCATCTCCCCCACCCTCCCCGAACTCGCCGCCGT
>CAZJCL010000214.1:2264-5522 GCA_964544025.1 uncultured Opitutales bacterium | reverse complement strand
AATTCAGATTGGCGGAGTGCAGTATGAAAAAGTTGGTGATAAGAAGTGGTTGTTACCTTTCCGCCGTTCTTAGCTTTATCTGATTATGTGCGATCTACCCTTACCTCCTCCTCGCCGGATTTCTTTCGTGGAATTGCTTATCGCGATTGGTATTGGCGGCCTGTTGTTGGCCGTCGTTGTTCCGGCGTATCGGTCGGCGACCTTCGAAGCGGATTTGGCGAAATGCCGGAGCAATCTGCATCAGGTGGGCGCGGCGTTGCGGTATTATGCGGCGGATAATGAGGGGCAGTTTCCACCGGTGGTGCTTGGGCAGACGCCGGGAAACCCTGTGTCTATGTTTTACACCAACGTCGGCAGCGGAGATCCCAATTCCGACGCTCGCGGAGTCGGATATCTTGTCGGTCGTCCCAACGGATATGGTGATGCCGGGTATCTTCAGTCGTGGAGTCCGCTTTATTGTCCGTCTCAGGGAAGCTATCCTCATCCGGAACCTGGAGCGGTTGCGACGAATGTCGGTTTTTTGGCTACGTGGATTGTCGAACACGATAGTCCGCCAGATTCGTGGACGAGGGCCAACTGGACGAACACCCATGTTTATTCGAATCCACTTATGCCGATTTTGATGGATTTCGGATTTTCCATCTTCCCGCCGGGCAGCGCGCCAACCATTCCTTCCCATCCACGAAATTTCGGATCCGGTTCGGGCGAGGGTGAGCCCTCTGGTTATATCAACTCACTTCACGTGGGCGGACATGTCACGACTCGAAGTTTGGACGATGCCAATAAGCATACAAATCTGGGAGCACTTGTTCGTTTTTTAGGTACTGGCGTCATTGATCCCCGTCCGCTTTGAGAAAGGTTATTTATGAAGGCTTCTTTCTTTCGCGTTTTTCTTTTGTTTCTTTTTCCGGGGGTTCTCGCGGCCCAGCAGAATTGGGAATGGACGAGTCCCCGGGAGGAGGTTTCTTTTCCTCGGACCGCTGAGGTGGATGGATACGATCTTTCGCTTGTCGGTGTAGCGGTTGGCGATTCGGGATTGGTTGCCGTTTCGGATAACGGCGGAATTTTGCATTCGCTGAATGCGGAGGAATGGACGTTGGTCCAAAATACGGGCGCGACCGGCGTTACGTATTGGAAGGAGAAATTCGTGGCTGTTGGCGGCGGCGGTAAGATTTGGATTTCGGAAAACGGGCTGGAGTGGGCGGAGAGGGAATCGGGGAGCGACAGGTTATTGACGGCGGTGGCGGCGAGTCCGGCGGCGGTGGTGGCGGTCGGGTTGAACGGAACGATTCGGAGATCGTTGGATGGAGAAATGTGGTGGCCGGTCGGAAAGGGTCCCGGGGACAGTCCGCCGATTGCTCCCGATTTGTATGCTTCGAGGATTACCCGTTTGGGCGTTGCGTTTGCCGGAGGCGTTTGGGTTTCGGTCGGTTATCATGGGACGATTTACGTTTCCGAGGACGATGGAGAAAATTGGGATCTTCGGTATGTTCAGCGGGATTTGACGCTTCGGTCGGTGGCTTATGCGCAGGGGCGGTTTGTCGCGGCGGGGGAGGCGGGGAAAATTGTCGTGTCTTTCGACGGGGAGAATTGGGAGGAGCGGGAGGTGCCGTTGCCGGATATCCGGCGGATAATCGGGGGCGGGAATTTCGTGGCGGTCGGTTGGGATGGGGCGGTTTGGCTTTCTTACGACGGGGAGGAATGGCATGAACAGGATTTGCCGGATGCGCCGTATGTGGTAGAGGTGTATAGAGGGTATGGCCACCCTCCGTTTTACAACCACGATTTTCGTTTGGAGTCGCACGGTTGGTTGGCGGATATCGCGGAGGGGCCGGATGAATTTATTGCGGTCGGAGCGTTTGGGACGGTTTTGACTGCGCCGAAACTTCCGGTGATTGAGGAGCATCCGGATTCCGTGTATTTGCGACTGGGGGAGGAGGCGGGTTTCTCGGTTTCGGCCGCGGCTGGTGCGACTCCGGTTGTTTTTCAATGGCAGAAGGACGGCGAGCCGTTTGGGGAGGTTTCGGAGTTGTTGACGATTCCGAATGTGGGGCGGGGAGACGCGGGAGTTTATCGGGTGGCGGTTTCGAATGCCGGCGGAACGTCGCTGAGCCGGGCGGCGTTTCTGACGATTTTGGACGAGTATTTCGCGTGGTTGGAGGAGGAGGGCTTTTCGGAGGCGGAGTTGGAAGATCCGGAAGTTTCGGGTGCGGCGGCGGATCCTGGCGGGTTCGGCGTGCCGAATTTGTTGCGTTATGTGTTTGGGCTGGACGCGAGGTCGCCGGATCGGAGCGGGCTTCCGTGGGAAGGGATCGGGAGATTCAACATCGCGGACGAGACGGGCGATTATTTGACGATCACTTTTCAGAAGAGAGCTGGTGCGACGGATGTGACACTGTTTGCGGAGGCGTCGGCGGATCTGGTGGACTGGGTTCGTCTTTCGCCGGATCATGAGGTTTCGCGGGAAAGCGACGGGGTGGTGGAGACGGTGACGGTGCGGGATTCCGTGCCGCTGGGAGGGGAAAACGGGAAGCGGTTTTTGCGGGTGGTGGTGGAGTTGGGTGGATGAGTGGGAAGGTTTGAAGGTGGGAAGGGAAGTTGTACCTTGGGACTCTGAAGGAGGGGTTATGGCTCGCGGAAGAGGCGGGGGCGGGTTTCGCGGGTGATGACTTGGTAGTTTTCGACGGGGAGGCAGGCGAGGAATTGGCGGCCGTAGGCTTTGGCGAGGACGCGGGAATCGAGGATGGTGACGATGCCGCGGTCGGTTTTTTTGCGGATGAGGCGGCCGATGCCTTGGCGGAATTTGATTAGGGAGGCGGGGAGGGTGTATTCGTTGAACGGATTTCCGCCGTGGTCGCGGATCCATTCGCATTTGGCTTCGGCGACGGGATGGGTCGGGTTTTCGAAGGGGAGGCGGGTGACGATGACTTGGGAAAGGGCGGGGCCGGGGATGTCGACGCCGGTCCAGAAACTGTCGGTGCCGAAGAGGACGGCGTTTTGGGCGTGTTTGAAGCGGCGGGTGGTTTCGGTGCGGGAGAATTCGGCGCCTTGGAGGAAGAGGGGGCGGTCGAGTTTGGCGAGGGCGGGGGCGACGCGGGTGGCGGTTTTTTGGAGATCGCTGTAGCTGGTGAAGAGGACGAGGGTGCCGCCGGCGACTTTTTCGATGCAAAAAAGGATGTAATCGGCGAGGGCGCCGAGGGAGAGTTGGGCTTGGTCGCGGGTGGGGAGGGGGACGTCGCGGGCGACGTAGACGCGCAT
>CAZJCL010000214.1:0-2164 GCA_964544025.1 uncultured Opitutales bacterium | reverse complement strand
GCGGTGAGGGAGATGAAATCGTTGATGCCGGTGTAGTAGCTTTTGAGGCGGTTTCGCTGGTCGATCATTTCGCTGCGGGCGGGGCCTTCCTCGATGCGGTCGGCGAGTTCTCCGGCGGCGTCGACGACGGCGCGGAGGGGGGGCGAGAGGGTCGGTTCGCACCAGTCGGGGTGGCGGAGGCGGACTTCGGGGCGGGCGTGGAGGAGGCGTTCGCGGATGAATTGGAAAAAGGAATCGGCGGCTTCGATGGCGTTGGCGACGAGGTGGGCGTGTTTCGGGTTTCCGTAGCGGGTGAAGAATCCGCGTTTGGTGCGGGGGTTGTAGAGGGATTTGAGGAGGCGGTCGAGGCCGTAGGAGCTGAGCCGGAGGCCGAAGTGGTCGGTGGCGATGGCGGGGACGGTGTGGGCTTCGTCGAGGACGAGGAAATCGCGGGCGAAGAGGACGCCGGGCGGTTTGAAGGCGTCGGGCATTCCGGCGCCGACGAGGGCGAAAAGGAGGCTGTGGTTGATGATGATGAGGTGGGCGCGCTGGAGGGCGGCTTTGGCGCGTTGGTAATGGCAGTTTTCGGGGGCGCAGTTGCGGCGGTTGCAGGCGGAGGAATCGGCGTTGACCCATTCCCAGACGGTGCCCATGGGGGCGGGGGTGAGTTCTTGGCGGAGGCCGGTTTTGGTGTTGTAGGACCACTCGATGATGCGCTGGAGTTCGTCCTGCTCGGAGGTGGGGAAGAGATCGCCTTTGGTGGCGACGGCTTGGCTGAGGCGGGTGGGGCAGAGGTAGTTGGATTTTCCGAGAAGAAGGGTGGCGCGAAAATCGGCGCAGTGCTGGAGGCGGGGAATGGAGGAGAACAGCTTGCGGCAGATCGCGAGGTCGCTGTTGAGGATCTGTTCCTGGAGGGAAATGGTGGCGGTGGAGACGAGGAACGGGCGTTCCTGAGCGACGGCGTGGACGATGCCGGGGAGGAGGTAGGCGAGGCTTTTTCCGACGCCGGTGCCGGCTTCGAAGAGGAGCGGCTGGGAGGCCTGCATGCTTTCGGCGACGGCGAGGGCCATTTTCTCCTGTTGGGGGCGGTGTTCGAGGTCGAGGATTTGCTGGAGTTCGCCGCCGGGGGAGAAGAGCGGTTCCACTTGGCGGCGGAGGTTCGGCGGGGCGGCGGGGGCGCGGTTTTCGTCTTGGAAGCCGATCATTGGGTTCGGACTCCGGGATTTGAGAGGGGAAGGGGGTTCACCACGGAGGCACTGAGGACACGGAGCTTGGGCTCTGAGGGTTGACCACAGATGTCACAGATGGGCACAGATGTTTTGTTACTTGCGGCAGTGGCTTGGGATCGGGGGGAAGGGTTGGAGATTTTACTGTTGTCTTGGGGGTGGAATTGGGCGTTGCGGTTCCGGGGCGGTTGTTGTGGAAACGATGGTATGAAATTGGAATCCGGCCAGACGCTTTTATTCATTGGCGACAGCATTACGGATGCGGGGCGGACGGGTCAATTCCCGCCGTTCGGGCAGGGGTGGGTGAATTTTTTGCGGGCGGCGGTTTTGGCGCGACGGCCGGAGTTGACGCTGAAGTTTGTGAACAAGGGGGTGAGCGGGAATACGGTGCGGGATTTGGAGCGGCGTTGGGAGGGGGATGTGGTGGCGGAGAAGCCGGACCATTTGTTTATCAAGATCGGGATCAACGATGTGGCGCGGAATTTCGCGGCGGGAGAATTGCGGGAGTTTCATGTGCCGCTGGAGGAGTTTTTGGGGATTTACCGGAAGTTGATCGAGGAGGCGCGGGGGGCGGGAGTGGGGAGGATTTGGTTGTTGGGGTGTTTTTTTGTGGAGCCGAACCGGGAGGAGCCGATGCGGGCGATGTGCGACCGGTATAATGAGGCGGTGGCGGAGTTGGCGGGGGAAACAGGGGCCGGGTTTGTCGATGTGCAGGGGGAGTTTGACCGGTTGCTGGCGCATCAGCATCCGATGGCGATCGCGCCGGATCGGGTGCATCCGAATCCGCATGGGCATGTGGTGATCGCGGAGGCGGTATTGCGGGCGGTTTTGTAGGGGCGGAGTTGGGGAGCGGGAATCGGGGAATGAAAAACGCGCGGCTTTGAGGGGCCGCGCGTTTTTTTTGATGAATAGATTTTTTCTCGAATCCAGACGAAGTCATCGGCGAAGCGCCGATGCTA
>CAZJCL010000213.1:0-5538 GCA_964544025.1 uncultured Opitutales bacterium | reverse complement strand
GAGGATAAACGCTCCGTTTTCGTCTCCCGCCTCTTCGTCATTTTCTGGGGCATCGTTCTTTCCGTTCTCGCCATCGCGATGCACACCGCCGCCGATTACTTCGAGCACCTTCTCGGACTCGCGCTCGGAATGGCCGGCTTCGTCTCCGGCGGACTCATGGCCGGATTCTTTCTCGGATTCTTCGCCAAACGCCTCAACATCGACGGCACCGGCTTCATGTTTTCCGCCCCCCTCGGCGTTCTCGCCGTTCTCGCCGTCAGCCCGTTCAACGAACACGCCTGGACCTTCTGGACCTGCGTCGCCGGCGGCACAACCATCTTCGCGATTTGGAGCCTCACGCAAGGCGACCGCCTCCTCTCCTTGCGAACGCTCGCCCTAATCGCCGGATGCATCGGCATCGTCCTGCTCGCGAAATACGCTCACGTCGACGTCCTCCACCCGGAAACCGGCAAAACCCTCCACCGCACGGTCGCCTGGCCCTGGTACGCCCCCATCGGCTCCACCGTCACCTTCCTCCTCGGCTGGATTCTCGCCCGCCCCCGGCGCGAGGAAGAATCCCCGGAATCGAAAGCCGAAGCCGCATCCGCCATTTCCTAATTCGATTCACCTCGAACTGGCCTCACGCAAAGCACCGAATGATCCTTCGATCGGCTTTCGTTTGCCTCGCGAGTCTCCTCTGGATCGCGCCACTCTTGCTGGCGGCGAAACCCACTGTTCAGGTCGCCGTCATTCCACTGGATTCGGGTGAACCAGGCGGTTCTCTGGTAACATCGCTCATCGAAAACGCCCTAAGCGAGGAATCAGGTGTCGTATTATTGGATCGCGCCGAAATCGATGCGATCCTCCGCGAACGTCAAATCGCGCCCCGCGATTGGAATGTTTTCAACGAACTCCTCCCGGCAGACGTTCTCGCCTTCGTGGACATCGCCACCGCGTCGCACGGCGAGAACACTTCCGCGCCGCAGCTCTCCAATGTCGCCGTTCGTATCCGCCTCGTCGATCCGAGCACCGGCATTCTCTATTTCAGCGGCGTCGAAACCTTCGATCTCACCCGCCCGCAAATCGCGGCGCAAGCGATGCGCGAATTTGCCCCCAACATCTCCACCGCACTTTTTCCCGCCGATCCCGCTTCCGGAAATCCGCCCGTCCTCATCGCCATTCCCGATATCCTCAGCGAAAACCTCGCCCGCCAATGGGATTGGACCGCCGAATCCCTCCGCGTCGCCTTGGAACACCGTCTGAGCGCGACCCCCGGATTCATCGTTCTGGAAAGACAACAAGCCCGCGAACTTTGGGAAGAAACCGCTTTCTTTCATTCCGAAAAAGCGACCATCCTCGCCAGCGCCTTCTCGATTTCCGGCACCAGCCGGATCGAGGGAAACGACCTCGTCGCCCACCTTCTGGTTCGCCGACAGGGAAACCTCGTGGCGGAAATCGCTCATCGCGGACCATTGTCCGAAATCGGAAAAATCGCCGGCGAATTGTCCGCGCGACTTCTTGCCCAACTCAACATCGCCCAACCGCTTCCCCGTCTCGCCCCGGAAGAGGAAGCCGATCAACTCCTGAAAGAGGCAAAACTCTACAAACGCTTCGACCCGGAAAAATCCGCCAAACTCACTCAGGCCGCCGCCGCGCTGGTTCCCGGCCGTCGCGATATCCAGACAATCATGGTCGCTTCCGACCCGGACTGGTTCCGGCGTTTGGCGATCGCCGAATGGTTTCTCACCCAACCACTTCTTCCCGAGGGATGGGACTGCGGCATCCCGAATTTCTCCCGTCTTCTCGGCGCGACCCGCGACCATCAATCTCCCCTGATCAAAGCACCCGACGCGGTGAAAGAGGAATACAACCGGCTCGTCAGGGACTTCTTCCAGCGCTACCACCGCAAGATCGACGGTCAATGTCCTCAGGTGGAACAGGATCTCATCCGCACCGCAGCCGATTTTTACGATTTGCTCGCCTCGGATCCGGAGGAAGAAATTCGACTCTCCGCCTGGGCATTCAAGGAAAGCGTCGATTTGTATCGGAGCGGACAAATCAAGAATTCCGGAAGCACGCTCGAAACAGCTTACGAAACTCTGAATCCCATCGGCTTCCTCGCCAGAAACGTCGACAATGAACCCGCGAAAAAACAATACCTCCAACTCCTCACGACGCTGAACGCCGATCCCGATCCGCTGGTTCGTTACCTCTCGCATCTGGCGACCTCCGAATTTCATCGGGAAGCCGATAAAATCGCCGCCGCCTCAGCCGCGAAAACCGCAATCCAAATCGCCAAAGACGAAATCTGGTCCGATATAGCCAACAGCCCGTACCATTTTCGCAGCCGGATAATCTACCTGCGTTACCGTCTCAACGAGGAATCCGCGTCCACCGGGGAACCCGCCCTCATAGCCTACGCCCTGCAAGAAATCTATTTCAAAGCGCGGACTCTCGGGACGACAAAACCGTACGAAATGCTAGCCCTCGCCGAAACAACCCAGCAATCTCTCCTCGCCGCAGGCGATCCCGCCGCCGCCCTCGCCGTCATCGAAACCCAAATCGCTAATACCAAAAAATCTCATCTAACCTACACTTCGGGTGCTTCTCTCGTAAAAAGCCGCGAACGCCTGCTCCGCGATTTTCCCGAAATCGCCGCCGCCGCCGGCATTGAAAACGCGACTAATCCCAACGAACCGGTCATCTCCGCCAAACCAGTTTTCAGCGCCCACGACCTTCTCCAGGCGGCCAAACCGAACGAAGTAACTTCGCCGCCAACCTTCTGGAGCGTCCATTCCTGGGGCGAAAAACCGGTCCTAATCTTCACCCTGACAGCGCCGGGAAACAAAATCCGCGTCGGCATGGCCGAGCTCGATTCCAAAACGCATCTGCCGAAACGCGTCTCCCTCCTCCAAACGCCCCTCCAACCCGAAAGATCCGGCCCCCTCTCCTACGGTTCCTTTCTCGTCACCGGCCCGCTATTCGCCAGCGATTCCCAATACGCCTACCTCGGCGTTTCCGGTGCCGGCGTCGTCGTTTTCCCCTCCGATGGAAAAGAACCGTTTCTCGCCGATGAATCCTCGGGTTTGCCCACCACAACCTTTCGCCAAATGACCGCGCTCAACGGTCGCCTGTATCTCCTGAGCGGCGACCGCGCCAGCGGGCTCCTGGAATACGACGTCGCCAAACGCGCTTTCCGCGAGCTGATTTCCGACCGCCGCCTCCACAGCGACATGCCGCTCGACGGACGCCCGCTGATGGCCGTCGCCAGCGATCCCGAAAGAAACCGGCTGCTCATCGCGACCGGCGCCCACCTGCTCCGGCCAAATCGCGGACCGCGCCTCGGTTTTCATTATTATTCACCCGCCTCCGGAGCGATCGAGCCGGTCCTCAGCGAGGTTCTCTCCAAAACGGTCTCCGCCATGGACGGCGAGGAACATTTCGTCTGGATGCAGCAAATCGGAAACGACTTCCTGATCACCGCCCATCCGCTCATCATGAAACTGAATCCCGCGACAAACGCCGCCGAAATTCTCGTCAGCCGAAGCTCCAAATTCCCCGCCCAATGGCAAACCCCCGACGGCTGGGGCTACGGAAGATCTTGGCACGCCCCCGGTCTGCTCCTACGCAACCACCACCACACGATCTCCTACTTGCACCCGAACAACAAAAAACTATACCCCCTCCTCGCGCCGTCGCCGAGACCCCGCGGAAACAACCGCACTACCGCCCTCCGCGACGCAAGTTCCCACCGCGGCCACCTCCTCGCCGTCTCCCCCGACACCCTCTACCACATAACCGTCGCCCCAAACGGCAAATAACCTCCCCACGACGGTCCGGCAATCAAAAGTTCTCCGCCCGCAAACTATAGCACGACTGTACTTTTCAATCCGCGCTCGATACGCTATCCTACTCGAAAAGATGATCGGGAGGGATTTCCACCTCCTGAGCTGAACCCACAGGAGATGGATGAAACAGATTCCCTTACGGCTCGCGGCGTTCGTCGGTCTCGCTCTTTATTCCAGCTTTTCTGCCATTTCCGCTAAAGAACCGCCCATCCGCATCATGCCCGTCGGAGATTCCATCACCTACGGAGTCGGCGGCACCGACGGCTTGGGAGGATATCGCGGAAAACTGCACACCCTTCTCACCGAAGCCGGCTATTCCGTCGATTTCGTCGGCACCTCCACGGGAAACGGCGAAGCGCTTCCCGATCCGGAACACGACGGCCATCGCGGCTGGCGCATCGACGAAGTCCACGACCACATCGACACGTGGCTCGGCCTCATCGGCGAACCCGACATTCTCCTCCTCCACATCGGCACCAACGATTTCACGCAATACTACGAAACCCCCACCGCGATCGACCGCCTCGATGCCTTGATCGACAAAATCACAACGCTCGCCCCCTCCACCCACGTCATCGTCACCAACCTCCTCGAACGCAAAACCAGCCGCGACCGGCTGATCCGCAGCGAATTCAACCCGTTCGTCGAAGACCTCGTTGCCGCCTACGCAGCCGAAAACAAACACGTTTCCTACCTCGATTTGCGCGCCGCCGTTCCGTTTTCCGATTTGCCCGACGAAGTTCACCCAAACCAAACCGGCTACGACAAAATGGCCGCCGCCTGGTTCGAAGCCATCGTCGAGCTGATCGATGTTCCCCCGCCGCTCCCGACTTCCGTGATCCATCAAATCGAAAGCCACACCGACCGCCGCACCACGCACGGAATCGATCTCGTTTTCTCCAACGACGTCAGCGAAAGCGACCTCCTCCACGGCCTCCCCGGCATCTATTCCGGCTGGCAGCAAACCGACTCCTTCTCCCCCGCCAACCTCAACGACGGCCTCCATGGCCCCACCTCCGTCGGCACCGCTCCCAACGCCATCGCCTTCGCCGCCGACACCGGAAGCTCCGCCACATTTTTCCTCGGAAACGGCGATTTCGGACGCGGCTTCGACATCAGTTCCATCGTCTCGATCGCCGCGTGGCGCGACGCCTCGCTTTTCCAGCAACACTACGAAATCTGGATCCGAAAAACCGGCGAAACCGAATTCACCAAACTCTACACCGTACCCAACGATTTCGAGCCGATGGGAAATCTTGATCTCGGCGGATCCACCAAAATCACCACGATTCCCACCGAGACCGCGTTTCTCGCCCGAAGCGTCGACGCCATCCGCTTTCTCCCCCTCGACATCCCCTCCAGCTACGAACCGAGCCCCGGCGGCGGCGGAACCGCATTCCGCGAAATCGACGTATTCGGCTCCTCCACTCCTGCCAGCCCCACAAATTTCGCAATCTGGGCCAACAACCACAATATCGATCCCGCCCCCAACGCCGACAGCGATGGCGACGGTTTTCCCAATCTAATGGAATACGCTCTCGGTCTAAATCCCCACAAATCCGACACCCCAACCACGACGCTAACCAATAACCAAATCTCCTACGCCAAAAACCCCGAAGCCGCCGCCGCCGGCGACATCATCTACACCATAGAAACCTCCGAAACCCTGCATCCCAATTCCTGGACACCCGTCACCCCCGACACCAACAAC
>CAZJCL010000212.1:0-5570 GCA_964544025.1 uncultured Opitutales bacterium | reverse complement strand
CTTCCAACTGTTCGACTTCGTGACCGCCCTCGGCACGTTCGACGACCTCAGCCTGCCTTCCCTCGGCGGAGGCCGCTCCTGGGACACCTCAAACCTCTACAACACCGGCACGGTGGGCGTGATCCCGGAACCCTCTACCTACGCCCTCTGGGCCGGGTTCGGAGTCTTCCTCTTCATCGCACTACGACGTCGCGGCTGAAATTCCGCGCCGCTCGTCCGCATCGTTTCACCACTTTCCCGGTGCGGCAACGGACAACCCCGCCACCACCGCCGCGTCGCTAAACGGAATCTTTTTGTCCCCAATTAACTGATACCGCTCGTGCCCTTTCCCGGCCACCACGAGCAAATCCCCCGCCCGCGTTTCCGCGTACGCTTTCCGGATCGCCGTTTCCCGGTCCAGTTCCACTCGCGGCTCTAAATCCGCCCCCGCGAATCCCTCTAAAATATCCGCCGCGATCCGCTCCGGATCCTCCGTTCGCGGATTGTCCGACGTCACCCAACAAACATCCGCTCCCTCCGCCGCGATCCTCCCCATGATCACCCGCTTCCCCCGATCCCGATCCCCGCCGCAACCGAAAACCAGATGAATCCGCCCCTCCGCCAATCCTCGGCAATTCCCCAACAAATTCGCCAGTCCATCCGGATTGTGCGCGAAATCCACCACCGCCGTCGCTCCGTTCGGCAACCGCGTCTTCTCCATCCTCCCCGGCACCGGCGCGAAACTCCCCACCCGCTCCAGCGCCGCCTCCAAATCCAATCCCAGCCCGTAAATCGTCGCCGCCGCCGCCAAAATATTATCCACCTGAAACCGCCCGATCAACGAACTCGCCACCGGAAACCTCCGCCCTCCCGCCACCAGCACAAACCGCGTTCCCGCCGGCGAACAGTCGATCCCCTCCGCCCGCACATCCGCCTCCGCGAAGCCATTCGCGCTGTAAAAAACCACCCGCCCCGGACAAACCTCCGCGAAACTCCGCGCCGCCGGATCGTCCGCGTTGATCACCCCGATCCCATCCGCCGCCAGCCCCCGAAACAGCTTCCGTTTCGCCTCCCCGTAAGCCTCCGCCGATCCATGAAAATCCAGATGATCCCGCGTCAAATTCGTCAAAATCGCCGCTCGAAACCGCATCTCCGCCACCCGGTCCAACGCCAGCGCGTGCGACGAAACCTCCATCATCGCCGCCCCTACGCCTTCGCCCGCCAGCCGCCGCAAACGCCGAAACTGCACGTGCGCCAAATCCGTCGTATATTCCCCCTCCTCGATTTTGTCTCCGTTCAAAAAAACGCCCAGCGTCCCCATACTCGCCGTTTTCCCGAACGCCGGCTGCAACAAGTGCGCGCAAAGTTGCGCCGTCGTCGTTTTCCCGTTCGTCCCCGTCACGCCGATCAGCGCCACCTCCTCATCCGGACACCTCCAAAACCGCCGCGAAACCGCCGCCAGCGCCCGCCGCGCATCGGCGACCAAAATCTGCGGCACCGCAACATCCGCCAAAACCTCCTCCGTCACCAAAGCCACCGCCCCCCGCGCCAACGCCTCCTCCACATGCGACCGCCCTGTTTCCCAAGTGTTGTAAGAAAGATACTCGTCCATCACGACGAACAAATCCCCCGCCCGCACCTCCCGCGCCCGACACGCCACCCCTGAAACCCGCGTCTCCCCGCCGCCCGCACAATCCCCACCCAACCATCCGCAAACCTCCTTCAACGTTGCTTTCCCTGCCGCTCCCGACAATGCCATATGCGCCAAGGCTGCGCGTAACCTCCTTTCCCCTCAAGCGAATTCCCTATAACCAAACGATATCGCATCGCCGTCGAGGCGGGAGAATCAACCAGCCAATTTCAACACGTGAAACTTCGCCTTTTTCCACCAGTGGTGATTTTTCGTCGCACATGGGATAGAACCAAGGCAAAGCTGACGTCCCCAGTCGAAAAATATCTTGAGGCTGCGCAACCCAATTAACCCATCACCGATCCGCATCATGAATTGTTCCCCCTCCCGCAATCCCGCACCGCATACTGCCGTTATCAAGACAATGACCTCGTTCGCGAGGGCAACCTTGATTACCGGATCCATCCTCCTCGGCTCGCTCGGCGCGACTGCCCAGGAAGCGCGGCTCGTAAAGGATTTCAACAAAACCGGCTTTGGCTCCGCGACACGTTACCTGATCCAAGCCAATGAGAAAATCTACTTCTCGGCGGACGACGGCATTCACGGAGGTGAACTCTGGATAACGGATGGAACCGCGAACGGAACGCGTCTGGTACGCGATATTTATCCCGGCGAAACGACATCGTTTCCACACAGTTTTGCGGCGGTCGGCGATGAGGTTTTCTTCATGGCTCAGGATGGCGTCTCCGGCCTAGGACTAACGGGAAGGGGCTTGTGGCGAAGCGATGGCACGGAGGAAGGCACGACGATGGTCATGGCCAGTTATGGAGAAAAAGTGGCCATGGACGATTTTCTCTTCTTTGGCGCAACATCCTCCCCGTTTCGCGGACTGTGGCGAATCGGCGGTTTGGACGAAGAACCGGTCCTTCTGAAAACATTCGTCGAGATTAGCCGCATGGAGCGTCACCGGGAAAATGTGTTTTTCTGGGATGCGGGAACGAATCCGCCTGAACTTTGGAAAAGCGACGGCACGCCGGAAGGAACCGTGCAGGTCGCGGCGGTGCCGTTCGGCAATTACTGGAACATTTTCAGCGCTGGCGATTTCGTCTATTTTAAAGTTTACAATCCTCAAACCCGCGACCGCGAGGAATTGTGGAAAACCGATGGCACTGGCGACGGTACGGTGAAATTCATGGAGTTTTCGCTCGGAGGCGAAACACCGGGGCCATCAACCTATGCCGTCTTGAACGGGACCTTGTATTTTATACTTCACGACGTTGATCGGACCGAACTCTGGAAATCCGACGGAACGGAAGCCGGCACCATCATGGTCCGCAATTTCAACTCCGGCGGCTGGCTATCGATGCGCCCTCTCGCAACCGTTGAAAACGACCTGTATCTTGTCCTGAACGGCCGCGAACTCTGGCGCAGCGACGGAACGGACGAAGGCACGGCATTGGTGAAGGAGTTTGCTTCGTGGAGAGCGCTTTATCCGGGGGAAATCCATCCGGCGGTTTTCGAAGGCATCCTTTATTTTTCCGCGCGGGACGATGAAAACGGCGCGGAGCTATGGAAGACCGACGGAACGGAAGCCGGAACGATCCGTGTGAAAGACATCCGCGAAGGCGAAGCGAGTTCAGAACCCACCTATCCCGCGGTCTTGGGAGGAGAACTTTACTTCAGCGCCGATGACGGCATTCATGGTCGTGAGCTTTGGGTGACGGATGGAACCGGCGCCGGAACGCGCGTTTTTCGAGACATCAACCCCGGCACGGCTGGCTCTAAGCCCACGTTTCACCCAATCAACGGACGCATGGTGGTTACAGTGAACCACGAAGGATCGAATTATTCCGCCTGGCGAACCGACGGAACCCCGGAAGAAACATTCCCGTTGCCCATACCCGGTCAACCCGGGGGAATGTTCCAATTCGGCGACGATCTCTTCTTCCGCGTCAGAAGCGAGAATGGAACCGAATTATGGAAAACGAACGGAACCGATGAAGGGACCGAACTGGTGAAACAAATTCATCCGACTTCCTCGGGAGTCCTGCTTCTATACCGGAAGGAACTGAACGGCATCCTGTTCTTCACGGCGGATGACGGCGTGCATGGCGTGGAGCTGTGGTCCACGGACGGAACGGAGGCCGGAACGAAAATGGTTCTCGACTTGAGTCCCGGAAACACCAGTTCAAACCCGCAAAATTTCGCCGTCGTACGGGACCGCCTGATCTTCCTCGCGTATCAGAACGGCTGGGGGTGGTGGCAAACGGACGGAACGGGCGCGGGAACGGTTCCGGTCGAGAGCGACCATACAGGCGGCTGGTCCTTCGTTAGACACGTCACGCCCCTTGGAGACAAACTGGTTTTCGTTGCGGATGGAAGCGATGGCAACGGTTCCGAATTGTGGGTACTTGATGAATCCGGCGTTCGTCTCCTGAAAGACATTCATCCTGGCGGCAGTTCGAGTCCATTGCATTTCCTACGCGTTGGCGAATCGGTCTTTTTCATCGCCCTGGACGGCGTCCACGGGCAGGAGCTTTGGAAGACGGATGGTACAACGGCCGGCACCGTGTTGGTTCGCGATATCCGAGCGGGTTCGTCGCACTCCTATGTTACCCCTTGGGCAGACCTTCGGGGAGAACTGATCTTTACGGCCAACGATGGCATACACGGCGCGGAGTTGTGGAAAAGCGACGGAACGAAAGCCGGAACCAACCTGCTCTACGAATTCACGCCGGGCAGTGACGGATCAACGTTTGGCGGTCACCTGCTTCTGGACGACGTCCTTTACTTCGGCATGAACGCCGAATTGTGGACAACGGATGGTACCGCCACCGGAACCCGCCGGATCGCGGATGGCTGGAGTTCCACCCCCAACGGTTTCGCCTTAATCGACGGAGCCGTCTTCTTCGTCGCCGGCACCTCGGAAAGCGGCTCGGAGCTGTGGATCACGGACGGCACGCGAGAGGGCACTTTTCAGGCGACGAACATAGCACCCGGTGCCGCCTCCGCGCCGAACCAGCTTCACAAAATCGGCACCGATCTTTATTTCTCGGCCTACCGCCCGGACGTTGGACAGGAGCTTTTTATTCTTCCGCTCGGAGCGAAACCTTCATTGCCGAATCCGCCCCGAAATCGTTTCGCCGCCTCGGATCAACCGCTTCTCATTTCGCCGGACGCGGAAGGGGACAACCTGCGTTATTCCTGGTACCGCGATGGCACGCTCATTGAGGATGCCGACGGACCGACGCTCGTCATCGAGTCCCCGTCCGGCGATAATTCCGGAACCTACCGCGTGGTTGCCCGAAACCTGGCCGGGATCGTCGAGGCCACCTTCCGGGTAACGGTTGATCCGGTCCGGCCCGTCGTGAATTCGACGGAGTTCACCGGCAACGGATTCCGCATCCGCTTCTCCTCCATGGAAGGAATGCCCTATCGAATCGAAGCCTCCGAAAATCTGACGGATTGGGTAACTCTTCTCGAAAGTGCCTTGCCCTTGGGCGGAAACGAAGGGAACTTTCTCGATCCCGCGCCGGAAGGTTCCAGCCGCTTTTACCGGATCCTGCTCCTGCCATAAAACCGACCCTCAAAACGGCAACTCCACATCCGGCAACTCCTCGCCTTCCAGCAGCCTCACCCGCTGAATCACCCAATCCCCCTCCTCCTTCACCCAAGTCACCGCGAATCTCCGCCGGTCTTCCCCCTGCTCGCCCATCCACGAAACATTCGCCACCGCCTCCACCTCCATCTCCGCCGATTCGCGGTCCGGCGCCACCTCGATCTGCCGGTCCGTCACCCGAATCCGCAACGTCGCCACCGTTTGCCGCACCTGCGCGATCGCCGCCCCGAGCTCCTCCCGGTCGTCCAGCACCGGAAGCGGACGCCCGAATTCAACCTCCGGCGTCTGCGAAATAAATTTCAAAATCTCCCGCGACTGCGAAAGCGTGTAAAACGGAGCCTC
>CAZJCL010000211.1:0-5588 GCA_964544025.1 uncultured Opitutales bacterium | reverse complement strand
TGTGCCCATCTGTGCCATCTGTGGTCCCACCCTCCAGAGCCAAAGCTCCGTGCCCTCCGTGCCTCAGTGGTGAATTCCATCCAGCAAGTTTGGTTGCGGCTACGCCCCGCTAGGCCATCTGTGGTCCCTCCCTTCAGAGCCAAAGCCGCGCCCAGCTTCGCCATCTCCGCTATCGCTCCGTCCGTGTCTTCCGTGGTTAAAAAATCCCCCGAGCCTCAGTCTCCGTACCTTCCTCCGCCTCCGTGGTGAATCCCCCCCAAAACCGGAACCCACCTAAATTCCGCATTCTTCCTTCTAACTTCTGCATTCTAACTTCCAAACATTTTCACCCTTTTTTAACCCACCAAAAGCTGGCATCCCCGCTTCCCCTCGCTACATTCTCGCTTCAACCTCGGGATCATCATGATCGACAAATACCTGAACATATTAACCGGAATGCCGATGGTGGACGTCATAGAAAACGGCGCCATCGTCCTCATTCTCGTGCTCGGGCTGATCATCTTCTTTCGCAGCTCCTCCCCGTTCAGCCGCTATTTCATTCCCATCGTCTGCATTCTCGGCGCTCTCCTCCGCATCGTCCACTGGGCCCAAAACGGCGACGAACCCGGTTTCATGACCCCCGTCGTCTCCCTAGTCGCCTCCTGGCTCTCCTAACTCCACCTCCCGACCTCCCGACCGTCCCACCTTCCCACCTTCCCACCCCCTCGCCCCCTCACATCTTCCCGCTCTTGATCCGGAAGAACGGCTGCTGCTGTTCCCGCGCCATCATCTTGCAATGCTTCACGATCCGATCCAGCGCCGACGCGTATTCGCTGAAATACAGCCCGATCATCGGATGCAAATCCCGATTCACCACCCGCCGGTTCACCGCCGCCATCGCCTCCAGACTCCGCTCCTCATAATCGTCGCGCGTCTCGATAATCCGCTCCCCCGTCTCCCCAAAATCCTCCGTCTCCGGCGAAAGTGATTCCGCCGTCGCCTCCAAAACCTTCTCCGCCTCCTCAAACATCACCCGAAATTCCCTCTCCGTCGCCTCATCAAATTTCGCCCCCGGCACTTTCAACTGCCGGCAACGGATCTCGTAAAGACTCTCGATATGATCCGCGATCCGCTCCACATCGTCCACTCCCCGACTCAAATACTGCACCATCAACGCCTGCCGCCGCGACAACTCCCCCGACGTCAGCTTCCCCAAATACACCTTCACCGCCCGCTTCGTCTCATTGATAATTTCCTCGTTCAACCGCAGCCGCTTCGCCTTCCGCCGGTCCTCCTCCTCATACAATTCCATCATCAGCCGCGAACTCTCGCGGCAAACCCGCATCATCCGCCCCAATTCCTGCACCGTCGCATAAATCGCCCTCTCCGGCGTCCGCAAATACTCCCGCTCCAGAAAACTGCACACCGGCGCCTCCCCTTTCCCCGGCATTAACCGCCGCACCAATCCCACGAAAACCGGCAACACCGGCGCCAAAACCACCACCGCCACCAACATCACCGCCGTATGCAGATTCGCCGTCTGCCGCACCAAATCCTCCGACGTCATCCCGATCACCCGCACAAACAACGGTGCCGCCACCAACCCCAAAGCCACATTGAAAATCTGAAACAACAAATTCGCCACCGCCGCCCGCCGCGCCTCCAGATTCGTCCCGATACTCACCAGCAACGCCGTCCCCGTCGTCCCAATATGCGCCCCCAACACGATCGGATACACCTGCTCCAAACTCGTAAACATCCCCGCCGAAATCAGCACAAACAACATCCCGATCGTCGCCCCGCTGCTCTGAATCGCCAGCGTCACCAACGTCGCAATACCGATTCCCGCCAACATCCCCGTCCAGCTCGAACCATCGATCCGCGTCAACCACGGCGCCAACTGCTCCCGATACGGCTCGATCGCGTCCCCCGTAAAATCCAGCCCCAGAAAAAGCAACCCAAACCCCAGCAACGCCCGCCCCAACTCCTTCGCCACCGGCCACGGCGCGACCATCTGACACAAAAACCCCAGCGCCACCGCCACAAACGCGTAATCCGTCAGCTGAAACGAAATCAGCTGCATCGAAAGCGTCGTCCCCACGCTCGCCCCCATCAACAACGGAATCGCGTTCCGCAGCCGCATCAACCCCGCGTTGACAAACCCCACCATCATCACCGTCGAAGCCGTGCTGTGAATCAGAAACCCGAGCAACGTCCCGAACGAAATCCCCGCGTACCGATTCCCCGTCGCCCGCCCCAAAATCGTCCGCAGCTTATCCCCCGCCGCCCGCCGCAGCCCATCCGTCATGATCCCCATCCCAAGGATAAACAGCGCCACCCCGCCCACCACCGAAAACCCCAGCAAAACTCCCTCCTTCAAATCCATAGCCAAAATCGCCCCCCATTTTACCGCCTCCCCCACCCCAATCCCACCTCAAAAAATCCAAGCCTCCAATAACCAATAACTCCCCTCCCCACTTTCCCACTTTCCCACCCACTCCCACCAATCTTTACATTCCCCATCCAACCTGATACAAGTCGCAAGCAACGAACATCCGGAACAGCGGATACCTCCGCTCCCCTTCGCTTTTTCGAACCAAACAGCGCGACTCCTCTCTGCCGATGAAAACCGACGTAACTCCCGCCGCCCCCTTGCGGGTTCTCCTTCTCCTTCCGGATCCGGAAGAAGCCGCCGACGCCGCTTCCGTCCTAACCGAAAACGGCACCACCCACCAAATCTGCCGCGATTTCCAAGACCTCTGCCGGCAAATCTCCGAAGGCGCCGGAGTCATCCTCATCGCCGAAGAAGCCCTCGACCGCGAATCCGCCGAAGACCTCAACCAACTCCGCTCCGGCCACGCCACCTGGTCCAACGTCCCCCTCATCCTCCTCACCAGCGCCAGCGAACTCTCCGAATCCGCCCCCGCCGACGCCCTCTCCTCCACCGCCCTCATCCTCCAACGCCCCTTCCGCAAACTCACCCTCTTCAGCGCCATCAACATCGCCTTGACCGCCCGCCAGCGCCAATACCTCGTCCGCGATCTCCTCACCCACCGCGACAGCGTCCTCGCCTCCATCAACGACAGCTTCCTCATGCTGGATAACGACTGGCGCTTCATCTACCTCAACAAAAAAGCCGCCGAAATGTACGGCCATCCCCGCGAACATCTCCTCGGCGCCATCAAGTGGGACGCCCTTCCCGAACTCAACGAACCCGACTACCGGGAAAGGATCGAAAAATGCGCCCGCGACCAGGCCGAACTCCAAATCGAATACTTCCACCCCCCGTCCCAACGCTGGTTCGAGAAACGCATCTACCCCTCCCCCCGCGGCCTCTCCATGTTCGCCACCGACATCACCGAACGCAAAAAAGCCGAGGAAAACCTCCACTACCAACTCGGCATCATCCGCGCCATCACCGACAATGCCGCCGACTCCCTCTTCCTCCTCGATTCCCAAGGCTGCGTCACCTTCATGAATCCCGCCGCCGAACAAACCTTCGGCTGGAAAAAAGAGGAACTCACCGGCAAAAACCTCCACGACCACGTCCACTCCCACCGCTCCCGCGCCGCCCGCCTCGATTGCCCCCTCCATTCCATTTTCACCTGCGGACTCAATCTCCGCGATCTCGAAGACCGGTTCCGCTGCAAAGACGGCAGCAGCCTCTTCGTCTCCTGCTCCAACGCCCCCCTCTTCGTCGATGGAGACGTCGCCGGCGCCGTCCTCGTCGTCCACGACATCACCTACCACAAACTCGCCGAACAACAGCTCAAAGCCCTCAACGAAAACCTCGAACTCCGCGTCGCCGAACGCACCGCCATCGCCGAACAACGCGCCTCCCAACTCAGCGCCCTCGCCTCCGAACTCACCCAAACCGAACAACGCGAACGCCGCCGCCTCGCCCACATCCTCCACGACAACCTCCAGCAAATCCTCGTCGCCACCAAACTCCAGGTCGGCATGATCCGCCAGCGCGTTCCCGACGAATCCACCCGCCAATCCCTCCTCCACATCGAAGATCTCCTCACCAACTCCGTCGAGGAATCCCGCTCCCTCACCGTCGAACTCAGCCCCCCCATCCTCTACGACGCCGGCCTCGGCCGCGCCCTCGAATGGCTCCAACGCCGGATGGAACAGGAACACCAACTCACCGTCCACCTCTCCACCGAACCCGAGGCCGAACCGCCCGGCGACGACATCCGCGCCTTCCTCTTCCAAGCCGTCCGCGAATTCCTCTTCAACATCGTAAAACACGCCGGCGTCCGCGAAGCCAAAGTCACCCTCGCCCGCACACCTAACAACGAAGCCGTCATCTCCATCGAAGACGACGGCGCCGGCTTCGACCCCAGCGCCATCGAAACCCGCAACGCCCCCGGCGGTTTCGGCCTCTTCAGCATCCGCGAACGCCTCGAATACCTCGGCGGCCGCCTCACCATCGACACCGCCCCCGGCAAAGGCACCTCCGTTTCCCTCTGCGTCCCCATCTCCGACCCCGCCGAAACCGCCGATTCCGAGCAGGAACCGAAACAAAAAAAATCCGCCCCCAAATCCCGCTCCAACATCCACGCCCGAAAAAACGGCAACGTCATCCGCGTCCTCCTCGCCGACGACCACAAAATGCTCCGCGACGGACTCGCCGGCCTCCTCCGCGAACAATCCGACATCGAAGTCGTCAGCGAAGCCGCCGACGGACAAATGGCCATCGAACTGGCCCACAAAGTCCAGCCCGACGTCATCATCATGGACGTCACCATGCCCCGCATCAACGGAGTCGAAGCCACCCGCCGCCTGAGCCAGGAACTCCCGCACATCCGCGTTATCGGCCTTTCCATGCATGAAAAAGAAGACATGGCCAACGCCATGCGCGAAGCCGGAGCCGTCGCCTACATCACCAAAGGCGCCCCCTCCGAAATCCTCACCGCCGCCATCCGCGACTGCATGACCGAAAAACGCCCCACCCCTATGAAATGTTGAAAATTAAACCCTGGACGTTGAACGTTGGACGTTGGACGTTGCCCATTGAACCTCGAACTTTGAACCTCAAACTTCGAACTTCGAACTCCCCCTCCTCTCCCCTCAAACTTTCCCACCTTCCCACTTTCAAACCTCCCCGCCATCCCTTACCATTCCCTCATGGAGACGAACTACAACTACACCGCTCAGCTAAAGGAAATCTGGGAAAAAGCCGTCGACCAGCACCAAAAAGGCGGCCGCAACGTAAACATGTTCTTCGACGGCATCGACCTCGAATTCCTCCGCTCCATCGGCGCGAACCCGCAGGACGCCTATGATTTCGCCGAAGACTTCTGCGAACAAGGCGAACCCTCTTGGGAAACCTTCCTCCTCATCCAATCCGTCCGCCGCGACTACTTCCTCACCGTCCAGCACGGCCAACACTCCACCGAAATCCTCGACGACAAAACCCTGCCCGCCAAAACCGCCGAAGTCCGCGACATCGTCTGGCTCCCCCGCATCATCGAAAAAGCCAAAGCCAAACTCCGCGGCGAGTTGCCGACCACCACCATGTATTGCTGCGGCGGCGACCGCAAATTCCTCAAAACCCACGACATCCACCCCGCCGATTTCCTCCGCGCCGTCTGGGCCTACGA
>CAZJCL010000210.1:0-5631 GCA_964544025.1 uncultured Opitutales bacterium | reverse complement strand
ACATCGACCAACCCGAACGCGGTGACAACGCTCATCTCACAAGACGCTTCGCAAGGCTCAAGCAGAATCCGCATCCAAACGACAAGCTTGAGTTAAACCCCAAAAATGTATCGTATTGCGAACAATGGCTTCCTCGCAATCCACACCCCCAAAACTCACCAAAGCCGACTATGAACTCCTGGCGGAATTCCGCTACACTCTCCGCAGCTTCCTCCGCTTCAGCGAACAAGCCGCCAGCGAACACGGACTCACCCCGCAACAATACCAAGCCCTCCTCGCCATCGAAGGTTTTCCCGGCCGCAACTCCATCACCATCGGAGAACTCGCCAAACAACTCCAAACCGCCCACCACAGCGCCGTCGGCCTCGCTGACCGACTCGAAGCGCTCTCCCTGATCCGCCGCACTCCCTGCCAAAAAGACCGTCGCCGCGTCCTCGTCTCGCTCACCGAAAAAGGCCTCGCCGCCCTCGAAAAACTCTACCGGATCCACCGCGCCGAACTCCGCTCCCTCGGCCCCAACCTCGCCGCCCTCCTCCGCAAAGCCTCCGAAAACATCCCCGCCGACCTCGCCGCCTCCGAAAATTTCGCCGCCCAGGAATCCCGCCCGTGAGCCTTCACACCTACCGTTACGGCGAATCCCGAAACCTTTCTGGCCTCTCCATCGGCGTCGCCCGCCATCCGCCCCGCGGCATCCGGAAAGAAGACCGCGCCGCCCGCGGATATTTCGACCTCTGGCTCCCGATTCTCGCCCCGAGCCCGGAACTCATCCGCGCGTTCCGGAAAAGCGAAATTTCCTGGAAAACCTTCGCCGCCCGATACAAAACCGAGATGAAACGCCCGGAACCCCGGCAAGTCATCGCCTTGCTCGCGGCGATCACCAAATCCCGCCGCATCAACCTCGGCTGTTTCTGCGCCGACGCCGAAACTTGCCACCGCTCCCTCCTAGCCCAACTCATCGCCGCCGCCGCGCAAAACCCACCAGACTCGTCCACTTCCCCCTGCGACTCCGCCTCCCCCCACTACACCAGCTCCCCCTGCTACCTCACCGACTTCCCCAACGACTTTTTCGGCTAAACACAGACCATGCGCCGTCGCATATGTTAAAAAATGGTGAGTAGTAGCCCGTTCTTTGTTGACTGCGAATAACGAAGTGGACGATAACGCACCACCATGAATTCTTCTCTATCTCCCAAGACTCCTTGTAAAGCAGCCTTCATTGCCGGTGCCGCCATGGCTTTGGCCGCCTCGTCGCTCTCCGCCCAATTCGCGTTTTCTCCCGGCAATCTAGTGTATTCGGAAGATTTTTCTGGTCTGGACGTCACCACCAGCCCGAGCTCTTCCAAACCCTGGGTTGACGACGTTACCGTGCCGCATTGGCGCGCCCGCGTTTCCGATGCTCCAGCCACCAGCTACAATGTCACGCACGGAACCAGCGGAGCGTCGGGCTTGCAGGTTTGGCATGCGCAAGACGGAACGAATCGGCGCGCACTGGGTTCATTGACGGATATCAATAACCGAAACGCTCTTCTCGCCTTCGGGATGCTCAATTCGACGGGCAGCGTTATCGACGAGATCCAGATCGATTTCACCCAAGTCCAATGGTACGGCGGCACCGTAGCTGCGATCGACAAGGTGGCATTCAGTTACCAAGTGAATTACAATTCACACACAGGAGGAGCTTGGACGACATTTTCGGCGCTGGATATGGATGGTTTCTCTAACGGCGGCGGCGGTTTGTCAGAGGCCATTTTCACCGAAAAGAGCGCCACCTTGGGAGGACTCGCCTGGCAACCCGGCGAACAGCTCTGGATTCGTTGGCTGGATTTACGGGCGAGCGGAGGAAATGCTGGCGCCGGCCTCGATTCCATTTCCATAACGGCGATTCCCGAGCCGTCAACCTACGCGCTGGCCATCGGCGCGTTGGCGCTGGCTGGCGCTTTTATCCGCCGCCGGAAGCTTTTCCGCTGCCGGTAAGTTAGTTTGGATAATCACCCGACATTTATTCGCCCTATGAAAACCCTTTGTCTTGCCACCGCCGCCACCCTGTTCGCGCTCGGATCGCTATCAGCCCAGTTCGAATTCACCAGCCGCAGCACCGTCTACTTCCAGGATTTCTCCAATCTCGATGTTTCGAATCCGAGCACGGCTCCAGCGAAAGACTGGGTGGACGATGTAACCGTATCGCATTGGCGCGGACGCGTTTCCGATGCGCCGGCAACCAGCTACCGCGTCACCCACGGGAGCAATCCGTCGTCGGGCCTGCAGGTTTGGCACGCTCAGGACGGAACGGATCGCCGCGCATTGGGTTCTTTGACCGATGTCAATAACCGGAACGCGCTCCTCGCTTTCGGAATGCTCAACGCAACCGGAGCGGTAATCGACGAAGTCACGATCGAATTTTCCCAAGTGCAATGGTATGCCGGAACCGGCGCCGCGAACGACAAAATGGCCTTCAGCTACCAAGTAAATTACGATGCCCATACCGGTGGCAGTTGGACTGTTTTTCCGGATTTGGATGTCAGCGGCTTCGTCAACGGCGGCGGCGTCCTGCCCGAAGTCATCTTCACCGAAAAAGGCGCAACCTTGACCGGCCTTAACTGGCAACCGGGCGAACAGCTTTGGATTCGCTGGGTGGATCTGGACGTCGGCGGCGGAGATGCCGGAGCCGGGTTCGATTCGATCCGCATTTCTCTGCCCGGCGGCGAAGGAACGAGTTTTGCCGAATGGCGAAGCGCCGGTCACTTTTCCCCCGACGAATTGGCCGACGAGGCAATCAGCGGTCCTGGCGCCGATCCCGGCGGTTACGGAATTCCGAATCTTCTCCGCTACGCCCTCGGCCTCGATCCACGTCAACCGTCGCGCTCCAATCTGCCATTCGCCACAATCGATCCCGAAACCGGCGAACATGAACCGGTCTTCACTTTCTCGCGAATCGCGGATATCTCCGATGTCGCTTTCACGCTGGAGATTTCGGATAATCTTCAGGACTGGTCGAAGGTCGCGGCCGAACAAATCGAAATCGCGCCGGCGGAGGAAGGTTTCGAAACCGTCACCGCCAGAATCGACCCATCTCCGGAAAGCGACCGTCTGTTTTTCCGCCTTCGCGCGAATCTCGCGGAGTGAACGAAAACCCAAACAACACCCGAACCTTCTCCGCATGAAGAAAAATGCTTTCACCCTGATCGAGCTTTTAACCGTCATCGCTATTATCGGAATTTTGGCGGCAATCCTGATCCCAGTCGTCGGGGCCGCGCGTGAAGCGGCACGCGGCGCGGCCTGCACCAGCAATCTCCGGCAAATCGGTGCCGGTCTTCACGCGTACGCGGCCGATCACAACGATCGGTTGATTCCGGGAGTGGAAGTGGATGGCGGCCTCCGGCTTTGGCATCACGAACTGGAGGAATATCTGGAAGGAAGCGTGGACGTGACTTCGCCCAACCGTCCGGATTGGCAGCTTTGCCCGTCCAAAATGTTTCCGGTCATGGAGCGTCGCACGATCGGCTACGGCTGGAACTACCGGAACTTTGGCAACAAATCCACTACGCCGGCTCTCGGCTGGTCCACGTCGCTCACCGAAGTGGAGAATCCAAGCCGGACGATTATTGTGGGCGATTCTGCGGACATCGAAGTGGTGGGAAATCTGCATTGGATGAACCTCTATCTCTACGAACCGCTATACGCGGAGCGCCACGCACGCCGGCATCGCGGCGGCGGTTACTATCTTTTTGTAGCCGGAAATGTCACCCACATCACGGCCGAAACCCTCTTGGAGGAGCTCCCCGAAATCTTCCAGAAATAAACCCAGCGCGTTTCGCGCTCTCCGATTCATGCGCGCAATCTGGCGAAACGCGATCTTCACTTCCTGCCTCCTCTTCTTCGTTTCGCTCGCGAACGCGGAAACCCTCGGCGTCTCCGGTCTCCAGGGCGGCGGCGCGGTTTTCTTCTACGTCGAACCGGGCGAGCTCGTCGTCGAACTGGAGAAACAGGATCTGTTCGGCCGCCGCGATTGGAACCAAAGTTTTCTCGCTGTCCTGACCGCTCCTGACCGAACCGTCGTCGCGGAAACGCTGATTCCCGACTATGATTTCCGGCGCGAAGAACCTCGTCCCGCTGACCGCGGCCCCCCTCAGACCGCGCGTCTGGCCGTCGATGTTCCGGCGGCAGGCGTTTACAAGTTGCTGATCGCCGTCCCGCAAGACAGCTATGGCCGCGCCGTCGTCTGGGGATTTCGCACCAACTGCCCTCGTTATCTCATCGATCCGGGAATGGGACATCGTGATTCGGCGCGGCTCGATCCGATCGTGCTCAACGGAGACGCTTCCCCCGGCGCGATCGTGTTTCTCCCGCCGCCCGCCGAAGCGTTTTCCATTTCCGCGACAAACCTTCCGTCCTCAACCGAACCACTGCGACTCCACGACGCGGCCAACCGCGAAATCGCCACCCTCCAGCCGCAAAACGGCGCGGGCGAAGTCTCCGTTCCAGCAAACGCCGGCGACCGCTCCGGCCATTGGCGACTGTTTCTCCCGCAACAGAAAGGACAATTTGAAATCGGCGGCCTCACCCACGGAGAAACCGATTCGGCACCGGCGTATTGGACGAATCGCGTCGACGCGTTTTTCCCGTTGCACAAATATCGCTGGTTGATTGCGCCCGGCCGAATCGTCCGATTCCACCGACCCGGCGAAACCGGTGCGGCGAAATTTTCCGTGCGAAACGACGCCGAAAGCGAACGCACGATCCAGCTCGCCGTTGAGTTTCCCGCTGGTACAAATCCGTGGCAGGTCGATTTGCCCGTCCGCGAAATCCGGCTCGCTCCCGGCGAATCGCGCGAGATTTCCGTCTCCTACATAACTCCGGCCGGCAGCGACGGAGAAAGCCATCGATTCCTCCTCCGAACCACGGTACCGCAGGATAACTTCACCAGCTTTTCCTCGGCGACAATCACGGTCGGCGCGTCTCCGGTTTCTCAACCGCTTTCTATGCCGATCGAACTGAAACCCTACGCGCACGAGAACATCCAATTCGGTTACGAACGGGCGGCCAAGACGACATCGGAACTTTATTTCGATAGAGAAAATCGTCCCTACTTTTTAACCGATTCCGGAATCGCGCGCAGGGAAAATGACGAATGGATCCACTCCCGGTTCTCCGAAAACGTGACGAATCTGCCGACCACTTTGAAAAACGCGATATTTCGGACTCCGTTCAGCCGCATCGGAATCAACGCGCAAAATCACCTGCAATTGATCGTCACGGTCGCAGGATCGCCCGCCCACCTCCACTCCACCGACGGCGGAAAAACCTTTTCAATGACTCGTTTCCCCGAAGGTATTCGCGGAACTTTTGAGATCGAAACTTGGAACGGACACAACTCTTCCGCCCATCCGCTTCCCGTCCTGCGATACATCGCCACTGGCCGCGAACCCCGCGATCCCGCGATTCGTTGGGGAATTGACCACGATCTAGAACTCTATCTTCCGCGCCTCGAGAATGGGAAAATCGAACTCGGCGAACCCATTTTGATCTCCCAATATTGTGTCGGCAGTTCCGCGCATTCCGGAATTCCCGTCGCCCTCGCGTCGGACGGCGAACTTGTCCACATCGTCTGGGGAGAAACCAGCGCGCCCGAGG
>CAZJCL010000209.1:0-5659 GCA_964544025.1 uncultured Opitutales bacterium | reverse complement strand
GGGAGGCGGTGCAGATTCACAAGGACGTCAATTCGCGGTTTTCGGTGGCGTCGCATTGGGGGACGTTTGCGCTGGCCCAGGAACCGGCGCACGAGCCGGAGATTTTTTTGGAGAAAGTGGTGGCGGAGGAGCGTCTGGGCGACGGCTTCCGGACGATGCATTTTGGGGAGACGGTGCGGTTGGTGCCGGCGGGATAGGTTGCGGGGTGTTTTAGGGGGAGCCGCCGCACTCCGCGAAACCCATCAAAATAGTTCGCTGTGAGAGCCGGTGCGGATCAGGAGCAAATCGGTTTTTGTGGTTTGGTAGATCAGTAGCCAGTCGGGGCGGATGTGACATTCTGGGAAGCGAGAAGCTGCTCGCTCGCTAAAACCTCAATCACGCCGAGCAACTCTTCCTGATTACGGTGTGAAGATCTAAGCTTTTTCAGATCCTTTTTGAAACGGCTCTTGAGAACGACGTTAAGCATCTCGAACGAGATCCTCGATCACCCTTCTCACCTCGTTCATGTTGCTGTAACGCGGCAGGTTTTCTGCGGGCTCGTGAATCGCCTCAAGCGTTTCCGCATTAGGTAGCTGACGGACGAATTCGATTACCTTGCCTTTCTCGCTTTCGGGAAGACGAGAAATTTTTTCAATGATTTCAGCGGCGTTCATAGAAGAAAATGTGGACGAAGGCGCTTCAAACGCAAGGGGGATCGCCGAGGAGGAAACCCGACGGAGAGAGGGTTTGCGATTCGGAGGTGTCTGGGCTTTCGATGTCGGCCGGAGGGTTTCGATTCCGGCCGGTTGCCTTGTGTTTGGGGGGAGTGTACGCTATGTTTTGCGCGGATTGTTAAAAAAAATCCCAAATCGTTGACATGGTAACCAAGCGGGTATTTCGTGGTTGCGAATTGGTCGCAATTGGGTCTCTCAACGCCTTTTAGAACCCGCCAACTCTCTTTATACTCATGGAACATGCTCGGATTTACAGGTCGCCCAGGAAGGGCTTCACTCTTATTGAACTACTTACCGTAATCGCGATCATCGGCATTTTGGCCGCGATTCTTATTCCGGTCGTGGGTGCGGTTCGGGAGAATGCGCGGGCGGCGAAATGCGTATCGAATGTCCGCCAGCATCTTTCGGCGTTGCATATGTATGCGGCCGATAACGAGGACCGGTTTCCCGGCGCGCAGGACGAGACGTTGCACGAGGGAGGCGGCGGACCGTTCCCTACGCCTCCGCTTTACAGCCAGAGCCAAAACACTTGGCACGCGTATATTTCGGATTATCTGGATCTTCCGAACACGACAGAGAATCCATTCCGCTGGCAGCACAGTTATTCGCGCGAACCGACTATTTTTGATTGCCCGTCCACGACGTCGGAGATCGTGCCTCTTCCGGGGCATTCCGGAAACCGGTTGACGCCGTGGTTTTCTTACGGGTTGAACACGGATCTGCCGCAGTACGCGTATTCGAACCGTCCGGGGCGCAGATCGGGCGTGAACGTGACGGTCGCCCAACTCGAGGCTCCGTCGCGAACGATGGCCACTATGGAAACGACGGATTTCAGCGCCCGTTACAGCGCGGAGATCGGAAGCAAGCAGGCGGTCATTCCGCACGGCGGCGGGCAGAACGTCGGTTTTTATGACGGCAGCGTGAAGCGGATGTCGGGCCAGGAGTTGCTCGATCTTGAAGCCACCGACACGTTCTGGCGCGGCGGTTATTGATTTCCCGACTTAGAGGGGCGGCTTGAATGGCTGCCCCTTTTTTTTGCGGCGTGCGCGGCGGCGTGCGCCTTTCTGCCTGCGTTTGATTCCGCACTTCTTACAACGAACTGAATTTTTTATGACATCAGCCTTCAAATCTCTCTTATACCTTTACTCGCTCCTCGCGACGTTGCTTTTCGCCACCAGTCTTTCCGCCTATGATCTTTACTGGACGGAATACGCGGACGGTTCCGCCGTGATCATGGCTTCGGACATCGACGGCCAAAACGCGGCACCGATCGTCAGCGGGACCGACATGGCCAGTTATGCGGTGGATATCGCGGTGACCGACAGCCACATCTACTGGACCGGTCACGAAGGCGGCGACGTTTGGCGGGCGAACCGCGACGGCACGCAACCGGAACGCATTATCGAGCCGGGCGGGGAACTCGCGCTGGTTCTCAACCTCGCGATCGACGAGGCGGCTGGGAAAATGTATCTGGCCGATTTCGCGAACGGGATTTTCTCGGCCAATCTCGACGGCTCCGGGTTGACGAATCTTTGGAGCTCGAATCCAACGGACTACAGCGGGATCGCGCTCAAGAACTCGAGCGAGCTGCTCTGGGTGACGACGTCGACGGAGTGGTTGTATAATCAACCGGTTACTCCAGGAGCCCAGCCGGGCGCCGTGGAGCTGGAAGGCGGCACCGTTACCTTCGGTCTCGCCTACGACGCCGGAACGGACACGGTTTATTACACCAATTTTGAAGAAGGAACGTTGCGCTCGTATAACCTGGGCACGAACGAGGGAAAGCTGCTGCACAATGGGTTGGTTTCGCCTCTCGGCGTGAAGCTCAGTCCCGACGGCACGCATTTGCTGATTGCTGAAAGAGGGCGTGGAATTTCGGTCTTCCAGATCGATAATTTTGGCTATCAGCTGCTGATTGACTCGGCGGTCGCTCATTTCGGCGTGGCTGTTACGGCCAATCCCGCCGCGCTTCCGCCGGGGGAGCCTCCGGTTGATCGGGGCGTGCTGTTTCAAGCGAGTTTCGAGGCTGATCCGGTGGGGGAGCTTCCGCTCCGGACCAGCGAGGGAGGCGTCTGGAGTTCGATCGCCAGCAATGACAACGCCAATGGGATCAACCGCTCACATGGAATCACGGTCGAAACCGACGAGGCGGATATTTTCGGCTATGGCGTCGATAACAAATATCTCCGTATCGAAGATAACAGCGGCGGGTTTATCTACGGGAATCTCAGCGATCCCACCGGTGTGGCGACGCTCAGTTTCGAACTTTACATCATGCGGACGACAATTACGCCGCCCAGCGGATCGGAGCGGATGGGGTTCGGATTCTTCGATGCTTCCGCCGACCGGTTGCATCTTTTGTCGGTGACTCCGTCCGATGGCCGCCTCCGGGGTTCTCCCAGCAGCACCCGGAACCTGACGGTTCTTGAGCGGATGCGTCTCGACATCATTCTCAACAACACCGATCAGCTGGTGACCTACGAAGATCCGTCGGGAGCGGAAAAGGTTCTCCCGCCGACTATGTCTCACACGTGGCTGGACGGGGAACTGATCGCGGAATACATCAATGCCAGAGACGAGGAAGCGGTCACGGGGGACATTTCGCAGATTCGTTTGCCGACTCACAGTTCGACAGACCGTTTGAGCATCGCGATCGATAATGTGACGGTTTTCCGGGGAGCCCGGGTTCTTGAACAACTGGTCGAAGGGGTGGATCCGGTTTTCCCGCCTCCTCCGTTCGGCGGACATGTGGAAGTCGATTTCGAAGGGATTCCGACCGGAGAAATCACGAGAGCGAATATTGCGGATTTCGCGCATGGGAACGCGGAGATCAAAATCTTCTCGACCTATGATGACGAAGGGAACCCTCTCATGCAGGTGGTTCAGGATTCGGAAAACCAGTTCGGAGAAGGGACGGAAAACCAGATCCTTCGAGCGAACGGAGCCCGAAACTGGTCGATCGAGGCCGCGAACAATTTCAATGAGGAAGTGATGACCCTCCGTATCGATATGATCGCCGAATCGGTTTCCAACGGACGCTTATCCTCGCGGTTTTTCAATGCGGACGGCAAGGTTGTTTCACGGTTGGAATTGAGATCGGGCAATACGGATTCCGGCGCTTTCGGCAGTGACAATTCGGCATATCCGGAGCTTCTTTGGGACTACGGCGTGTTGAACCGGTTCGAAACCGTTATCAATAACTCGGCCAATGCGATCACTTACGCCACGCCGCGCGGGGGGAGTAAAACTCTGATTTCCGGAGGCACGGATTTGTGGCTGAACGGACGGCTGGTGTTCGCGGATTCGAGGGATGCTTACACGGCTTCTCCATCCGATCCTATCATGAAGTATGAGATTCGCGCCTTTAGCGGCAATCCGTGGATCGGCGATATCGCGACGCTCCGCACCTATGCGGGGGTGGAATTGGTGCCGGTCGAGTCGGCGGGCGGATTTGCGGATTGGTTGGACGCGGAGTTTCCGGGCGAAACGGATGCCGCGATCATCGGCGCGGATGCGGATCCGGACGGGGACGGCGTGTCGAATCTGTTGGAATATGCGCTCGGCCTCGATCCGAATGCAGCTTCCCGCGAAGGTTTGCCGGTCCTCGGAGTGGGAGCGTTCACGGTGGATGGCGTGGAAGGCGAATATCTGACGCTGACCGCAACGCTTCTCGACGCGGCGGACTTCGACTTCGCGGTGGACGTGGCGTCCGAACTGGGAGACTGGGCCGAAGGCGCCGGGGTGGCGGTGGGGCCGGGCGTTTCCAACGGGGATGGCACAACGACCTACACGTTCCGCGATACGGAACCGGTCAGTTCGAGCGAGCGCCGTTTTATGCGTTTGAGCTTGAGCGAGCGGATTGAGTAAAGCGGGCAGGGGTAAATACAGCCGAAATCTTCGCGGCCGCGGGAGCATTCTCCCGCGGCCGTTTTTGTTTGCGGGAACGCGAGAGCGGGGGGGAAGGATCATCAGTGGGAGGCGGGCCTGCATTCTTGAGCCGAGCCGGGTCGAAAAAGGTGAAAGATTGACGCGGTGGATGGCGGCCGCCATAAAAGCCCTCAGCTTAATTTCACCAGCCGCTTTCCCTCAATGGATGTCAGAGATAACTCCTCCCGGTCATTTTCCGCCGGCTGCTTGGCCGGGTTCCCGTTCGTGCCCGAGGAGAGGGATTCATCGGAGGAAAGGCGAGTTCGGATTTCAGGGGGTGACGACCCGTCACCGCCCTTTTTTATGTGCGCGCGAACTGTTTTCGCGCGTTCCGGCAAACTCCCATTGATAAAGGAAAAAACCAACATGTTACGATATATCCGAAGGTCTCTCTTGCACTTGTTCGCGCTTCTGGCGCCGTTGTTTTTCACTACCGGGCTTTTCTCGCAGGATCTTTATTGGACGGAACGGCCGGCCAGCGGTGGCTTCTCGACGATTCGAGGTGCCGACATCGACGGACAAAATCCGGTCGATGTTTTCGTCGGCACCGATATGGCGAGTTTCATCGTCGATCTTGAGGCGACGGACACTCATCTTTATTGGTCGGGCCACAGTGGCGGCGATGTTTGGCGTCAGACTCTTGGGGGTTCCGACGCCGGACGTATTGTCGAGCAAGCCGCGGGATTGAGCAACATCCACGGCCTGGCGGTGGATGCTGCCGCCGGAACGGTTTATATCGCTGACCACGGGACGGATCTGAACAACGATCCAGGCGGGATTTATTCCACGAACCTCGACGGCAGCAGCGGGATCCAAAGCCTCTGGACGAGCGGCACCCCGCAGCTTTACACCGGAATCTCGCTTGGAGGACCCAACGAGTTGCTTTGGTTCACTCGTGCCTCCGAGTATCTCTACATCCAGTCGGCAAGCGGAGGAACGCCTTCCTTTATCGAATTGGAGAACCCGGGACAGACCTATGGGCTGACCTACAATCCTGACACGAACATCGCCTATTACAC
>CAZJCL010000208.1:2662-5672 GCA_964544025.1 uncultured Opitutales bacterium | reverse complement strand
GGCGAGTCTCATGCGGAGGTTATTTCACCGCGTTTCGGGGGAGTCGATGTCTTTGCGGATGTTACTGTAACAACGGGCGGGGTGGGCGCGGATGGATTTTTACGGGTTTTTAATCTCGAAGAATTGGGTTTGGAACTCTAATTACGTGGCTTTTCATGTACGGATTCACCGTTCTTCACTCCGTACGCTTACTCAAATATCCAAAACGAGAGAATGACGGAACAGCGGAAGCGGAAAAAGACTTCGAGGGCGGTCCGGGCGAGTCGGGGAAAGGCGTTGGTGGGAGTGGCCGTGACGGCGGCGATCCTCTTTTATGGCGCCTACCTCTTCTTCACGGTGACCGGGATGCGGTTTGGAACGCACAACCGGTTGGTTCCGTCGCTGCTTTGCGGGATTCTCTTTTGCCTGGGAACGTTTTTGGCGGTTTCGGCGTTTCGGAAGGAGACGGCGTTCCGGCAGCTTTTTGTGGTCTTGAATCTGGTCGGCGGGCTTTACGGCGTTTTTTGGGTCGGCTTGCGGCTAGTGCAGGGATCGACCTCGGTTTGGCTGGCGCTGGACGCGGCTGGAATCGCGGTGGCGGGTTTGATTTGCTGGGTGTTCTTTTATTCGCGGCGGGCCCGGACGTTTTTTGAAGAACAGGAGTTTACGGTAAAGCGGTACTGAGGCGGAATTGGTTTAGGCGGCGCGGTCTTCGCGGCGGTCGCGGTGTTCGTTGGGGCGGTCGTCGTCGCGGAATTTTTCCGATTTGGGATGGTCGCCGTTTCGGCGTTCGCGCGGGAGGACTTCTTTGGCGGTTTGCATTTCGAAGGCGGCGTCGACTTCCGCGCCGAGCAGAATTACGAAGGAGGAAATGTAGAGCCACATGAGGAGGACCACGACGGCACCGAGCGACCCGTAGGTTTCGTTGTAGCTGCCGAAGTTGGCGACGTAGAGGGAGAAGAGGGCGGAAACGGCGACCCAGAGAACCGCGGCGAGCGCGGAACCCCAGGTGAGCCAGCGGAATTTCGGCTGTTCGCGGGAGGGCCCGAAACGGTAAAGGACGGCTAATCCGACGATGCCGAGGAGGAGGAGGAGCGGCCAGCGAACGAAGGAGAGGATGTTGATAATGCCTTCGGAAAAGGGGAGGACGTTGAGCAGGGGCGGCAGAACGACGATGATGGAAATCGCGAGGAGACCGAGAACGACGGCCCACGCGGTGAGGCCGAGGCGGGTGGCGTATTTTTTGATGATTCCGCGGCGTTCCTTTTCGTCGTAGGTAATGTTGAGGCCTTCCATCAGGGCCATGGCGGCACGGGAACCGGCCCAGAGGGCGAGAACGATACCGATGATCGCGCCCCAACCGGCGTTGCTTTGTTCGCTGGCGAGGCGGGTCATTTGTTCGTTGAGCAACTCGGCGGCTTGTGCGGGGATAGCGCCTTCGATGGAGGCGAAATGTTGTTGGACGTCTGCGGGATTTGCGACCAGTCCGTAGATGGAAATGAGGGCACCGAGGGCGGGAATCATGCCGAGCATCAGGTAAAACGCGACGCCGCCGGCGACGATATTGAGGTGGTGGCGGCCGATTCCGGAGAAAGCGGCTTTCGCGGCGTTCCACCAGCCGGGTCCGGAGAATTTGTGGGGTTTGCGGGGAATGGGGAGATCTTCGCCGTGTTCGCGTTCGTGGGATTCGTCTGTGTCTTTCCGGGCCATGCCTTTGCGCAAGCTCGTTTTGTGCCAGAACGAGTCGCGGAATGGATTTACGATTCGCACAGGTCTCCGATCATGCGGTCGGGTTGGAGATCTTCTGAATAAAGCGTTTCCGCTCCGGCGGCGTGGGGTTGGGTCTGGGAATGGATGCGAACGGCTTGGACTCTGTTTTTTTAACCACAGATTTCACAGATGAGCACAGATGATCCGATACTTGCGGCGGGTCAGGCAGGAGAATCTTGTTCAAAGCAAAACGATGGGAAATGGTTTGGGCTCGGGGTCATCAGCGAAGCGCTGATGCTACGGGGGCGATGGGTGGGTGGGAAATTGGTGTTTTTCTTCCGCTTTGACGCGGGGGGGGAAAGTTGTGAACGTTGGGGACTTTCTCGGAGGAGTTTTTTCCTTTTTTTATGGGCGCTATTCGCATATTGACCGATCGTCTTGCCAATCAAATCGCCGCGGGCGAGGTGATCGAGCGGCCGGCAGCGGTGGTGAAGGAGTTGCTGGAGAATAGTTTGGACGCCGGGGCGAGAAGGGTGGAGGTGGAGTTTCGGCAGGGGGGGAGGTCGTATATCCGGGTGGAGGACGACGGGGCGGGGATGTCGGAGAGCGACGCGTTGCTTTCGCTGGAACGGCACGCGACGAGCAAGATCGCGGAGGCGGAGGATTTGATGCGGATCGGGACTTTCGGGTTTCGGGGGGAGGCGTTGCCGTCGATCGCGAGCGTTTCGCGTTTTACGATGCAGACGCGGACGGCGGAGGCGGAGCACGGGACGGAGATTTTGGTGAACGGGGGGAAATTCGTGCATGTGCGGGAATGCGGAATGCCGGTGGGGACGCGGATCGAGGTGGGGCAGCTTTTCAATTCGGTGCCGGCGCGGAGGAAGTTTTTGAAGACGGACGCGACGGAGGCGGCGCATATTATCCAGTGTGTGCGGTTGCACGCGATCGCCCATCCGGGAGTGGCGTTCAAGGTAATCGAAAACGGGCGGACGGTTTTTCAGACGGCGGCTTGTCCGGATCTGGGGCAGCGGCTGGGGGAATTGTTCGGGCGGAGTTTGGGGCCGTTGCTTTTGCCGGTGGCGGCGGAGGAGGGGGATTTGCGGCTGTCTGGGTTTATCGGGGTGCCGACGGCGGGGCGGGCGACGCGGCACGAGATGTTGACGTTCGTGAATTCGCGGCCGGTGGAAAGCCGGACGCTGGGCTATGCGTTGCTGGAGTCGTATCACAATTCGCTGCCGAAGGGGCGTTATCCGCTGGCGTTTTTGTTTTTGCGGATCGATCCGGCGGGGGTGGATGTGAACGTGCATCCGGCGAAGCGGGA
>CAZJCL010000208.1:1413-2562 GCA_964544025.1 uncultured Opitutales bacterium | reverse complement strand
GGAGGCGGTGAAGCGGGGGGCGGTTTGGCGGTGGCGGTTTATTGGGCAGGCGCGGGGGTATTTGGCGATTTTCGAGACGGAGGCGGGGGTGGTGATGTTGGACCGGCGGGCGGCGCACGAGCGGTTGATGTATGAGGAGATTTTGACGCAGTTTCGGGAATCGGGGCGGCAGAGTCAGGCGTTGTTGTTTCCGGTGCCGCTGGAGCTGGATCCGGTGGCGAGCGCGATGCTGGTGGATCAGCTTGAGTTTTTAGGGGAGAACGGGTTTCAGATCGCGCCGTTTGGGCGGAATTTTTTCCGGATCGAGGGAGTTCCGAATTGGTTGGAGCCGGGAATGGCGGAGGAGTTTGTGCGGGATTTGCTGGCTTTGGCGCGGGAGCGGGGGTTGCCGGAGAATCAGCCGGAGCTGGCGCGGGAGCGGATCGCGGCGTTGGCGGCGCGGAAGGCGATTCGCGTAAACGACCGGGTGACGGAGGCGGAAATCGTGCGGCTGGCGCAGCAGTTGTTGGCGTGCGAGAATCCGCTGACGAGTCCGTTGGGGCGGGCGACGTTTTTTGAGATCGGCGCGGGGGAAATCGAGAAACGATTGCAGAAATGACTCGCGCACTTTGACAAGGCGAACCTGAGGCGATTGGATGAAGGTCCGGCAGTTGCCGGTTTTTTCAGCGATATGAGCAAGACGAAAACGACCAAAACCGAGCGCGGCTCTGTGAAAACCGCCGGCAATAACACGACGGCCGAGATCAAGGAAGCGATTTTGCGGCATCTGACTTCGTCGCTCGCCCGCGATACCGAGACGGCGAGCAAGCGCGATTGGTGGGTGGCGGCGGCGCTGGCGGTGCGCGACCGGATTTTGGACAAGATGATCCGGACGATGGCGGTGCATCATCAGCAGAACGTGCGGCGGGTGTATTATTTTTCGCTGGAATACCTGATGGGACGGTTGCTGGTGAATAACTTGCATAATTCCGGCGTCTTTGCGGAGACGGTGGAGGCGCTGAAGGAGCTGGGCCACGAGTTCGAGGATGTGGAGAAGCAGGAAGTCGACATGGGGCTGGGGAACGGCGGTCTCGGGCGGTTGGCGGCTTGTTTTCTGGATTCGCTGGCGACGCTGGATTTACCGGCGGTCGGTTACGGGATTCATTACGA
>CAZJCL010000208.1:0-1313 GCA_964544025.1 uncultured Opitutales bacterium | reverse complement strand
GACGACGGGAAAAAGGCGGCGCTTTCGCTGATCGAGGAGGGAAATCCGAAAATGGTGCGGATGGCGTATCTGGCGGTGGTGGCGAGTCATTCGGTGAACGGGGTGGCGGCGCTGCACACGGAGTTGTTGAAGAAGCATTTGTTCGCGGATTTCGACGAGATGTTTCCGGGACGCTTCCAGAACAAGACGAACGGGATCACGCCGCGGCGTTGGCTGAAGGCGTGCAATCCGCGGTTGTCGGAGTTGATCACGGAAAAGATCGGCGGCGGCTGGGAGAAGGATTTGGGGCGTTTGCGGAAATTGGAGAAGTGGGCGGACGACGCGGGTTTCCAGAAGCGGTTCATGGAGATCAAGCAGGCAAACAAGGCGGATCTGGTGGATATCATCCGCAAGCGGACGGGAATCGAGGTGGATTCGTCGGCGCTTTTCGACGTGCAGATCAAGCGGTTGCACGAGTATAAGCGTCAGCATTTGAACCTGTTGCACATCGTCGGGCTTTACTGGCGGTTGTTGCGGAATCCGGAAATGGAGATCACGCCGCGGGTTTTCCTTTTTGGGGCGAAAGCGGCGCCGGGCTACGATTTGGCGAAGTTGATTATCAAGGGAATCGAGTCGGTCGGCGCGGCGATCAACGCGGACGAGCGGATCGGCGGGAAGCTGAAGGTGGTGTTTTTGCCGGATTATGGCGTGAGTTTGGCGGAGAAGATTATTCCGGCGGCGGATTTGTCGGAGCAGATTTCGACGGCCGGGAAGGAAGCTTCCGGGACCGGGAATATGAAACTGGCGCTGAACGGAGCGTTGACGATCGGGACGCTGGACGGGGCGAACGTGGAGATGCAGGAGGAGGCCGGTGAAGAGAATATGTTCATCTTCGGGCTGAAGGTGGAGGAAGTGGAGGAGTTGCTGGCGAGCGGGTATAATCCGTACGATTTTTACTATCGGGACGAGGAATTGCGTTCGGCGGTGGATTGGCTGGGATCGGGATATTTTACGCCGGGCGAGCCGAATGTGCTGGCGGGAATCACGCACAGCTTGTTGCAGGGCGGGGATCCGTTTCTGGTGTTGGCGGATTACGTGGCTTACCGCGAAATGCAGAAGAAGGTGGATGAAACCTATCGGGACCGGAAGGGCTGGGCGCGGATGGCGATTTTGAACACGGCGCGGATGGGGAAATTCTCGAGCGATCGGACGATTGCGGAGTATGCGCGGGATATTTGGAAGTTGCCGGCGGTGACGGTGGATTGAGTGCGGGGGTGTTTTTAACCACGGAATACACGGAATACACGGAAGGCTGGGGCTCTGCTTTTAACCAC
>CAZJCL010000207.1:4380-5683 GCA_964544025.1 uncultured Opitutales bacterium | reverse complement strand
GCGCCGCGCCACTCGAAACCGGCGTCGCGGAAGATCTGGGCCACGCCCATTTCCTCGCACAAAACACCGACTCCCTGCGAACCCGGCACCGCGATCGCCTTCACGCCCGGCGCGACTTTCTGCCCCTTCAAATACCGCGACGCTTCCACGAAATCGGACAAACGACCGTTCGTGCAACTGCCGAAAAACGCGACATTGATCGGCGTTCCCGCGATCGGCGCGCCCGGCTCGAGCTTCATATAAGCGAGCGCTTCCTCGATCGAATCTTTCTCGCTTGCCGGAGCGGTTTCCGGATCGGGAATGCTTTCTCCGATCGAAATCGCCTGCCCCGGATTGATGCCCCAAGTCACGGTCGGCGGGATATCCTCGGCTTGAATCGTAACGACGTCGTCGTATTCACAATCCGGATCCGAAGCCACCGACTTCCACCGCTCGACCGCCGCGTCCCATTCCGCCCCTTTCGGGCTGTAGGGACGGCCTTTCAAATAAGCAAAAGTCGTTTCGTCGGGATTAACGTAGCCGACGCGCGCGCCGCCTTCGATCGACATGTTACAAACCGTCATCCGCTCTTCCATCGTGAAACGGTCGAAAACCTCGCCGCCATATTCGTAGGCGAAACCGGTTCCTCCGTTCACGCCGAGCGTCCGGATGATGTGCAAAATCACGTCCTTCGCGTAAACGCCCGGGAGCAATTTCCCGACGACGTTGATCCGGCGCACCTTCAATTTCCCGAGCGCCATCGTCTGCGTCGCGAGCAAATCGCGCACCTGACTCGTCCCGATCCCAAACGCGATCGCCCCGAAAGCGCCATGCGTCGAAGTATGCGAATCGCCGCAAGCGATCGTCGTTCCCGGCTGGGTAATCCCCTGCTCCGGCCCGACCACGTGAACGATCCCCTGCTTCCCGGAAGCGATGTCGAAATACGTGATGCCGAACTCGTCGCAATTCCGGCGAAGTTCCTTGATCATGGCGTCGGCCAACGGATCGGCAAACGGTTCTTCCCGCTGGTCGGTCGGCACGATGTGGTCGACGGTCGCGAATGTGCGGTGCGGATAAGCGACCTTGAGGCCCAAATCCCGCAGCATCCCGAACGCCTGAGGACTGGTTACCTCGTGAATCAGGTGGGTGCCGATAAACAACTGCGTCTGTCCGTTCGACAGTGTCCGCACCGTATGAGCATCCCAAACCTTTTCAAACAAGCTCTTTCCCATGATCAAAATGTTAAAAGGAAAGAAATATGCCCCAGCGCCAAAACACTGCAACACGAAACCGCAGTTCCGCAATCGGGGAAACCGCTAGATTC
>CAZJCL010000207.1:0-4280 GCA_964544025.1 uncultured Opitutales bacterium | reverse complement strand
GCCCGCCGCCAGCTTTTCCCGCCCGACATACCGCCAATGCCACGGCTCCTCGATATAACCGGTTTCGCCGATGTTTTCCGCGAGATAAGTTTGCCGCCAGCCGAAACGGGCCGCGTTTTTCGTCAGCCACGCGTGTTGCGGATCGGTGTTGCGCAACGTCCGCCCGGTCACTTCGGGAGAGATATCGCAGGTCGTTCCGAGCTGGTGTTCGCTGTGGCCCGGCGGGGCGGAACGGCGCTGAGCCAGATTTTGCCCCATCCGGCGGCGGAAAATCGACGTTTGCGATTTCCCCGAGCGATACGGAGAACTGACAAAAACCTCCATACCGTCCTCCCGCATCGCGTCGAACATTTCCGCCAACGTCTCCATCGCCTCCTTCCGCAACCGGTAATTCACGTTCTCGTTCCGCTTCCGGTATTTCTCCGGAATCGCCACCAAATCATCCGCCTCGTAATCCAGCGGAATTCCCCACCAGCGATTCACGATTTCCTCACCGAACGGAAGATTCCCGTGCCGCTCGATCAACTCCCGGTTGCGCGGATGCACCCGGCTGAAACCGAGCCGTGAAACAAAACCCGTTTTCCCCTCGAAATCGATTTTCAGCCACTCCTCATCCGACTCCTCCACGATCACGTAATCGCCGGAAATTTCCGCCCCCTCCTTCACCGATCCAATAATTCGCGAATTCTCCACGCTCGGCTTGTCCCGCACATTCAGCGTCTTCGAATGCACCGTCCACGGCGTTTCCGGATCCGCCCCAAGCGGATCGATCTCCACCGTCCGAAGCGTAAACTCCTTATCATTCTCCGCAAAAACCGGCTGAGCAAAAACCGCGAAAGCCACAATCGCGGCAACAAAGGGAAACAAGCTGCAAATATTCATCGTTAGGGAAAGAAGTTAGGAAACCCCGATCATCTCCCGAACCCATCCCCCTGACGAGCCTTTTTCCCCACCGCCGTGCCCTTCCCAAATCCACACAGACCTTCCGGATATTCCGTGTTTCAAAAACCCCGAGCCCAAGCCCTTCGCTCCCTTTTGTTAAGATTCCGAGCCTCAGCCCTTCCGTGTATTCAGTGTATTCCGTGGTTAAAAAAACAGAGCCCAAGTCCCCTTCCCTCCCTTCTGCTAAATCCCGAGCCTCAGCATCCGTGCTCATCCGTGCCATCCGTGGTTAAAATCCCCAACCCAAGCCTCCGTGCCCCCCGTGTCTCCGTGGTGAAAAACCTCCCCATCGCCTCCCGCCCCGCACCCGCCGCATTTACGCTCGACCGCCTCCCGCTTTTGGCCTCTTGTCGATCTTTTTTTTCGGCCCGAGCGCCGGTTGTTCCGTTATCCATGGACCTACAACAATATTCCAAAGAGTGGTTTTCCAACGTCCCGAAAGATTTGATTTCGGGACTCGTCGTCGCCCTCGCCCTGATTCCCGAAGCGATCGCCTTCTCCATCATCGCCGGAGTCGATCCCAAAGTCGGACTCTACGCGTCGTTCTGCATCGCCGTGACAACCGCGTTCGTCGGCGGCCGGCCCGGAATGATCTCCGCCGCCACCGGCGCGATGGCGCTGCTCATGGTCACGCTCGTCCGCGAACACGGCCTCCAATACCTCCTCGCCGCCACCCTCCTCACCGGCGTTCTCCAAATCCTCGCCGGCGCGCTCAAACTCGGAAACTCCCTCCGCTTCGTTTCGCGATCCGTCACGACCGGATTTGTCAACGCCCTCGCCATCCTCATTTTCATGGCGCAACTCACCGAATTCCGAAACACCGGCTGGGAAATGTATGCCATGGTCGCGTTCGGACTCGCCATCATTTACCTCTTCCCGCGCCTGACCAAATCCATCCCCTCCCCGCTCGTCTGCATCGTCGTGCTGACCATCGTCGCCATTTTCACCGGAATGAATCTCCGCACCGTCGGCGACATGGGCGAACTCCCCTCCGCGCTCCCGGTCTTCTTCCTCCCCGACATCCCGCTCAACCTGGAAACCCTCCTCATCATCCTCCCCTACTCGATTCCGCTCGCCATCGTCGGCCTGCTCGAATCCCTGATGACCGCCACCATCGTCGACGACCTTACCGACACCGAAAGCGCCAAAAACCGCGAAGCCACCGGCCAGGGAATCGCCAACATCGTCGCCGGTCTCTTCGGCGGCATGGCCGGATGCGCCATGATCGGCCAATCCGTCATCAACGTGAAATCCGGCGGACGCGGCCGTCTCTCCACCTTCGCCGCCGGCGTGTTCCTCCTGTTTCTCCTCGTCGTCCTCGGCGACTGGGTCGGCCGAATCCCGATGGCCGCGCTCGTCGCCGTGATGATCATGGTCTCCATCGGAACCTTCAGCTGGGCATCGATCAAAAACCTCCGCACCCATCCGAAAACCTCCAGCATCGTCATGCTCACCACCGTCGGCGTGGTCGTTTTCACCCACAATCTCGCCTGGGGCGTCGGCGCCGGAGTCCTGTTGAGCGCGCTCTTCTTCGCCGCCAAAGTCGCCCAACTCATGCGCGTCCGCTCGGAACTCAACCCCTCCGGAAACGAGCGCACCTACATCGTCGAAGGCCAACTCTTCTTCGTTTCCGCCGAAGCGTTTCAAAAAGCGTTCGATTTCCGCGAGGTCCTCGAAAAAGTCCGGATCGACGTCAGCCGCGCCCATTTCTGGGATCTTTCCGCGATTGCCGCTCTCGATAAAGTCGTGCTTAAATTCCGTCGCGACGGCGCCGAAGTCGAGGTGATCGGGCTGAACGAAGCCAGCGCCACCCTCGTCCAAAAACTAGCCATCCACGACAAACCCGGCGCGTTCGACCAACTCAACTCCCACTAAAACCATGCCCACCATCCTCGCCTGCACCGACGGCTCCACCTACGCCCCCAGCGTCTACGACCACAGCGCCTGGGCCGCCAAACGCATGAACGCCGCCATCCGCGTGCTCCACATGCTCGACCCCCACCGCGAACGCGCCTCGCTCGCCGATTTCAGCGGCCACCTCAATCCCGACGAAAACATCTCGCTGTTAAACGAACTCGTCGCCCTCGAAGAAGCCGCCAACCGAATCGCCCAGAAACGCGGACGCGCCATCCTCGAAACCGCCCGCCTCCATTTCGAAAAATCCGGCATCGCCCACGTATCCACCGAACAACGACACGGCTCTCTCGTGGAAAGCCTCGAAGAATTTCCCGCCGAGCTCGTCGTCATCGGAAAACGCGGCGAATCCGCCGATTTCGCGAAACTCCATCTCGGCGCGAACCTCGAACGCGTCATCCGCGGCAGCCACCGTCCGGTCCTCGTCGCTTCCCGCGCCTTCCAGCCGATCGACCGTTTCCTCATCGCCTTCGACGGCAGCCCCAGCGCGCAAAAAGCCGTCGCCTACGCCGCCGAACAACCGCTGCTCCGCCACCTGAAATGCCTCCTCGTCACCGCCGGAAAACCCTCCGCCGAAACCGAACGCGCCCTCCAATCCGCCCGCGAACGCCTTCAAACTTCCGGATACGAAACCGAAGCCAAAATCCTTCCCGGAAATCCCGAAACCGTCATCGCCGAAACCATCGAAGCGGAGAAAATCCAGCTCCTCGTCATGGGCGCCTACGGCCATTCGCGCATCCGCCAGCTCATCGTCGGCAGCACCACCACCATCATGATCCGCACCTGCCGCATCCCCGTGCTGATGTTCCGGTAGAGAATCGCGTTTCCTTCGCAATTCGTCTATTCTTCCACGCCATGAAATCGTTTCGCCAAGAACTCTCGTTCCAGATCCCCACCCGCCGCGCCTTCCTGAACATCACGCCGCAAGTGGAAGAATGTCTCCGCGAAAGCGGCATCCGCGAAGGACTGGTTTTGGTCAACGCGATGCACATCTCCGCCAGCGTTTTCATCAACGACGACGAATCCGGCCTCCACGCCGATTTCGAACGCTGGCTCGAAAAACTCGCTCCCGAAAAACCGCACGACCAATACGCGCACAACGTCGGCGAAGACAACGCCGACGCCCACCTCAAACGCACCATCATGGGCCGCGAAGTCGTCGTCGCCGTCACGAACGGCAAACTCGATTTCGGCCCCTGGGAGCAAATCTTCTACGGCGAATTCGACGGCAAACGCCCCAAACGCGCCCTAATAAAAATCATCGGCGAATAACCCCCGCCACGCCCATCACCCCAACCCGTAGCATCAGCGCTTCGCTGATGACCTCGCGCCAAAGACCTCGCGCCCAAGCCCCCCGCCAACGCCCACGCGTAAAAAGTTGCCTTTCTCCGCTGCCCCAAAAGGATCGTCCGCTTTCCACGCAA
>CAZJCL010000206.1:0-5683 GCA_964544025.1 uncultured Opitutales bacterium | reverse complement strand
TTATGCGGGAATGGTGATTTCCACGCGGGTGCCTTGACCGGGAGCGGTGTCGAGCGTGAGGGTTCCGTTCATCAGGGCGAGGCGTTCCCGGAGGGAGAAGAGGCCGAGGCCGTTCTCTTTTTCTTTGATTTTCGAAACGTCGAAGCCTTGGCCAGAATCTTCCACGCTGAGCCGGAGAGTGTTGGCGTCGATCCGGTCCAGGGAGACGCGGGCTTGGTTGGTTTGGGAGTGCTTGACCACGTTCAGGAGCAGTTCTCGCACGCCTTCGAAGAGAAAAACCCGGACGGTCGGATCGAGTGCATCCGTTTCCTCGTTTACTTCGACTTCGAGGTTCAGGTTGTAGCGTTCCCGGGCCCAGCGACCGAGCCATTGCAAGGCGGCTCCGAGGCCGCGTTCGTAGAGAACCGGCGGGGCGAGTTCTTTTGAAAGAAGCCGGGTGGTCTCGATGGCTTGGGAAATGAGTTCCATCACGAGAGCCCCTTGTTCGCGTGTTCCGTTGGGGCCGAAGGCGGTGCTGGCGTGCATTTGGGTGCCGACGAGGATTTGTTGCAAATCGTCGTGCAGGATCACGGCCAATCGGCGGCGTTCGCGGTGCTCGGTATCGACGAGGTCGAAGGAAATTTGCTGAAGTTGCCCGATCCGTTTCTGAATTTCGGCCGTTCGCTCCGCGACCCGGTTTTCCAGCGTTTGATTGATCTCCGTCAACCTTCTTTTGGCGTAACGCTGTTCGGTCACGTCGTCGATGCTGAGCAGGATGTTTGGAGTGTGGTCCAGCTGGGTGGCATTGAGCAGGAGGATGCGGTGGCCGAGCGTTTCGAAGGTGTGTTCGACCTGGTATTCTCTGAACACGCTCTTTTCAGGAAGGATTTTCTCCAGGAGATTTCGCAGGTCGGGAATATTCCATTGGCCGTTACCGAGATCGTAGATGAGGCGGCCTTCCGTTTCCTCGTCGGAGACTTGGAAGTGACGAAGAAAGGATTCGTTGGCTCTGACCACGCGGAGGGAGTTGTCCAGAACCAGAAGCGGGGCAACCTGATCGACGATGGCGTCCGCGTAATGATGCGTGGCTTCGAGTTCCTGTTGGGCTCGTTTGAGATCGTCGATGTCGATGAGCATGAGAACGGCGCCGTCGATTTCGTTGTCGGTCGTTTTGTAGGGCCGTCCGCGCAATGAATACCAGCGTCCTTCTTGATCCCGCACTTCCTTCTGCTGGACGGTCGCCCGGTCGATGATTTCCCGCACCCATTCTTCCAGACCGGGGAAATCGAATTCGAGTTTGACGCGGGCAATGGAGCGGCCGATATCCGACGCGACGAGGTTGAATGTTTTTTCGGCCAAAGGGCTGAAGCGGCGGATGGAGAGATCGCTTCCGAGGAGAACGATGGCGGTGTGGATGCTGGATTGCAGATTGAGGAGATCGTTATTTACGCGGTGCAACTCGGTGTTGCGGTTCGCCATTTCCTCGTTGACGGTCGTCAATTCCTCGTTGGTCGATTCCAGTTCTTCTTTCGAGGTTTCGAGCTCTTCGTTGATGCTCTGCAATTCCTCGTTGGCCGATTGCACCTCCTCGTTGGAGGTTTGGAGTTCCTCGGTGTGAGCGTCATTTTGATCCTGAACCGATTGGAGGAAATCCCGCGCTTCGGCGACCTCGTGCTCCAGCTCCGCTATGCGCTCGGATTGCTCTTTGGTTTGAGAGACTGGGTCTTGGAAACGGTTTTGGGCGCTCGTCGTTTTTGTCATCGAATCCCGGCCGGGCTTGGAGGGATTTTGCTGCTCCTCAAAAAAGATCAGAAAATGCGGCTCCTTTATATTCCGCAGCGGGATGATTTCCAGTGCGATCGAGGTCGATTTGCCGTTCTCTTCGAGGGGAATGTTTTCTTTGCGAACCGTCCGGTTGGATTTTTTCGCGGAATCGACAGCGGATCGCAGCGGAAGCATCAGGGATTTGCGCGCCATCTTCAGGAGGTTGAAATTGGCTTTACCCAAAGGAGGCTGCAGGAAGGCGTGGGTTTCACCGCGGAATTGGAGAATCTGCAGATTCTGATCAATGAGAACGCCGGGCGGGGCGAACCGGTTGACGGTGACCCGTTCCGCTTCGCGGAGAGCGACCGATTCCGGAGCGACGCCTCCGCCGAAGGGGCGCGACTGTGCTGCGGAGTTGCGGGTTTCCGGATCGGGATTGCTGGCGCCGGGAGAGAATCGCAGGTGCAGGGCGGGCGTGGTCCCGGGCTTTTTGAGGAAGAATTTTTGTTTCTTGTCGACGGTTTCGAAAAGGTCGGTGTGGGAGGCGATTGATTCGGCGGCTCCAAGGAAAAGGATTCCTTTGGGGCTCAAAGCGTAGTGGAACAGCGGCAAGATTTTTTGCTGAAGTTCGGGTTCAAAGTAGATCAGCAGATTCCGGCAGCTGATGAGGTCGAGGCGGGAAAAAGGGGGATCTCCGAACAGATTATGGCGGGCGAAAATCACCGATTCGCGCAAACGTTTAACGAGCCGATAACCGCCGCTTTCCTCTACGAAGAATTTTCGCAAGCGCTCCTCGGAAACGTCGTTGACGAGGCTTTTACTGAAGAGCCCGGATCGCGCTTTTTGGAGTTGGTTGTCGTTGATGTCGGTGGCGAAAATCTGCAAACCGGGAGCGCGATCGAGTTGTTCGGTGAATTCCGCGTAGCAGATCGCGAGCGAAAACGCTTCCTGGCCGCTGGAACATCCGGGCACCCAGAATCGGAGAGGATCCTCGCGTTTCGAGTCGAGAAGCTTTGGGAAGATCTTTTCGACCAACACTTCAAAGGCTTCCGGGTTGCGAAAGAAACTGGTGACGCCGATCAGGATATCGTTATAAAGCGCGTCGGTTTCCTGAGAATCGTTTTGCAGAAGACTCCCGTAATCGTCCAGGGTATTCGATCGCTTGAGGACAGCGCGTCGAAGAATCCGGCGTTCAAGGGTGCTCGGCTTGTAGAGAGTGAAGTCGATCCGGAAACGCTGGTAGAGAAGCTTCAGAATTTTCTGAAAGCTTTCCGGTTCGGCACTCGAGGTCTCGGGGGAAATGATCGCGTTCGGATCTTCTCTGGAGGACGGTTCGGGTGAGAATGAATCGCCGCCGCTTTTCCCTTTTTTGAGATAATCCTGTTTGGAAAGCCAGGCGAGTTCGCGGGCGATCCGGGCGGGTGACAGGACGAAATCGACGCACCCGGCGGCAATCGCGCTGCGCGGCATGGAGTCGTATTTCGCGGAATCGTCCTGGGCGAAAACGATGCCTGCCTCGGCCTTGATGGCCTCGGCTCCTCTCGTGCCGTCGGAGGCGGTGCCGGAAAGGATGACGCCGATCGCGCAGTCTTTGCAGTCCTCCGCGAGCGATTCCAAAAAGAAATCGATGGACCGGGCGGCGCCGTTTTCCTGGCGCGGCTCGAGTTTGAGGATCCGATTTTTGAGCGCGAGATTCCTGTTGGGCGGGATAACGTAGACGCAATTTGGCTCAACGACCATATCGTCGGCGGCTTGACGCACAGGCATTTTGGTGGTTTTCGCCAGAAGTTCCGGAAGCGCGCTTTCGTGGGCGGGGGCGAGGTGTTGAACCAGGATGAAAGCCATGCCGGTATCGAGCGGCAGATTTTCCAGAAGTTGAGTGAAAGCTTCCAGGCCGCCGGCTGAGGCACCGATGCCCACGATAGGAAATTCTTTGGCTGATCGCCGGGTGGTATTTTCAGAACGCATGATTGGATGGATCTGAAACGCTCCAATTCCTCTGGCCGCATAGCCGATCGGTTAAAAGCTATAGAGGGCGAAGGGGTTTAGCAAGCCTGCGCGAGGGAGTGGGGCTGATGGGCATCCTGGGATGCCCGGGAAGAGGGCTGGGGCAAATGGTGCTCAGGAGGGGACTCGAACCCCTACACCTTTCGGCATACGCCCCTCAAGCGTACGTGTCTACCAATTCCACCACCTGAGCGAAAGGAAGACATAAAATTTGCGCGGGCGGTGAATGCAAACAAAAAGAGGAAAAATCGTCGAAATTCCGGGAAAGCGGAAAAGGACGGGCGGAAGTGCGGGATTTCGGGGGCGGATCGGCCGGAGTTTTGCGCGGGAATTCGCGGAAAATGGCGGGATCAGGAAATGGCTTGCATAGCCGGATGAATTTTGCACGTTGTCTGGCTCTGTCTGATTCAAAATTTCTTAGTTCCACAAATGTTCCGGAGGGTATTGCAATGACCGACGACTCCACTGGTCGGGGAGAAAATAAAGAGATGAAAACTGGCGAGGTCGATCTCAGCGATCTTCAGAATTTTAATTTTGCCACGAACTGGAGCGAGGCGCCGGCCTCCCCATCGCGACGCGGAGACCGGGATTCGTCTGGACGCCGCGACGCGCATCCGGATCGCCGTCCTCCGAAGCGGCGGCCTTCGGGCGGAGACGCGCCGCGAGGCGGCGGCGGAGATCGTCGTGAGGCGGGATCGGGAGAACGGCCGCGGGGTGATCGTCGCGAACGCCGTTTCGACCGGGAAAGGCGTCCGGAGCGTCCGCAGCAGCCGAATTGGCGGGAGTCGCCGTTCGAGGTGCAGGTTTTTCCGGAAGACGCCATCTTGACGACTTTGACGCGGGCGATGCGCCAGTCGTTGCGCACTTACGAATTGTTCGAGATCGCGCGTCTGGTGCTGGAAAAGCCGGAACGATATCATGTGAACATCCGCTACAAGGAAAACCGGGAAGCGCCTCAGGCTCTTTTGTATCAATCGGTTCCGGACGGAGTGCCATTTGTCAGTGAGGAAGGCGCGGTGGATCATGTGCTCCGCAAGCATGTGGAGAAGTTTTTTACGGTGGCGGAAGTGGAGGTCGATCCGCCGAAGGGGAGTTTTCAGTTTATTGCGCGTTGCACGCTGACGGGCGAATTTCTTTGTCCGCCGAATTTTCACCGTTATCAGCCGATTTTGATGCAGTATCATCAGGAGCGTTTTCCGGACATGCCGTTCGAGCGGTTCCGGAGCAGCATTGAGACGGTGAAGGATGAGGAAGCGGTCCAGAAATGGCTCCAGAGCATGACGACGCAGACGCAATACAAGGTCGCGGGTCAGGAAGACGGCGAAGTTTTTGGATCGGTCGAAGAGGCTCGCGCTTACCTTTTGCAGAAGAAAAAGGAAGAAGTGGTGCGGGCGGTGAAGGTGGTGAAGTTGCCGGGGAAACTGGTCGAGGAGATTGTCGATCCGGCGCTGAAACCGTTCATCGATGGCGCTGTCGAGCACCAGAAGCGGTTCCCGCTGGACACAGCCAATGGATTGCGGGGGCGTCTGCGGCGGCAGGACTTTTTTATTTATAAAAGAGGATCGCGGGGAATTTCCTATGTTTGCGCGGTGAAACGGAAATTCCGTCAGACGGGCCAGATTTTTTCGGATTCGGTCGAATCGTTGATCAAGTTCATCGAGGAGAACGAGATGATTCACGCGAGCGAGTTGGCGGAAAAGTTTTTGCATCTGCCGAGCGCGGGCGTGGAGAATGAGGCGAAGCCGACTCCCGAGGATGAGGAAAAGCTGAAGCGGATGAGCATCGATCTGCGCTGGTTGCTTTCCGAAGGGTATGTAACGGAGTTTTCGGACGGCCGTTTGCACGCGCATCCGGCGGGACCGGATCCGAAACAGGCTTCCGCCCAAGACGAAAAGCCGGTGGAGGTGAAGTCGGCCGAGGCGGCTCCGGAAGG
>CAZJCL010000205.1:0-5704 GCA_964544025.1 uncultured Opitutales bacterium | reverse complement strand
TTGACCACAGATGACACAGATTAGCACAGATGACTCCGGACTTAACAGGAGGTAGCAAAGGGAGCGAAGGCTTGGGCAGCTTTTCTTTTACCACGGAGCAAGGCGCAGAGGGCATGGAGGCTTTGGCTCTGGGGGAGGGACCACAGATGGGCACAGATGAGCTGGGGTTTGTGGCGTGAAGAGATTGTTCTGAAAACGAGATTTTGGCGGATGTAGTATAGATGAGAGGGGGACGGGGAAAAGGGGGTGGGGGGCTTGTTAAATTGGGGGAGTGTGAGAAGGTTTTTGTCCGGTGAGGGAGGAGGCGATTGGTGCCGCTAATCCCCGGGTGAGGCCATGGACGACCTCTTGATAGTGCTGCTGGATTTGGCTGTTCCGGTGTTTGCCGCGTCCAGCATGATCGCCATTGGATTTCGTTTCAGCACGAGGGAGGTGATGGCTCCTTTGCGCGATGTGGGGGGCGTGATCCGGATTTTGGTGGCCAATTTCGTGCTGGTTCCGCTGCTGGTTTTTCTGCTGGTTCGGGTCGTTTCTCTCGATTTGCCGTTTCGGATCGGGCTTTTTCTGGTGGCGTCGGCGGCGGGGGCTCCGTTTTTGGTTCAACTGGTCCGGCTGGCGGGAGGGGATTTGGCGGCGACGGCGGGGATGTTGGTTTTGCTGTTACTGGCGACGCTGGTTTATCTGCCGGTGGTGGTTCCGCTGGCTTTTCCGGAGGCGAATGTGAGCGCGGGGGCGATCGCGATGCCGCTTTTTATGACGATGCTTTTGCCGTTGGCGGCGGGGCATTTTGTGGAGGCGCGGTTTGAGAAATGGGCGCGGCGTTTGCTTCCGGTGGCGACGAAGATTTCGAGCGGTGCTTTGGTTGTGCTCATTGTCGCGATGTTCTTGGTGCATTTTGGGACGATTGTTGAGGTGTTTGGGACGGGGGCGATTTTGGTGTCGATTCTGGTTATCGCGGGGGCTTTCGGGATTGGGTTTTTGTTGGGAGGGCGGCGGGCGGAGAGCCGGATCGCGATGAGTCTGGGGACGGCGCAGCGGAATATCGCGGCGGCGACGGTGGTGGCGACGGAGGGTTTCGAGAATCCGGAAATCCTGGCGATGGTGGTGGTTTTTTCTCTCGCGGCTTCTGCGATGCTTTTTCCGGTGGCGTGGTTTTGGGGTCGGGCTCGCGGGCGGCGGAATGAAAACGGGAGTTAATGATTATGAAGCAGAACGGGAATTCAGGAAAGGAGCGGATGGATCGGCCGAACGTTTTGATCCTTTGCATGGATCAGTGGGACGCGCGGATGCGGGTGCCGGAGGGGGTGCGGTTTCCGGCGATGGAGCGGTTGGAGGAGCGGGGGGTGAGTTTTGACCGGCATTATTGCACGGTGCCGATTTGCACGCCGTCGCGGGCGACGATGTGGACGGGGGTGCACGCGAAGAAGGCGGGTTTGTGGGACAACACGAATTTCGCGTGGATCGACGAGCTTTCGCCGGAGATTCCGACGGTGGGGCATTTGATGCGGGAGCAGGGTTATTATACGTCGTTTAAGGGGAAGTGGCATTGTTCGGAATTATCGCGGAGCGAGGACGCGTTGGAGCGGCACGGGTTTTCCGATTATCAGCAATGGGGGGAGATGTTTGGTGCGCCGTTGCAGGGGGCGCAGCTGGATGGAACGGCGGTTTTCGAGACGGTTGATTGGCTGGAGAACCGGGCGCCGCGTCTGGACCGGCCGTGGCTGCATGTGTGCAGTTTGATCAATCCGCACGATATCATGTTTTATCAGTCGGATCCGGTGGAGAAGCCGCATCCGAACGGGGCGATCGCGGGTTTGCAATCGACGGCGCAGCGGCTGAGTTGGTTTGAGAAGGAGTGGGAGTTGGGTTTGCCGGAGAATTTTGAGGACGATCTCGCGCAGCAGCCTTTTGGGGTGCGGCATTACAAGGAGTTTTTCGATTTGAATTACGGAAAGATTCCGGAGGGGCGTGAGGAGCTTTGGCTGAAGCGGCGGAATTATTTGGTGAATTGCATGCGGCTGGTCGATTACGAATTCGGGCGGGTGCTGGACGCGTTGGACCGGTTGAACTTGTGGGAGCGGACGGTGGTGATTTTTACGGGGGATCACGGGGAGATGAACGGGGCGCACCGGTTGTCGCAGAAAGGGGCGATTCATTTCGACGAGGCGGCGGTGGTGAATATGACGATTTGCGCGCCGGATGGTCCGCGGGGAAAGCGGACGGGGGCGGTGGGTTCGCATCTCGATCTGGCGCCGACGCTGCTCGATTTCGCGGGATTGGACGAGGGGGAAATCCGGGAACAGTATCCGCATCTGAAGGGACGGAGTTTGCGGGGGGCGGTGGTCGATCCGGATTTGGGCGGCGGGCGGGGAAGCGCGGATTCGCCGGGGGACGGGGCGTTGTTTTGCTGGGACGGTTTGCATTCGCTGGACAAGGATTGGGCGATTTCGGGAGGGTTGCAGTTTCTTACCGATATGGTGGGGCCGCCTCCGGAGATGGATCGGGAAACGCGGCTTCGGGAGGCGGGAGAAAGGTATGGGGCACCGGATTTTGGGAAGCGGACTTTTTTCCGGGCGGTGGTGGATGGGCGGTATAAATTCGTGCGGTGGTTCAGTCCGGAGGAGTATGGGAATCCGGCGACGCTGGAGGAGTTGCGGGCTTCGAGCGATGTTACGTTGCACGATTTGGTGAAGGATCCGGGGGAGTTGGAGAATCTGGCTTGGCCGGAGCATCCGGATTATGACCCGGCGTTGGTTGAGAGGATGCTGGGGAAACTGCATCGACTTGTGCGGGAGGAGATCGGGGAGGATTTGGCGCCGTTTGATTTGGATATGTTTGGGACGAGGGAGATTATATATGGGGGGTGAATGGACGGGGATGGACTGGATGGACTGGATAGACGGAAGAGGAGAGTAACCACGAATGGACACGAATACACACGAATGGTGGCGGGTTGAATGGCTGGGTCGTGGTGGTTGAGAGATTTGGGTAACTATTAAGCTGGTATGAAGAAAGAGGGGGAGTCGGAAGAGGATCGGGAGGAATCGGAGATTCTGCCGGATGTGAATCTTTCGGGGCTTCGCGAATTGCGGGAGGCGGTGCAGAACCGGATTCCGAGCCGGGCGCGGCTGCGGCAGGACGCGGTGGCGGGGCTGACGGTGGCGATCGGGAGCGCTCCGTCGGGGATGGCGGGCGGTTTGTTGGCGGGGGTGAATCCGATTTACGGGCTTTACGCGAATGTGGCGGGGCCGGTGGTGGGCGGTTTGTTCGCGAGCACGCGGCTGATGGTGATCAATAACACGAGCGCGGTTTCGCTGGTGGCGGGGCAGGCGTTGATCGGGATTTCGGCGGAGGGGCGGGATTCGGCGTTGTTCGCCATGGTGATTTTCTCGGGGATTTTCGCCATTTTGTTCGGGCTGTTGAAGATGGGGCGGTTGATCCGGTTTGTTTCGTTTTCGGTGATGACCGGTTTTATGACGGGAGTCGCGGTGGTGTTGATTCTTAGTCAGTTGCCGTCGGTGGCGGGTTATGAACCGGAAGGGGCGAACCGGGTGGTGCAGACGGTTAATTTGCTGCTGAATCTGGAGGAGGTGAATCTGGTTTCGCTGGGGCTGGCGGTGTTGACGTTGGTTTTGGTGCTGGCGCTGGACCGGACGCGGGTGAGCAAGTTCGGGAATTTGCTGGCGATCGCGGCGCCGTCGATTTTGGTGGCGGTTTTCGGGCTTGGCGGGATTCGACTGGTGCAGGATGTGGGAACGATCGAGGGCGGGATTCCGGTGCCGCACTTGCCGTCGATCGCGGATTTTTCGCTGATCGTGACGGGGGCGTTTTCGCTGGCGGTGGTGATTTTGGTGCAAGGGGCGGGGGTGAGCCAGACGGTGCCGAATCCGGATGGGTCGCGGCGGAGCGGGTCGCGGGATTTCGTGGCGCAAGGAGTCGCCAATATCGCTTCGGGGTTGGTGCGGGGATTGCCGGTGGGAGGATCTTTGAGCGGCACGATTTTGAACGTGGTTTCGGGGGGAGCGCGGCGGTGGGCGGCGATTTTTTCGGGTTTGTGGATGGCGGCGATATTGATCGCGGTTCCGGGGTTGATCGCGAACGTGGCGATGCCGGCGTTGTCGGCGCTTTTGATTTACGTGGGTTGGCGCGGGATCAAGCGGTCGGATTTGGAGGCGGTTTGGCGGGTGGGGTGGCCGGCGCGGTTGGCGGCGGCGGCGACGTTTGCCGGAACGCTGTTTTTGCCGATTCAGGGGGCGGTGTTGTTGGGGGTGGTTTTGTCGGCGCTGTTGTATGTGAGTTCGTCGTCGACCGATGTTCGCGTGGTGGAAGTGGTGAAGCGGGAGGATGGGCGGCTGGAGGAGCGGAAGGCGCCGAGGAAATTGCCGGCGGGGGCGGTGACGGTTTTGGATGTTTATGGGCATCTTTTTTATGCGGGGGCGCGGACGCTGGAGCGGTTGTTGCCGTTGCCGGATCCGGAGGGATCGCATCCGGTGGTGGTTTTGCGGCTGCGGGGGCGAAGCAAGCTGGGGGCGACGCTGGTGGAGGTGTTGTCGGGGTATGCGCGGAAGCTGGCGGACGCGGAGGGGCGGTTGTATCTGACGGGGCTGAGCCAGTCGGCTTACCGGCATGTGGAGGCGTCGGGGAAATTGTCGGTGGATCGGCCGGTGCGGGCTTATGAGGTGACGCCGGTTTTGGGTCAATCGACATCGGAGGCTTACGAGGATGCGGAGGCTTGGCTGATTAGCCGGAAGAACGGCGGGGAAAAGGGGGAGACTTGAGGCGGGGCGGGGTCATCCGGCGAAGCCCCATGCTACGAGGCAGGTGATTCGGAATAGCGGGGAAGGAGGTTGAAGAAGAAAACGGAGAAGGAGGTGAGGAGGAAGATTATAAAGGCGCCTGGCAGCGGATGGGCGTTCACGGGGCGCGGTTGGTAGAGGCGGATGGCGGCGGATTCGAGGGTGGCCCGGGAATTGAGTTGGCGGAGGGCGTGTTGGTGGCGGAGTGGAACCAGTCGTCGGAGAGGAGGGTGCCGCGATACCAGATCAAGGTGAAATGGTATTCTTCGAGTTCGCGGTATTCGGGGCTGGTGAAAATGGCGCGGGCGTCGTGGAGGAATTGAGGTTCGCTGGTTTCGTGGTGTTGGTCGAGCAGGGCGACGATCCGTTGCTTTTCGCGGGTGCGGGCGAGAGCTTTTTGGTAGCGGCCGAGGTGGTCGCCTTGGGATTGGTCGAAGCGGATTCTTGCGAGCAAATCTTCGTAGGTGGAGGCGGCGAGTTCGTAATCGATCGGCTCGTGGGTTTCGACGTAAAGCAGGTTTCGGATGTTTTTCTCCAGATAGTAGCTGCGGGATAAGTAGATGTTGTGGTGGCCGAAAAGGTAAATGGGAACGTAGGCGGCGACGGCGAGAAGGCCGGCTATCGCGGCGATGAGGAGTTTGCGGAGGAGCGGTTTCATCTCGATGCTTGGCGGTTCGAGAGGTGGCTGAGGCTCGGGTCATCGGCGGAGCGCCGATGCTATGGGTGGGAGGCTCGTTACAGGATTTGGAGTTTTTGGCGGTAGAATTTTAGGATTTGGTCCGGGTCGTTGGTGAAGAGGAGGTGGTCGGCGAGCCAGGTGGGGACGCGGCGGGTGGCGACCATAGTTTGGACCTGGGCGCGGAGGTCGTTCCAGAAGCCGTCGCTGAAGAAGACGAGGGGGACGCGGG
>CAZJCL010000204.1:1575-5706 GCA_964544025.1 uncultured Opitutales bacterium | reverse complement strand
CCAAGCTTTGGTTGCGGCTACGCCGCGCCAGGAAATCCGTGGATTAAACCTCCAGAGCCAAAACTCCGTGCCCTCCGTGCCTCAGTGGTGAATTCCATCCAGCAAGTTTGGTTGCGGCTACGCCGCGTTAAGCCCCCAGAACCCCAGCTCTCCAATCACTCCTTCGAAATTCGTGTCTATTCGTGTCCATTCGTGATTAAAAATCCAGAGCCTAAGCCTCCACATCCTCCGCGTCCTCAGCGTCAAATCCCCTCCCTCCCCATTCATTCCCCTACCTTCTCGCTGGCCAAATCCCCATATCCAACCGAACCCCATTTTGGCAGAATGCGCGCCGACTTTTCACAACTCACTCGTTCTCACCACGCCCGGCCAAAACCGCCGCCAATCCACCGGTTCCGCTTTCATGCCGAGCCCTCCATTACCTTCTGATTAAAGTTGATTCCGCCGCCAGCATCCGTATTTTACGCCTCTTTGACTTCACGGTGCGCCCGCCGGCACCCAATCTTGCGAGGAATGGTTACAGACCTGAAAGACACTCTCAACCTCCCGAAAACTCAGTTTCCCATGCGGGCGAATCTCGTCTCGCGCGAACCTGAGCGTATTGCCTTCTGGGAAAACAACGCCCTTTACGAAGCGATTCAAAAGAAGAACGCCGACGGGCCTCTCTTCGTCCTGCACGATGGACCGCCCTTCACCAACGGCGACGTCCACATCGGCACCGCCCTCAATAAAATCCCCAAAGACATCATCCTGCGCTACAAGTCGATGCGCGGATTCCGCACCCCCTACATTCCCGGCTGGGATTGCCACGGCCTCCCGATCGAGCACAAAGTCGCCAAGGAACTCCGCGAATCCGGCAAGTCCCTGACCACCGTCGAATTGCGCGACGCCTGCGCCCGGTTTTCCCGCGATTACATCGAGAAACAACGCGGCCAATTCAAGCGTCTCGGCGTCCTCGCCGACTGGCCCAACGAATACAAAACCATGGATCCCGCCTACGAGGCGGAAATCCTCCGCGCCTTCGCCGAGTTCATCGAAAAAGGCCTCGTTTACCGCGCTAAAAAACCGGTCTACTGGTCGATCCCCTGCGAAACCGCCCTCGCCGAATTCGAGGTCGAATACAAAGACCACACCGCCCCGTCGATCTGGGTAAAATTTCCACTCGCCGATCCAGCCGCACTCGGACTTCCCGCCGACGCCGCAATCGTCATCTGGACCACCACCCCCTGGACGCTTCCCGCCAATCTCGCGGTCGCCGTCCACCCGCGCCTCGATTACGCCGCCGTCCAATCCGGAAACGACACCTTCCTCGTCGCCAATGATCTCGCGGAAAAATTCGCCGCCGATTGCGGACTCGACGAAACCAGCGTCCTCAAAACGATCCCCGGCCGCGACCTCGAAAACGTCAAAGCCCGCCACCCGTTCATCGACCGCGAAAGCCCGATCGTTCTCGCCGAATACGTCACCACCGAATCCGGCACCGGCTGCGTCCACACCGCCCCCGGCCACGGAACCGACGACTACATCACCGGCCAAACCTACGGTCTCGAAGCCTATTGCCCGCTCGACGACCAGGGCCGCTACGTCGCCGACGACCAGATGCCCGCCGATCTCGTCGGCGTCACCGTTCTCGAAACCAACGGAAAATGCCCGGCCAACGACGCAGTTCTCGCGAAACTCACCGCCGCCGGAAATCTCCTTAAAGTAAAGAGCCTCAAGCACAGCTATCCACATTGCTGGCGCTCGAAAACTCCCGTCATTTTCCGCGCCATGGACCAATGGTTCGTCGCGCTCGACAAGGAAAACGTCCGCGAAAAAGCCCTCGAAGCCATCGGCAAAGTCACCTGGGTTCCCGAATGGGGTGAAAACCGGATCCGCGGCACCGTCCAGGCCCGCCCCGATTGGTGCATCAGCCGCCAACGCGCCTGGGGCGTTCCGATCCCCGTCTTCTTCGATGAAAACGGCGAACCGCTTCTCGACGCCGAAATCGTCCGCCAACTCGCCGAAAAAATCCGCGCCGAAGGCACCCAATTCTGGTTCAAAAACGACCCGGACACCATCCTCGACGGCACCGAACTCCCCGCCGAATGGCGCGACAAAACCCTCCGCAAAGGCACCGACACGCTCGACGTCTGGATCGATTCCGGCGTCAGCCATCTCGCCGTCCTCAAGAAAAATCCGGAACTCCGCTGGCCCGCCGATCTTTATCTCGAAGGCAGCGACCAGCATCGCGGCTGGTTCCAATCCTCCCTCCTCACCTCCGTCATCGTCACCGGCGAAGCTCCTTATAAGAGCGTGCTCACCCACGGTTTCGTTGTCGGCCAGGACGGCAAAAAAATCAGCAAAAGCGACGGCAAACCGCAAACCGCCGATTATTTCGTCGGCAAATTCGGCGCGGACATCATCCGCCTCTGGGTCGCCTCCATCGATTTTCGCAACGACGTGCCAATTTCCGAGGAAATCCTCAAACACGTCGCCGATTCCTACCGGACGCTCCGCAACACCCTCCGCTTCCAGATCTCGAATCTCTTCGATTTCGATCCGGAGAAAAACGCCGTCCCCTACGCCGATCTCGATCCGATCGACCGCTGGGCGCTCCACCAAACCGCGACCGTCGTAAAACAGGTCACCGAAGCCTACGACGCCTACGAATTCCACCGCGTCTACCAGCTTCTCACCCAGTTTTGCACCGTCACTCTTTCCGCGATCTATCACGATCTGCTGAAAGACCGGCTCTACACGCTCGCCGCCGATTCCCATTCGCGCCGCTCGTCGCAAACCGCGATCCATCACATCTTCAACAGCTTGGCCCGCATCCTCGCACCCGTCCTCACCTTCACGGCGGACGAAGCGATCGCCTACGCCCGCGCCGACAGCGATTTCACCGAGCAATCGGTCCATCTCCAAAATTGGCCGGAAACGCCCGCCGAATGGACCGATTCCTCGCTGGCCGCCGACATGGAAGGTTTGCTCAAATTCCGGGAAACCGTGAACGACAAGCTCGAAACCTGCCGCCAAAACAAGGAAATCGGCAAATCCCTCGAAGCCGAAGTGCTCGTTGAGGGAAATCCCGGGCATCCGGTCATGGATCTTTTGCGGCGTTACGAAGCCTTTCTCCCTGAACTTTTTATCGTTTCACAAGTCCAACTCTCTTCGCGGGAAATTCCGGACCCGTTGGTTTCCGCTCGACATGCCTCTGGCGATCGCTGTCCGCGATGCTGGCGCTGGGTCGAAACCCTCTCTTCCAAGTCCGGCGATGTCGAAGTGTGCCCGCGATGCGCAGAAGCAGTTTAACCTCCAACTTTTTCCTGTATCGAACATGGCCAATCAAAAAAAGACCGCGACCAAGTCCACCGCACCGGCAACCCGCAACTCCAAGCCTAAGCCCGAAGCGGCGAAGGCGAAACCCGGAGCCAAGGCCGTGACCGCGGCCAAGGCGACCGCGAACGCCTCGGCAACCAAAACCGCCGAAAAGACGAAAAAGCCCCTCAAAATCTCCACGCGCTCCGGCGTCCGAACCGACCCGGCCACCGCCCTTCGCGGAAAAGTGAAGGCCGCCCGCAAGGGAGACGACGCGCGCACCCCGGAGGAAAAAACCGCTTCAAAACCGGCTGCCAAAAGCAAAGCCAAATCCGGAAAAGTCCGCGTCTCCCGCCCGATCGCCTTCACCTTGGACGAAGCGCTCGAAATCGTCAAAACCAAGCCGAAAGCCGATCCGGCCACCGAAAAATCCGCGCCTTCGGAAACCACCGAAGCTCCTCGCGCAGCGGCGGCAAAGAAGGAAATCCTCGACGACGTGAAACAGGAAAGCCGCGTCCTCGGCGCCGCCTCCATCGCCGATATCCTCGGCTACAATCCCAATTCCGGCCCGAAAAAACCAATCGAGGAAGAGGAAATCCCGCCGAAATTCCAGAAATATTACAAACTCCTCGTGGAACTCCGCGATCACGTCGTTTCCGGACTCGATCTCCACACCAAGGACACGCTCAAACGCTCTTCCAAAGAAGACAGCGGCGACCTTTCCTCCTACAGCCAACACATGGCCGACGCCGGAACCGACACCTTCGACCGCGATTTCGCCCTTAGCCTCGTTTCCTCCGAACAGGACGCGCTTTACGAAATCGAAGACGC
>CAZJCL010000204.1:0-1475 GCA_964544025.1 uncultured Opitutales bacterium | reverse complement strand
TTCCGCGCGCCGAATCCCACCTTCGATTCGGCGCGTTTCTTCCTCGTCTCTCGCTCCACGCCATCCAGCATGAACGGTTCCGGCGCCTCGACCTACGCCTTTTCGAAAAGCACAATCCAGGTGAAAATCTACTCGATGTTCTCGCGGGCCGGCCGCTACAAATGGCTCCTCTCCCTCGGATTAACGATTTTCCTTTCCGACCAGCTGAGCAAAGAGTGGATATTGCGAAACCTCCCGTTCGGTGCCTATTTCCCTCCGGAAAACATCGTCGTCATCCCCGGCTTCTTCAACATCGTCCACCTCGGAAACACCGGTGCCGCTTGGGGAATGTTCGAAGGCATGAGCTTCTGGCTCGGCCTCCTCGCCATCGCCGCCCTCGGCGCGATTTTCCTCTTCCGCCGCCACCTCCACCTCCATCTCCTCCCCGTCCAGATCAGTTTCGGCCTCCTCTCCGGCGGAATCGTCGGCAACCTCATCGACCGCATGCGCCACGGCTACGTCGTCGACTTCCTCGATTTCCATTTCGGCTCCTTCACCTGGCCCGCCTTCAACATCGCCGACGCCGGCATCTGCGTCGGAGTCGGCATCTACATCCTCTACTCCTTCCTCCACCCCACCGCCATCGGCGAACCCCCAAAATCCGAACCCTCTGAACGTTGAAAGTTGGACGTTGAAAGTTGGACGTTAAACCCCAAACCTTCACACCTTCACACCTTCAGACCTTCAAACCTTCACACTTTCCCACCTTCCCACCTTCACACTCCCAAGATGACCGAAACCGTCGAAAAAGTCCGCCTCGCCCGAGAAAAAATCTTCACCGAAATCCGCAAAAGCGTCGTCGGACAGGATGAAGTCATCGAGGAAATCATCATCGCCCTCCTCGCCCGCGGCCACGCGCTCCTCATGGGCGTTCCCGGACTCGGAAAAACCCTCCTCGTCAAATCCATCGCCCAGCTCTTCTCCCTCTCCTTCAAACGCATCCAATTCACCCCCGACCTCATGCCCGCCGACATTTTCGGCACCGAAGTCATCGAAGAAGATCCCGCCACCGGCAAACGCCACTTCCGCTACGTCAAAGGCCCCATTTTCGCCAACATCGTCCTCGCCGACGAAATCAACCGCACCCCGCCCAAAACCCAATCCGCCCTCCTCGAAGCCATGGGCGAAGGCCACGTCACCGCCGCCGGAATCACCCACGATCTCGAACCTCCCTTCTTCGTCCTCGCCACCCAAAACCCGATCGAACTCGAAGGAACCTACCCGCTTCCCGAAGCCCAGCTCGACCGCTTCCTCCTCAACTCCGTCATGACCTACCTCAGTGCCGAAGATGAGGAAAAAATGGTCGCCGCCACCACCTCCCCGGTTTCCGCCAAACTTGAAGCCCTCTTCACGCAACAGGAAGTCATCGAACTCCAAAACCTCGTCCGCGAAGTCCCCGTTTCCGAAAACGTCATCCGCTACGCCGTCCGCCTCGT
>CAZJCL010000203.1:0-5707 GCA_964544025.1 uncultured Opitutales bacterium | reverse complement strand
CCTCCCGCTCCCCCACATCCACCCTCTCCTCCAATCCAAAATCCAAAGTTCCCAATCCCCCCTTCCCCCACCCCACCTCCAACGCCTCCAACGGCAACGACCGCCCCAAAACCACCCGCGCCGCCGCGCTCGCCGCCTGCGACCGCCCCCCGCTCAACACCAGCAAAACCCCGCCGCTCTTCTCCACCGCCCGCTGCAACCGAAACCAAACCGTCGCCGGCTGACCCCGCAACTCCGCCAAATCGTTCCCCCGCAAATCCAGCGCCACCATCGAAATATTCCCATCCCGCACCAGCAAATCCGCCGCCTGCAACGCCTGCGCCGCCTTCCCGCAACGCACCCACAACAAATACGGCAACAACCCCGCCTCCACCGTCTGCGGATCGAACCCGTCGCACCCATCCACCAGCGCCAAATACCGATGCTCCTCCCGCGCCCGCCGCAACAATTCCACCAGCAACACCTGCCCCCCCGCGCTCGGCGCCGCCACCACCGCCTCGCTCACCGCCCCCTTCGGAAAACCGCCCCCCAACGCCTCATCCACCGCCGCGATCCCCGAAGCCATCACCTCCCCCGCCGCCCGCCGCGTCTCCGGAAACCGCTCCGCCAACATCCCCCGCAACTCCCCCAACTTCGCCCGCGCCGCCGCCGCCGACCCATGACGCCCCCCAAAAGAAGTCGCCGCCGAACCAACAACATTCCGAGCAGATTCCATCGCCCGATTAGTGAACAAAACATCACCGCCCTGTCAAAGCCGGGAAACCGCCATTCTCACCTCTCCCCGCCAATCCTCTTCCCCTCCAATAGCTTCAGGAGCAAAAAAAAAGAGGAAACAGGCGAACCTGTTTCCTCAAACGGAAAGGCTGGACTTCCCCCCGACTCAGCGCACCACCCGCACTCGCAGGAATCTGCGGCCATGCGCGTCAATGGATTCCGGATCGATCACGGTTACGGTTTCCGTTTCCCCATTGCCGTCGTCTTCCAGAATCGTCAGCAAAAGCGGATTTCCCTCCAACGGCGTCCACGGCGCGGAAAGATCCGTCGAAACCTCGACCACATAATCAATATCGCTCGTCTCTTTCCGACGGGTAAACGTGAGGCTCAGATGATCCGCTCCCGGATCGCCATTCCACAAAGCCGTTCCCGCTTGAGGCAAATTCCCTCTTTCCGGCTCCGCCGCGTTCATCCCGAAAGCGTAGCGCAACAAATTGACGATGCCCCGCTCGCCCGGATCATCCAACTCTCCCCGCTCGCCAAACGGCAACTGCTCCGCCCAATCCGCAAAAGTCAGGCCCGCCTTCGCGGTGCGAATCTGCAAGCCCGTTTCGGCAACATAACCGGCGATTCCGCGCGCATCCGGAAAAATCTGAATGTTCGTATCCACCACTTTGACCAGCGAAATCCAAACCTCGTAATCGCGATCCGGCTGCAATGCTCCCGCCGGCAATTCCACCGAATGAGTATTCCCCGGCAGGAAACCTGAATCGAACGCCTTCTCGCCGCTCAAGGAATCTTCAATCCCCACGACAACAATATCTTCCGCGCCGATCCCGCCGGGCAAATCCCAGCTCAACACGAACGATTGGCCTGCGTCGATCGCCTGAGCCGCCTCGAAGTTGTTGATCCGCACCGGCGATGGATACGCATTGCCAGTCAGATTCAGGGAAACATATTTCCCTTCCTCCGCTCCAACGATGTTGAACGTGTGGATTCCGTTTGGAAATGCTTCGTCCAGAGCGGCTTGGCTGGCGTACGACTCCGATCCTTCCCAACCGCTGTCCGGACTCTTCCGGTTCATGTGATGAATAACTCCTTCCGGGGTAATCACCGCCACTCCTGCCAAAGCACTCGCATCCGCCGGCTCCACAAAAGCGAAAACCTCAAACGGATCGTCCTCTGTGTCCAGTTCCGGCGCGGACACACTGTTTTGCCAATAAAAAGCCATCTTCAATATCCCGAAAGCATCGACTCCAGCTCCAGGACCAGGATTGGCCGCGGTCCGTATGTAAGTCTTTGTTTCGGAGAGATAACCAGCAAGACCCGTCGCGCCCGCAAAGGCCGTTTCGTTCTTATCCACGACGTTGACGAAAGCAATCCAGGTCAAATAAATGCGCCCCGGCTGCAATAATCCCGCCGGAATTTCCAACGAGGTGCTTCCGGGTGCCAGAAAATCCGACTCGAAAACCGTCTCGTATCCATTCATCGGATCTTCGATCCCGAGCACAACAAAATCATCCGCATCCGCTCCGGAAAAAGCATCCCACGCCAGCGTAAAAGGAGCAGCGGAATCAATCGCCTGAAGCGCGCCATGATTGCTGATCCGAGGAGCCGCCGAATACGCGTCGCCAACCAGATGTAACGGGACGAACCGCTCGCCATCCACTGTTTCTACGCGAAACTCATACGTGCCATCCGGAAACGCTTGGTCGCGCTCCGCCTGTTCCCCCGATCGCACTTCGAAATACCAGTCATCGTCCGACGAATCCTCACGCTCCAGCGAATAGGTTGTCCCGCTCGGAGCCGAAACCGCCGCCGCCAGAACCGTGTTCGCGTCGACAGCCTCCAAAAAAATCTCTCCGCCGAAAGCCTCCTCATCATTGGAACGCTGAGGAGCCTGCTCGTTCATCTGGATAAAATGATTGAGCTTCATCACCCCAAAAAATTCCACACCGGTTCCGGGAGCGCCCTGCGTTCGGATCTCCAGCCAGGTTTCCGAAAAATATCCGGCCAACGCCCTTCCACCCGTGAAGGTCACCTCATCCGAGTCGGTGACATTGGCAAACATGATGTAAACCCCATAGGCATGATCCGGTTGAAACAAACCGGCGGGAAGCTCGATGGAAGTCGTCGTCGCCGGAAGAAATCCGGAATGGAAAATTTCGTCATCAGCCGACTCATCCTCGATTCCAAGGATAATGAAATCCTCAGCCCCCGCGCCCATAAAAGGATCCCAGGAAAGGATAAACGCTTTCTCCGCGTCGATCGCCTGCGCTTGCGAATAATTGCTCACCCGCGGTGCCGCCGGAAACACATTTCCCACCAGGTTCAACGTCACCTGCTGATTCCCATGTCCCGCGGTGGCGACATTGAACGTATAAGCGCCGTCGGGAAACGCGGCATCCCGCGCACCTCGCTCCGTAAACTCCTCCCCTCCGTTCCATTGAGCACTTCCCGGCTCGTCTCGCTCCAAATGAATTACCGGCCCGCTGGGTCGCGAAAGAGTTGCCCCCGAAACACTTTCTCCGGTCGACGCCTCCAGAAAAACATCGGCTGCAAATCGGTCCTCCGGCTCCGGCATCTCGGAGCTGTTTTGGACATGGAAATCGATTTTTATCGCCCCCATCAGATCCACCCCGGTCGCCGCTCCGGAGGCCAAAGTGCCGCACATCGCGCCCAAAAAAGCGCCTGCGCCTGTTAACCAGAGAGCGCGATTCATTTTTCGGCCAAACGACCAAGGATTAGAAACTTTTATCATAATTGTTAGATCACGAACGCACGCACCAAATTTTTGGGTACGTAAATGCGTATTCAGCCAACCCTCTCCGCAAAATCAAGCCCCACCTTCCCACTTTCCCACTCATTCTGCCTTCTAACTTCAAACTTCTAACTTTCCTTGATTCCCCACCCCGATTCCGAAATCCTCTCCCTCCTATGGCGAAGGAAGTGAAACTCACCCCGATGATGGAGCAATACATGGAGGTAAAGGGAAACCTGCCGCCCAACACCCTCCTGCTCTTCCGCCTCGGCGATTTCTACGAAATGTTCCACGACGACGCCGAACTCGGCGCCGCCATCCTCGGCATCACCCTCACCCGCCGCAACGATTACCCCATGGCCGGCATCCCCTACCACGCCGCCGAAAACTACATCGCCAAAATCCTCGCCGCCGGCAAAAAAGTCGCCATCTGCGAACAGGTCGAAACCCCGCAACCCGGCAAACTCGTCAAACGCTCCCTCACCCGCATCATCACCCCCGGCACCGCCATCGAACCCAATCAAATCGAGGCGCGCGAAAACCGCTTCATCCTCGCCCTCGACCTCGACGGACCCAAAATCCGCGCCGCCTGGATGGATCTCTCCACCGCCGATTTCCTCCTTTCCGCCGAAAACGCCATCGAAGATCTCCTCCCCGTCCTCGCCGCCACCGATCCCCGCGAAATCGTCATCCCCGAAGACCGCCTCGCCGCCTGGCGCTCCCAGGAAGACAAAATCCCCGCCATGGAAGAACTCCTCGCCTTCTTCCGCGACCGCCTCGTTTCCGAACTCCCCGCCTACCAATTCGAACAACAACCCGGCGCCAAATCCGTCCTCGAAACCCTCGGCGTCCTCAACCTCGACGGCTTCGGCCTCACCCTCGCCCACCCCGCCCTCGGCGCCGCCGGAGCCCTCATCCACTACGTTTCCGAAAACCTCTGCGCCAAACCGGAAAACCTCCGCGCCATCCGCGAATATTCCAGCCGCCGCTCCCTCCTCCTCGACCCCGCCACCCTCCGCAACCTCGAAATCCTCCAATCCGCCTCCACCGCCCGCGCCGGCTCCCTCCTCGACGCGATCGACGCCACCGTCACCGCCGCCGGAGCCCGCCTCCTTGAGAATTTCCTCGCCACCCCCACCCTCGAACTCCCCGAAATCCACCGCCGCCGCGATTCCGTCGCCGCCTTTGTCGAAAACCCCGCCGCCATCGCCGACGTTCAGGAAAACCTCAAAAACGTCCGCGACATCGCCCGCATCCTCGGCCGCCTCCAAAACCGCCTCCGCAATCCCCGCGAACTCGGCGGCATCCGCGACACCCTCGCCCAAATCCCCGGCATCCGCGCCCACCTCTCCGCCATCGATTCCCCCGCCCTCCGCGAAACCGCCGCCCGCATCCACGAATTCCCCGCCCTCCACGATCTCCTCACCCGCTCCCTCCGCGACGAACTTCCCGCCCAACTCCTCGACGGCGGCTACATCCGCCCCGGCTACGACGCCGAACTCGACCGCCTCCTCTCCCTCACCACCGACAACAAAACCTGGCTCTCCGATCTCGAACGCGCCGAACAGGAAAAATCCGGCATCCGAAACCTCAAAATCAAATTCAACAACGCGTTCGGCTACTTCATCGAAATCACCAAATCCAACATCCATCTCGCCCCCGACCACTACATCCGCCGTCAAACCACCGTCAACGCCGAGCGCTACTACACCGACGAACTCAAGGAAAAGGAAAAGGAAATCTTCCACGCCGAAGAAAAATCCAAAGCCCGCGAACAAGAACTCTTTGCCGATCTCGTCGCCGCCGTCCTCGCCGAAAGCGATCTCCTCCGCGAAACCGCCGAAGCCATCGCCGAACTCGACGTCTTTTGCGGCTGGGCCGCCCTCGCCCGCCAGTGGAATTATTGCCGCCCCGAAATCGACGAATCCACCCGCCTCGAAATCTCCGAAGGCCGCCACCCCGTCGTCGAACAAACCATCCGCGAACAACACCTCGGCCTCGCCGGCAGTTTCGCCTTCGTCCCCAACGACACCCTCCTCGACGCCTCCGCCGAGCAAATCATGCTCATCACCGGCCCCAACATGGCCGGAAAATCCACCTACATCCGCCAGGTCGCCCTCATCGCCCTCATGGCCCAAATCGGTTCCTGGGTCCCGGCCAAACGCTGCCACATCGGCCTCGTCGACCGCATTTTCTCCCGCGTCGGCGCCAGCGACGAACTCGCCCGCGGCA
>CAZJCL010000202.1:0-5745 GCA_964544025.1 uncultured Opitutales bacterium | reverse complement strand
CAACCGAATAGGTAACATCGTCGCGATCCGCCGGACGGTCGAACGAAATCGTCAGGTAATCCACGCCGTCGATATTCCGCGTTTCCGTCGTCGGCAAACCTTCCCGGCTCGCCACGAGGGGCTCGAGTCCGAGCGCGTATTTGAGCAAGTTTGGCACTCCATCGCCGGCCGGATTGGCCTCCGGACCGCTAATCTCGTCATTCTCCGCGTCATCCGGAAAATGCACCGCCCGCCAATCTGCGAAACCACCACTCGATGGAGGCGCCGGGGAAATGTAGACGGAATCATAGATAGTGATTTCGTCGATCAGCAGGTGCTGGGTTCGGGAGCTGCCCGAATTGAATTCAAAAATGTTGGTCGGACTCCCTTTCTTATTGTTGCCACTTTGGAAATTGGAGCGGCCGAGCTCACCGTTGATCCAGATATCGGCCTTCCCGTTCTGAAGGGTATGGACGGTACCGCCGTGCTGGTATTCCACCGGCAACAAGTTATTATTAATCACGAGTTCGATTTGGACCGGAACGTTCTGGGGGAAAGCAGCATCGTTGATATCCGAGATACCCGGATCATTCCGGTGATCGACCGTGAAGACCTGCGTGCGATTGTCATTATGAACAACGTCTGAGTAGAAGATAAACCAAGAATAATCCTCCGGGTTTATTGGCGTCGGAACGACCATACGAACGCTGAAGGTGATCAGATGATTGCTGAAATTCTCCAGACGGCCTTTGACCACGGTACCTTGCCCATTCTGGATGTATTCCAGATATTGGTTTTCAGAACCTTTCCCGAAAAGATCTGCGACATCCTTTTGAACAAGGATCGATCCAAGTGTCTCCGAACCAGTGAAGACTCCTTTCCAGTCTCCCCCCGGTATTTGCCCTTCGGTATAATCCGAGAAGGTTTCATGAAGGATGGCATTCGGCGCGGGAGCTACGATGGTTCCCGAAGGAATGTCGAATTCGATCGGCTCGATTGCGATATTATCGAACAGGAACCGGTGGGCCCGGGCACTGGCGGAATTGAATTCGATCGTGGTGATCGGCCCCCGCATATTGCTGTGACGAGCGGCACCGGCTTCCACCAATGTTCCATTGACCCAGAAGTCCAATGCTCCCGGCGCGAGGAGATATTCGTCATTATAGCGGATAATCTCTGTGCTGTTATTGAAGACCACTTCGACATTGGTCAGAGCTCCCCTCGTATAGGCTTCCGTGTTGCTGATGATACCATCGCCGATGTCAAAGAGGCCGGCACGAGTCGTAGACCCGGAAACGCGCCCGCCGACATACAGAATAACCCAAAGCTCATCTGTTCCACCATCGTCAGGTTGAACAAAGTCGAATGATAACCGACCGACTTCGACTTCAAACGCATTATTCGCGTAAAGGACCATTGTGGTTCCATCGCCAGCGGTTGGCTTATTGTGATCAAGGATCAGGTTGTCGGATCCTTGTCCGAACAAATCCTCAGTATCGTTGACTACCTGAAGCGTTCCGTTGCCCAAGACGCTCGTCCACGGCCCTGCTGGCTCCGACCCGGCGCTGTAAGATTCGAAATCCTCATTAAAAGGCGTCCCCTCCTGCGCCAACGCGCCCGAGGAAAGTCCTATCGATAAAGCCGCGGCCAAACCCGCGCGAGCAAACGCACGGCCGGAAAAGCCGTGCGATGCGAAAGAAAGAAGAGAACGTATATGCATAGTTTTATTTGATTCAGTATTGATACAACTTTTCCAAAAATCGGCATCTCACCGACGCCCTCCGCCCATCCCGCCAAATCCTAATTCCTGTATGCCTCCAACGATACCGTGTTCCAGTTTTCGTCGAAATAACTCCGGAAGCCGAAATTCGCCAAACGCTGCGGATTCGCCGACTCCACATGCCCGTCGGCAAACGCCAAATTCGCGTTTCCACCGTGCCGCGCATGAATGCCGTCCAAGTTACCCGCCGAATACGACGAAATGCGCATCCGCTGCACCTTGGACGACGGATAACCGCTATCGGCCAAAATCAGATACCGCGACGGCGTTTCCACCCGGTCCAGATTGAACCGGTAAAACGGAACGTCCGACATTCGCTGCCCCGCCTCGCCCATCATCACGAATCCGTAAGTCGACCACGGAATCGCCTTCGTCCGGTCCTCCAAATCCTCGAACGGCGCGTTCGAAGGACAAAAAACCACCGACCGGCTCCCCACATCCAAATAACCGTTATCGATCAACCGGTCGCTCCATAAATTCCGTCCGCCGCCGCCTCCGCCCCAATGCATCGTCATCGAGCCGCCGTTTTCCATCGCGTATTGCAGAATCGCCATCGACGTTTCCCGCATGTTGCTCGTGCATCGCGATCCCCGCGCCCGCTCCCGCACCGCCCCCACCACCGGAATCAAAATCGCCGCCAAAATCCCGATGATCGCGATCACGGTCAAAAGCTCGATCAAGGTGAAACCGCGGGCGTCAACTCTTCGGCGTTGGCCGGACGCGGCCAAAAATGCGGGTCGTAACATAGTTGAGATGAAAAAGCTGGAAATTCGATGGAAACGCGCAAATCGGGACGAGTTCTCCGGTTCTCCGATTCAACGCTAAAACCTCCCCCAAGCAACAGGCAGTTCTCGATTTCCTTCCGAAATCTGCCTATATTTTCTCGTCAATAACCTGACCATGAAACCGTTTCTCTACCAGCGCCTCACCCAGGCCTTGCTCGCCGAAATGGCCAGCGGCATCTATCTCGAAGGAAACCGATTCCTCTCGCTCCGCCGGATTTGCCGCCTTTGGGACGTCTCCGAACCGACCGCCCGCAACAGCATCGCGCTTCTCGTCGAGGCCGGACTCCTTCAACCCGTCTCCCGCAGCGGATTCGTCCTCCGCGAAGGTTTCCAAAAACACGCCCTCCTCCTGCTCCACACCTCCCCCGGCACCTCCCTTCCCCCGCCCGCCACCTGGCCCGCGAAACGCTGGCAACTCCTCCGCGAAATCTCCGCCACCCCCCAACGCCGGATCGCCATGATCCTCGAAGCCCCCGGAATCGACGCCAGCTACGCCGACCGCACCGATCTCGCCGCCCTCGCCGCCACCCGCACGTTTTTCCAAGCCGCCCAGCGCGACGGCTGCGACGCCCTCTACTTTTACCGCGACGGCGAAAAACAAAACGAAGCTTTCATCCTCCGCGAAATCACCCCCGCCCGCTTCGACGCCGCCGTGATCTTCCGCCTCCACCCCGTCCTCCAACACCCCTCCTCGCTCGACCCCCTTTTGCCGCCCCAAATCCCCGTCGTCACCGTTTTCGACAATTCCAGCCAATCCGGCGGCTTCTCCGTCAACTTCCACAACATCGGCGCCGGCTACGACGCGGCCCGCGAACTCCTCAAAAACCGCCCACGCAAACTCGCCGTCCTGCTCCCCGTCCGCCGCGCCAAAAACGCCGAGCAACGCCTCGAAGGTTTCCTCCTCGGAATCAAGGAAAACGCACGCGCCGAATCCCCCGAAATCGACATCCTCCGCCTCCCCGCCGAAGAAACTCCCCTCGACGAAATCCGTCCGCGCCTGGCGAACCGCGCCCTCCGCCCTGACGCCATTTTCGTCCCCGGCATCAGCGCCTTTTTCCACCTCAAATCCCGCGCCGCCGCCGAAGGTTGGCGCATCCCCCGCGACATCCGAATCCTCGGCTGCGGCGTCCCCAGCCTCGTTCCGCAAAATCTGAAACAGGTCGACCTCCTCCACCTCGACTTCCCCGAAGCCGGCCGCCGCGCCTACCAGCACCTCCGCAACATCCTCGACGGAAAACCCGTGGAACGCATCGCCCTCGTCGCCGTCCCCCCCGCCAAATCCCCCAACCCGCTCCCGCCAAAAACACCCCCCGCCAATCCCCCGCCCCGCATGATTCCTTGAGCGTTTCATCTCGTCGGGACGAGACGCGCTAAAACATCGCACCCTTCAAAATCCGGAGCATCCCGTGCACATATCCCGGAGGGATCCCAGCTTATAGCCGGTGGTTGAGCGAAGCGACACCACCGGAAAACGATCCCCCCAAACCCCGCACCCCGGCAGGCGTGCCAGCTCTAGTAAAGGGCAACTTCCCGTGTACATCCCGGAGGGATCCCAGCCTCTAGCCGGTGGTTGAGCGAAGCGACCCACCGGAAAACGATCCCCCCCCAAACCCCGCATCCCGGCAGGGATGCCAGCCTCCCCGCCCAACACTCCCGCCCACCTTCCCACCCGCGTTTTTTCATCCCACAACGAGCGAAGGATTGAAACTTTTCCGAAAATCCGCTTTTCTGGTGATCCGGTTGCCTTCCTCACGCGGGTTGAATTATCCGCTGCCTGCCATTAAGTAAGCCAGATGAACGACGACAAAATCGACCTTCCTTCGGCCTCCGTTGCCGAAGCCGCGGTTCCCCTGAATCGCGATGTGTTCCTTCGCACGCTCATCCGGGAACTGGCTGGAGTGCTGCAGGATGTCGTCGGCCTCGCCGAAGCTTCCGGCTACGTCAGCGTCGTCGGCCAAAACATCGGCGACCAACTAAACCGCCAATACCGGCAAGCCCTCCAAGTCAGCTCGCTCGACCGCTCCCAGGTCGCCGAAGTTCTTGTCGACCTGAAAAAAAGGATTCAGGGAGACTTCTACGTCATCGAAGAGGACGACGAGAAAATCGTCTTCGGAAACAACGCCTGCCCGTTCGCCGAAAAAGTGAAAGGCCGCCCCGCCATGTGCATGATGACCTCGAACGTCTTCGGCTCCATCGCGGCCGAAAATCTCGGTTACGCGAAGGTCGAGCTGCAAGAAACCATCGCCCAAGGCCACTCCGGCTGCCGCGTCGTCGTCTATCTCAAACCCAACGGAGCGTCCGAACACGCCGAAGGGCGCGAATATTTTCGCACCGGCCCGTGAACACCGCCCACGTTGCATTCAACGACATCGAGCGGATTTTACCGGTTCCGCTTCTCCTTGTATCGCCCGAAGGCAAAGTGCTCGACGCGAACCCTGCGGCGGTGGAGCTTTGCGAAGTTTCCCGTCAGGATCTGCCGCGCGATCTCGCCGCCTATTTCAAAAACCCCCTCCAGGTGAAAGCGCTCCTGCGCCAGTTTTCCCGCTCCCGCGAACTCACGCCCGGACGCGTCCAACTCGCCAACGACGCCCCCGGCCGCACCACCCGCATCGAAGGCGGATTCCTTCCCGGCCAATCCAGCGCGCAACCTCCCGCCATCCTCATCCGCCTCGTCCCCGAAGACTTCAGCGGCACCCGTTTCAAAGTTCTCACCGAAAAAGTCGCCCACCTGAACCGCGAAATCCACGCCCGCATCCGAACCGAGGAAGCGCTCGTCGAAGCCCAGGCGAAACTCACCGAACACGCCGCCCATCTCGAATCCGAAATCGAGAAACGGACCCGCAGCCTGCGCGAGAGCAACCATCTCCTGGAAGAGTTCACCGCCAGCATGGCCCACGATCTCCGAACCCCGCTCCGCGCCATCACCGGCTACGCGGAAATTCTCCCGAGCGAAATCGAAAACCTCAGCGAAACGGGACGAAAACTCCTCGAACGAATCCAACTCCGCGCCGTCCGCATGACCGAAATGATCGACGGTCTCCTCGCCTACGGCCGCCTTTCCCAAGCGGAACTCCCGCTCGGCCCCGTCGACGTTTCCCGCCAAATCTCCGAGCTCATCGCCTCATCGCAAGAAATGCTAGAAGAGCAAAATGCCGAAATCCGCACGGAAGGAAACTGCCCTCCCATGCTCGGAAATTCCGT
>CAZJCL010000201.1:0-5771 GCA_964544025.1 uncultured Opitutales bacterium | reverse complement strand
CCTCAATAAAGAGACCGCCATGCAGCCTACGTTCGCCATGACGCAGGTCAACGTAACATTTTCTTATAAGCCACACTTCCCGAACCTCCGGCAAATCCTAATGCCGTGCCGATAAACGCACTCAACCGCGCTCCAATTCCCCTTTCAAAAAAAACAACGCGTTCAACACCAGCGAATGCCGGATCCTCCCGCTCCTCGCCCACGCCATCGCCTGCTCCAGCGGCGCCAAACTCACCTCGATCTCCTCATGCTCGTCCCACCGCGCCGGATTCGTCAAAACCGCCTCCTCCACCAAAACAAACGAACACTCGTTATCCATGATCGCCGGATTCGCCCAAACCTTCCCGATCACCCGCGCGTTCTTCCCCGTAAAACCGGTCTCCTCCTCCAACTCCCGCACCCCCGCCTCCAGCGGATCCTCCCCCTCGTCGACCAGCCCGCCCGGAATCTCCAACGAAAAATCCTCCACCCCGAACCGGAACTGATTCACCAAAACCACCTCCCGCTCCGGCGTCAGCGCCAACACGTTCACGAAATCCCGCGAACGAATGGAGAAAAAATCCACCTCGCTCCCCCGCCCCGGATGACGGCACCGCTTCCGCTGCACCGAAAACACCCGGCAATCCGCGTGCTCCGCCCTCTCCAAAACCTCCCACGCCTCCGGCTCTTTCCCGCCGGCCCCCGAATCGCTTCCCGTATTCAATTTGCCGGAACCCTCAGTTTTTCGCCGATCTGCAATCGCCGTTCGTCCACCTCCGGATTCGCCGCCATCAACGCCGCCACCGAAACCCCGTGATTCGCCGCGATCCGCGACAACGTATCCCCCGACCGAATCGTATAAAACCGCTCCTCCCCGCCCCCCGTTACCTCCGCCGGCACCGCCCCACCGCTCGCGCCAACTCCCGTTTCCGAACCGCTCGCAACCTCCGCCTCCTCCACCACCGCGACCTGTTGCGGCACCTGCACCGATTCCCGCATCCGCTCAAAATCCGTCACCTTCTCCTGCAACTGCCGCGCCGTCAAAATCGTCGAATTCAAATCCCGGCTAAACCGCGTCAGCTGCGTCTTCACATTGTCGAAAGCCTCCTGCGATTCCCGCCGCAACGACTCCACCTCCCGCCCGATCCGCGTCGCGCTCTCCGAAATCCCCGACGAATCCTCCTCCACCCGCTCCACCTTCTCCATCAACCGATGCACCTCGGCGAATTCCGCCCGCAGCTTCTCCGCCTCCTTTTTGGAAACGATCCCGAAAGCCAGGCCAGCCAATCCCAGCAAAACTCCGGCCACCGCCGCCCCCATCACAAACCGTATATTATTCTCCATACTTTTTCAGGGTTTCCCGCTTTCCTACCCGCCCCCGCCCCCAAATTCAACCGCATTCTGAAATCGCTCAATCGGCTTGACGCCAAAACCAATCCGTTTCGAATCTATCCCGATGCCTCCATTTTCCCGCCTCGCCTCCCGAATCCTCCGCCACCAACTTCGCGCCGCCACTCTCGCCCTCTCCTGCATTTCGGCGATCGCCATTCTCCCCAGCCCCGCCCGCGCCGATTCCCCCGTTTTCCACGACGTCCCCACCTTCAACCCATCGCTCGAAAAAATCGCAACACCCCACTACATCGCCCACCAACCCGGACGCGGCATCCTCGTCAGCGGCGGCTTCACCCTCGCGGATAACAAAAAAGTCACCTCATTCCTCCGCCTCCTCCCCGACGGCACCGTCGACCCAACCTTTCAACCCGCCATTCCCGGCGGCGGCCGCATCCTCGTCCAAGACGACGGAAAAGCCCTCGCCCTCGACGGCAACAGCATCGTCCGCCTCCTCCCCGACGGCGCCCTCGATCCCTCCTTCACCCGCCCGCATTTCCTCAGTCCCAACGGATTTTCGTCCAATGCCGCCATGGCCGTTTCTCCGCTCGACGGCTCCATCCGGGTCGCAGGCTTCGAAATCACCATCGAAGGCGTCAACACCGCCCTCCTCTACCGCATTCTTCCTTCCGGAACTGTAGACCCGGAATCCACTATTCCCATACAAGTCCCCACCGACATCTCCGGCGGCGTCAACACCATCAAAATTCTCCCCACCGGTGAAATCCTGCTCGGCGGAAACTTCTTCGCGGTCAACGGCGTCCCCCGAACCTCCATCGCCAAAATCTCCCCCACCGGCGATGTCGTCCCGGAGTTCAATCCGCAACTCACCGCCTCCCCCATGTCCCTCTACGCAACCGTCACCGCGATCGAACCCGCCCCGGACGGCAACTGGATGATCGCCGGCGATTTCGCCACCGTCAACGGAACCTCCAGCCCCGGCCTCGCCCGCCTCGATGCCGACGGCCAATCCGACCCCACCTTCCTTTCGCCGCTCATCCCGCTCAGCCCGTTTTCCTCCGTGCAAGTCACCGGCCTCGCCGTCCGTCCCAACGGAAACGTCATCGCCTCCGGCCAATTCCGCTGGAACGGCGCGCCGCTAACCGCCGCCCGCCTCGCCGAATTCTCCCCCACCGGAACGCCCATCCCCACCTTCGATATCTCCGGCGGTGAAGGAAACCCGCTCCTCCTCCCCGACGGAAAACTCCTCGCGAATATCTACAGAATAAGTGCCAGCGTCGTCCCCGGCCTCGTCCGCCTGAACGAAAACGGCGACCGCGACCCCGCATTCACCGCCAATCTCGCCGCAAGAACGACGCCCGAAGGCCTGACCGTCCACGACGACGGAACGATCCTCGTCTGGAGCCCGCTTCTCGCCAAAATCGACGGCAAACCAACCGGAAACCTCGCCGCCCTCGACCAGTCCGGCACCCTCGTCAACGGCCAATTCCTTAACGGCATTACTCCAGTCGGCCTCTACGATGCCCTCGCCCTCCCCGGCGGAAGCACCCTCGCGATCGGCAATTTCCTCCACGGCGACACCCGGCTTGGAGCGATTCTCTTCGACCCCAGCGGCAATCCGATCCCCGGCTTTTCCATCCCCGGCAACACTTGGGCAAACACCTTCGGGGAACAGCGTCTGCACCGCCTCCCGGACGGAACCGTTCTTGTTTCCGGAGTCGCCGGAGTCGGCCCTTACGCTACTCCCCAACTGATGAAACTCGACCCGCGCCAGCGAATCGATCCTTCGCACGCACCGGTCGCCCTCGAAATTCTCGAAGCCCGTTTCGGCAACGAAACGAATTCCGTAGACGTCACAGAAACCCTCCGCGCGAAACAAACCGGCGACACCCTCACCGCCACCGCGTCCGCCTCTGCTCTCGGAATCACCAATCCTTCCGGCGGAACAAATCAACTCACCATCCATTACCAAAACTCCGCCGGAACCTTCACCGCCCGCGTCCGTTCCGGCGCTCAATTCTCTCTTCCCTGGCCAGCCATCGAATCCGGCTTGATCGATACCGGTTTCAATCCGCCTCTCCACGATCTCGCCCGCCTCGACGTGATCGCTGTCGGACCCGCCGGCCAAATTCTCGTGACCGGAAGAACCTCCACTGCCCCGCAAATTTCCCTGCTCGCCCCGAACGGCGAACTCCTCCGCTCCTTCGACCCCGCCACCGCGTTCACCACCTTCGACTCCAATTCCGCCGCCTTCCTCAAAGGCGGCGAAATCCTCCTCGCCGGCAACTTTCGGCGCGTCGGCTCCGCCACCGCCGAAACCCTCCTCCGCCTCTCCGCCGATCTCACCGTTCGCGATCCGCTCCCCTTCCACCCCGGCACCAATCCCTCGAACCTCACCCGCCTCGCCGACGGCCGGATTCTCCTCACGGAAAACTCCCGCATTTCGCTCCTCTCCAACCAGGCCGAGCTCCTCGCGCAATACGAATCCACGGCTCGGCTGAACTTCGTCGAACTGACCGCCCATCGAAACCAATTCTACATTTTCGGAATCCCTTTCGTCGAAGACGACAGCGAGCGCCACGGCCTCCTCCGCATCGATCTCGAAACCGTCGGCAACACGCCGCCGCTCTTCACCACCCACCCCGCCTCCCAACAAATCTCCTCCGGCAACCCCGCCACCCTCGCCGCCACTATTTCCAGCGACAATCCCGTCAGCATCCGCTGGTGGAAAAACGGCCTCCCGATTCCCGGCGAAGAAGATCCAACCCTCCACCTAAACCCTACAAATATCGCCGACGCCGCCCAATACCGCGCCGAAGCCACCTCCCTCCTCGGAAACACTTTCAGTTCCCCCGCACACCTCCGCGTCACCGAAAACTACGAAACCTGGGCCAACCGCCTTGACCTCCCCGGCCCGCTCGCCCCCGACGCCCACGGAATCCCCCACCTCCTCCACTACGCGCTCAACCTCCCCGCCCCCGGAATCGCCTCCCCGTGGCAATTCCTCACCGACGGCGCGCAATTCCAAATCCCCGGCTCCACCGAAAACCTCACCTACTGGATTGCAGAATCCACCGACCTCCAAACCTGGCAACGCCACCCCCTCGAAGAATATCCGCACACCACCATCTACGAAGACCCCCTCGGCAACCGCCGCGTCGCATTCACCCAACCGCCCAATTCCCCCCGCCTCTTCCTCCGCCTCCAAATCACCCTCAACACCGACCAACAAAACTCCCCATAGCGAATCTTCCTAAAAAGATTCGTCCCCCAATCCAAACTCCCTCCAATCCACGCAAATTCCGAGCTTCATTGCTTCGCCACCTCCGCTCCCGCTCAGTCGTGGCTAAAAATCAGAGCCCAAGCCCTTCCGTGTATTCCGTGTATTCCGTGGTTAAAAAAATTTCCGCCCCCATCCATCCCCCCCATTCCATCCGTGCGAATTCGTGTCCATTAGTGGTTAAAATCCATTTTGTCGTTTTGTTGCCCCCCATCCATCCACCCTCGCCCCCACTCGTATGAATTAGTGTCCATTCGTGGTTGAGAATCCTCTCGTTGTTTTGTTGCCGCCATCCATCCACCTTCGCCCCCACTCCCATTCCATTCGTGTGAATTAGTGTCCATTCGTGGTTAAAATCCGTTTCGTTGTTTTGTTGCAGCTTTCCCCAATTCCACCTTCCTCGAAAAGGATGACAACCACCATCGAGGAATGGCGCGCCTGGCGAAACGACGATTGCACTCACCTCCCCGCAATCGTCTCCCAACCCTGCCCAAACCTCCCCGCCTCCTGGCTCCCCTGGTGGCGCGACGGCGTCGCCTCCGCCCTCCTCGAAACCGGAAAAGCCGGCCGCTTCACCATCCTCGTCCCCCAAATCGACCGCCTCCTCGTCGCCACCGAAAACTCCACCCAACTCCTCGCCCTCGATGCCGACACCGCTCCCCGCCTCCTCCAAACCTTTTCCGGAAATCCCCTCCAAACCCTCCGCGCCTTCACCGCCCAAAACCGCTCTCCAAAAATCCCCCACCTCCCCTTCGCCCGCGCCCTCATCGGCTACTTCTCCTACGACCTCGCCCGCCTCCTCGAAAAACTCCCCGCCACCGCCGCCGACGACCTCGATCTCCCCCTCGCCGCCTGGGGCATCGCCGACCATTTCCACGTCTTCGACCACCAAGAAAAAACCCTCCACTCCATCGCCACCTGCGAAATCCCCCCCCAAACCACCGACACCACCCTCTCCACCCTCCTCCCCCAAACCCTAGCCACCATCCCCCCTTTCCCACCAGTCCAAAATCCTACCGAGCGCAGCGACACCTCAACGGAGCCACAGGCGCAGAATAACAATCCCCAAATCCCTTTCCCACCTTCCCACCTTCCCTCCTTCCCACTCCCCCATCTCCCCTCAATCCAAAATCCAAAATCCAAAATCCAAAATCCCTCCCCC
>CAZJCL010000200.1:3499-5776 GCA_964544025.1 uncultured Opitutales bacterium | reverse complement strand
GATGGCGGAGCTTTTCGTTTCTGGTATTGGTAGTTGTATCGGGGCGATAGTTTTGGTGCAGGTGTTTATTGCGGCCGCTCGTCCACGTATTGAAAAGGAGCGGAAACGCCTTAGATCCGAATCGAGAGACGGAGGGGATTTCGAATGATATTGTCCCGCTGCTACTACAACTTTAGGTTCAACGAAAAAGGGAATGGCACTATTGTGAACCGATCGGCATTTTGCATTTTTAGTCTCGTCGTGATTTTTATTTCCGGGTGTGTGAGCCGGGAAGATGCCCAATTTCCGGCAGGTCCCGATACCATTATTTACGGCTGCTTTGCGGATCTACAGTCGCAGCATTACGCGGAGCGAATTGATCTCGACTCCTATCGCGTCTATCAGGTTTTACAGGGCGGAGCCGAAGATAATGAGGATTCAGAGTTCTTCGATATTTCTGTGGGCGTTCCGGTTGTGGTTACAGGTGGGCCGGAAGGGGCCGTTGATGGAGTCGTGACCGAGATCAGTCGTGCCGAAGAGGATTGGCTTTATCTGCGGGCGGTTTTTACATCGCCGACAGGAGAACGCGTGATCCGGAGCGGCGGGGTTCCGATCCGACAATCGTGGGCGGAATCCGACGGCGGGAAATGTTCAGGAGAAGAGCGACCAATCGGGGCTGTTTTAACAGGTGGAAAAAAATGAGAATAGGTATCAGGACACTTATTGCAGGCGTTGTAATTTTCGTCGTGGGGGCGTTTGTCGTTCCGGCGGCTGTTATTCTTCCCGTTTTTCTGAGCGAGGGTGATGATCGTCAGTTCCTTGTTCCGGGGACGGAGGTGGTTGAGGTGGAAAAAACGGGGCGCTACTATTTGTGGAACGATTTCCAGACGTTCTTCGATGGGAAGAGTTACAATCGGTCCGAGAATATTCCCGACGGGGTTGAGGTTAGGATTACGGGCGTGGACGGGGAAGAGCTTGGTTTTTCCAGCGATACCTCGATTTCGTCGAGTAGTGGCAGCAGTTCGAGGAATAGCATTGGATTTGTCGAGGTGACGAGGCCGATGAGGGTGACGGTTTCCGTGTTGGGCGATTTCGAGGAGCGGGTGTTTTCGTTCTCGGAGGACGGCGTTCTGAAGATGCTGGGATTAGTGTTTGCCGGTTTCGCGGCGTCTATGCTTCTGGCGCTGACTGGAGTGGGGGTCGTCGTGTGGGGAATCGTCAAGCTTGTGAGGAATAGCGGGGAAGGAGGAGGAACGAAGGAAGGAGGGTTTAACCATGGATGACCTAGCCCGGCGTAGCCGCAACTAAACCATGAGTCACTGGATTTTAACCACGAATGGACACGAATCCACACGAATGTCAGCAGTTTCTGAGAAAATTTTGTTCTAGATACAAGATCTTGACGGAGGGTTGTAGTGCAGATTGCACAGAATCTGAAATCGCTGGCTTGGCGTTTCCCGCGCCGCGTGCCAACAGTGAGGTGCGTGAAAATCGAAGATTGCTTGGTGAAGGTGAAGATTTTTTTGGGATTTTTGTAACGGTGCGATGAATTTCTTTCTGATTACAGTATGAGAGAGTTTTCTCGGCGTTGAGATTCACGTCGAGATCGGCGGAGATGGAAGATCCTGCGGTCGATGATCTGGTTGGAGCTACAGGAAGGAAATGTGTCCCCAAGAGCAGAGGAGGATAATTTTGTCGGCCGATAGCGAGCCGACGCGAAGGCGCAAGCGACTAATCATAGCGGGCGTTCTGGGGGCGGCGTCGCTTTTTGCGCTGGTTTGGTCGTCGCTCGCGATTTTTATTGCTGTAGCGATTTGGCGAGGAGACGTGGACGGAAGCACGGGATTGGTTATGGGGGTTATTTTGCCGGCGGTCTTTCTGGGGGGAGGAGTTTATGGTCTGGTTCGTTTCGTTCCATCTTTGTTGGCGTACCTGGTAAGAGAATGGAGTGGGCGATATGAGGTGTGCCGGGCGGAAGATGGGTTTTATGTTTCTTCATGCTTGGGTAGAGAAGTGTTTGTATGGGGAAGGGTTGCCGCTGTTCAGGTTCACGAGAATTTGATAGGGTGTTTTGCTCTTTCCATACTTCGCAAGAATGGATCAGGCTGGACGTTCGGGAATCTTTATTCGGAGAATGTTTTACGTGAACTTCGCAAGGAGCTGCTCGAATGGAAGCGGAATCGGGGAGGGGATGGGCGATTACATTATGATTCGCCAAGCTAGTTGGAAGATGTTTATACTGTATGGTTTGGCATGTGTTTTCATGGGTTCAGTTGCCACGATCCTGTTGCTGTTCGG
>CAZJCL010000200.1:0-3399 GCA_964544025.1 uncultured Opitutales bacterium | reverse complement strand
GTCGAGACGGTAGGTTTTGATCCCGGGGCCGGTTTTCTTCCGTTTGTGGCTTTGGGAATCGAAGGGAGTTTTGCGGTGGAGGATTTTGCGGCGAGGGAGAATATCGGGTTTCTGCTGTCGCCGGATTCCGAGGGGGAGAAGCGGTTGATTTGGGTGGCGCGGTTTTCGGAGAGTGGGGGCAGGTGGAAAGATGCGCTCCGGGATGGAGGGTATGAAATCCTCGAGGCGGGGGAGTGGGTGCTGGCTGGTGAGGAGGGGATGGAAAGCGGGGACTTTGCGATTCAAGCGGAGGAATGGATTGGCGCTGTTCGTCAGGAGCGGGCGTATCCGGTGGAGGTGGAATGGAACGCGCGTGCGTTTGCGCTTCGGCTTCGGGAGGAGAGCGATGGGGTTGTGCGGGGAATGGCGGGGATACCGGAAGGTTTTCGTTCCAGCATTCTGGCTTGGCAGTCGGTTGTGGAGAAGGTTGCGCGCGAAATTGAAAACGTTTCCACGGTTCGGGCCGGGATCGATTTGGAGGGAGAGGCGGTTGTGGGGCGTCTGGTCGTTCGGGTGGAGGAAGGGAGTGCGCTGGCGACGTTGTTGGGCGGGGATCACCGGATATCGCTTGATGTGGCGAAGTGGCTGGAGGCGGAAGGGGTCGGCGGGTTTGCCGGCGGATTCGATTGGGAGGCGTTTCGGAAGTATTTCGATCCGTTGGCGGCGGAGGTGGAGGAGTCGGGGATTTTTGGCGATCTTGCGCGGGGGCTTCGGGAAATGGTTCGGTCGTCTTCGGTGGGCGGTCCGGAGCGTTATGCGGGGAGTTGGGATTTGGATGAGGGGGAACCGCGGATGGTGCAGTTGAGCGATGGACGGATGAACGAGGAGGAATGGCTGGAGGCCGTTCGTGGGCAAACGGGTTGGCGGCGGCCTTTGGCGGAAGAGGAGAGTGTGCGGCTGGATTTGGAGGCGGAGTCGGTGGGCGGTTATCCGGTGCATGCGGTGCGGGGAGTGGGGGAAGAGGAAGAGGTTCTTTGGACGGTGTATCATGCGCGGATCGGGGGTTTCGCGATATCCGGGGATGACCGGGAGCGATTTTTCGCGACGGCGGCGCGCTTGGCGGCGGGGGAGAAAGCGGAGCGGGCGTTGGCGGAGGTTTTGAGGGACGGCGGGGAGGATGTGGCGTTTCGGGGGGTGGTTTTTCCGGCGGCGCTGGCCGAGAGGTTCGGGCTTTTTCCTGGCGGCGGGGCGGGTGCGGCGGTTGCCTCGTTTGCTCCGTTGCTGTGGGATGTAAAGACCGTCGAGGGCGGGTTGGAGGTGAAATCGGAGGTGCCGCTGGCGTTGGCGGAGGAGGTTTTCCGATGGATTGGGGTGACGGTGGGGGCGGTTTCGGAGGAGGATTTGTTCGCCGCAGAAGTGGAAGCAGAAGTGGAAGTGGAGGCGGCTTTGGAACGGGCGGGGACGGAGGCGGGGGAGGAAGTTTGGACGAGGTTTTTGCCGGCGGAGGAACGGAAGGGGGTGGCGGGCGATATCCGGCGGCGGATCGGACGGATTCGCGAGGGCGGTTTTCCGGTGACGCTGGAGGAATTGCATAATTCCTACGCGCATCCGGAAGATCCGGAGGATAACGCGGCGGTGTTTTACGAGCGGGCATTCGAGGCTATGCGGACTCGTCATCAGCGGGAGAATCCTCACTTGCCGGTGTTTGGCGAGGCCGAGCGGCCGTTGGAGGGGGAAACGCTTTCGGGCGAGCAGCGGCGGGCGATTGCCGAATTCTTGGAGGAGAACGCGGAGGCTATTGCATTGCTGGCGGAAGGGGCGAAACGGCGGATTTGCCGGTTCGATCTGGATTTTCGGGAGGGGTATGATATGTATTTGGATCCGTTGGGGGCAGCGCGACAGGCGAGCCGGCTGCTCGGTCTTCGGATGTTGCTTCAGACGGAAAACGGGGAAGGGGCGGAGGCGATCGAGACGTTGAAGACGATACGTTCGTTATCGCACGGGATGCAGGAAATTCCGACGATTATGGGTTCATTGACGGGATGGGCGATTGCGGGAATCGGAGTGGAGGCGGTTGTGGACGCGGTTTCCCGGCATGAGTTTTCGGTGGAGGAATTGCGGGAACTGGAGGCGGTCGTGGACGGATTTTTGCGACGGGAGGCTGTGGCTGTGGCATTTGGAGGCGAGCGGGCGATGGGGATCGACTTGTTTCGGAGGTTCGGGTTCGGGAGGGATTCGCATAAGTTTCTTGAGGAATTGGTCGGGACCGATGCGGAGGACCGGATTATGTCGGCGGTAGTGGCCGGTCATTTGCGGTTGTCGGGAATTTGGTTGGAGGATTTCCGGTATTTTCTGGAGCAAAACGAGGCGTTGTTTGAGGTGATGCGGCGGGAACCTCGCGAGTGGCGAGAATCGCCTGAATGGGAGGCATGGCTTGCGCAGGAGGAGCATCTCGCGGAGCGGCGATATTTGCTTTCCACGATTGCGGGAGTATATCCGCAGGGGATTCTGGAAAACGAGTTGCGGTATATTTCCAGAATGCACGCGGTGCAGATCGCTCTGCGGCTGGAGGCGGCGCGGGTGCGGGATGGCGGGTATCCGGCGACGCTGGGTGAGGTTTTGGAGGAGGACGAGCTTTGGAAGAAGCGGGCTTTGGTGAGCGAGGAGGAGTTTGTTTATACGGTGTCGGCGGATGGGTTTACGGTCGATCCGCGGGAGGAGCGGTTTTCTCCGATTGTGGTGAGGCGGGGGCAACGACAGGTGGTGAAATGATATTAATATGGAGATGATTATTCTTCTGATTCCAACTGTTGTTGGAGGGGTCATCTTGGCTCTGTTGAGTTATCCGATAGCGAAAATACAGGAGCGGTTTTCGGAATCGATGCAGGGATTGCCGGGATTTCCCCGCTTCTTCTGGAAGCCTCAAGGAACGAATAAATTGCAAAGAGTGATCATGTGGTCGGGTATTGCGATGGCCTTGATCGGAATTGTTGGAATCGGACTGGTTGTTCTATTGGGGCTGAGTGAGTAGCGATGGCTAATACGACGATTGTTAGATGGAGTATGGCTTTCGTTTATCTGGGAGTTTTGGGCTGTGTTGTCTTGGTTTTCCAATCGGCGATAAGGCGAGCGTTTTATGGTGAATGGCCGTCGACGATTGTTTTTGAGGAGGAGGTGGATGTCGTGGAACTGGGAGGCGAGGTTCTTTGGCTTCCGGTTACGCCTTATGGCCAGAGAGTTGCAGGGGGCGATTTCTTTTTATTTCATTGGAATGGTGAGCTTCATGCCAGCGAGACCGAGATTATACCGGAGGGATCGCGGTTTTGGGAGAGGCGGCGAGATGTTTTGGTGAAGGAGCGAGATGAAGAGGTGATTGTTCTTTGGCCATTTAGTTTATTCGAGTATTGGGTTTCGGGGATC
>CAZJCL010000199.1:0-5800 GCA_964544025.1 uncultured Opitutales bacterium | reverse complement strand
CGTTTTGAGGGCGTGAGGGGTTTTCTTCGGCTCTCCTCCACCTCCTTCGAGTGCCTGAAGGTCGTCCAGGCGGTTTTGGATTAGCAATGGGGGCATCCGGGGGGATGGGGGAGGTGGGTTTCTATCACAGGCGCTTTTTCGCGAACGCGCGGCCGGAGGCGGTTTTCAGGTGCTTTTCGAATGCTTGGGCGGTTGCTTTGTTTCGGAAGGCGTGGGCCGATTTGATTTCCCAGGGTTTGAAACGAGAGGTGTTGGGTAGTTTTCCGGAGTTGTGTTCCGTGAGGCGCCGTCGCAAATCGCGGGTGAAACCGATGTAAAAGTGTTCGGGGTGGGCGAGGGATTGCAGGATGTAGACGTAGTGGAAGGGCATTTTGGGGTGGATGGGCGGGGGGGATTGTTCGGTTTATTGTGTTGGCTTGCCTAGCCGTAGCGTTCGGAGCGTTTTACCCGCCTTCGCTCTTGGGAGCTTCGGCGCGGCAGCCTTGCTTCGTCGCTGCGCTTGAAGCGTTGGCTGGCGGAGAGGGAGGGATTCGAACCCTCGGTACCGGTGAAGGTACACTTGATTTCCAATCAAGCACGATCGGCCACTCTGTCACCTCTCCTTGCGAAGCAAAGAAACACGGATAGGGTTTTTGGGACTCCGGTCAATGGGAAAATCACGTTTTAGTGAATTTACGTTCGCGGGCGTGGCGGCGGGTAAAAATGCTGTTGCATGCCTTTGCGGGCTGGCTCATGTTGGGCTTTTTCCCTTCGCGCCGGGAGTCGAGGGCAAGAATTATGGCCGCTGAATCAAAAGAATTAGCTTACAACAGCAAAATCGAGGGCGAAGTCATCGTCACCAAGGCGGATGCGGCGATCAACTGGATCCGCACCAATTCCATGTGGCCGATGCCGATGGGGCTGGCGTGTTGCGCGATCGAGTTGATGGCGACGGCCGCTTCGCGTTTCGATATCAGCCGGTTTGGGGCTGAAGTGATGCGGTTTTCCCCGCGTCAGTCGGACGTGATGATCGTGGCCGGTACCGTGACCTATAAAATGGCGGGTGCTGTGCGTCGGATTTACGATCAAATGGCGGAGCCGAAGTGGGTAATTGCGATGGGAGCCTGTGCGTCCAGCGGGGGAATGTATCGTTCTTACGCGGTTTTACAGGGAGTGGACCGGGTGGTGCCGGTGGATGTTTATATCAGCGGTTGTCCGCCGCGCCCGGAGGCGTTGCTGGATGGATTGATGAAGCTCCAGGCGAAGGTGCGGACGGAGCGTTCTTCGACCAAGATCAAATCGGAGCGTCCGGTGCGGAAGCTCCGCATGGCCTGAGATTTCTGAATGAGCGAGAACGTTCTTTCTTCTCTTCGGGAGCGATTTTCGGGAATTGGCGTGCGGCCGAGTCTCGATGTTCCCGCCTTCAATGTTCCCGCGGACGACTTGCTCGCGGTTTGCCGTTTTTTGCGTGACGAGCTGAAGTTCGATTTGTTGATCGATGTGACGGCGGTGGACTGGGGGATGGAGGCGTCGCCGCGGTTTACGGCGTTTTACCATTTTTGCTCCACGGCGCGGGCGGATTACGTGCGGTTGGCGGCGGATTGCGCGGATAACGAGAATCCGAAGGTGCCTTCGCTGGTGCCGTTGTTTCCGGCGGCGGACTGGCATGAGCGGGAGACGTTCGACATGTTTGGGATTCGTTTCGCGGAGCATCCGGATTTGAAGCGGATTTTGATGTGGGACGAGTATCCGTATTATCCCTTGCGGAAGGATTTTCCGTTGGCGGGGATCGAGACGGAGTTGCCGGACGTGGAGGTGGGCGAGAATACCGGCGCGAATTTGACGAAGGCGCCGATGATGGGCGGGCCGTTTGCGGCGAAACCGAGAGAGAAGCACGCGAGCACCAAGGAGCCGCGGGCGAAGGACGAGAGCTGGACCGAGCGTTCACCGAAACCGAACTAAGATGGCTAGAGAGATTTCTTACGGAGACGTTCTCCAGCGAAGCGCCGATTTCGAGCAGGAGCTGGAAACAGAAAAGATCACCCTGAACATGGGGCCGTCGCACCCGAGCACGCACGGCGTGTTGCGGTTGTTGCTGGAGCTGGATGGTGAGATCGTGACCAAGTGCGAGCCGGTAATCGGTTATCTGCACCGGGGGGACGAGAAGATCGCGGAGAACATGACTTACAACCAGTTCGTGCCGTATACGGACCGGCTGGATTACATCGCGCCGCTGGCCAATAATGTCGCGTACGCGATCGCGGTGGAGCGGTTGGCGAAGCTGGAAGTGCCGCCGCGTTGTCAGGCGCTCCGGGTGCTGGTTTCGGAATTGGCGCGGATTTCGTCGCATTTGTTGGGAGTCGGGGTTTTTGCGATGGATACGGGGGCGATGACGGTGTTCTTGTACACGTTTACCGAGCGCGAGAAGCTTTATTCGCTGTTCGAGGAACTGACGGGAGCGCGGTTGACGACGAGTTACGCGCGGATTGGTGGTTTGGCGCGAGACGCGTCGCCGGAGTGGCTGAAGAAGGTGTCGAAGTTTTGCGACACGTTGTTGCCGGTTTTGGACGATATTGAGACGTTGCTGACCCGGAACCGGATCTGGCTCGACCGGACGGAAGGCGTGGGCGTGATCAGCAAGGAGGATGCGCTGGCTTTTGGGATAACGGGGCCGAATTTGCGGGCGTCGGGCGTGCCATTCGATTTGCGGAAGGACAAGCCGTACAGCGGTTACGAAAATTACGAGTTCGATGTGCCGGTGGGGACGCGGGGGGATAGTTACGACCGTTATCTGGTGCGGTTGGAGGAAATCCGGCAGAGCGTGCGGATCGTGCGGCAGGTTTTGGAAAAGATGCCGGACGGGCCGTTTGTGGCGGAGGAGGCGCGGGATGTGATCGCGCCGCCGAAGGATAAGATTTTGACGAGCATGGAGGAGTTGATCCAGAATTTCATGATCGTGACGCAGGGGCCGAAAATGCCGGCCGGCGAAGTGTATTTCGAGGCGGAAAATCCGAAGGGGGCGCTCGGATTTTTCATCGTCTCGAAGGGAGGCGGCGTGCCTTACCGGTTGAAGATTCGCGCGCCGTCGTTTTGTAATTTGAGCATTCTCCCGAAAGTCGCCGTGGGCGGCATGGTTTCCGATTTGGTCGTCCTTCTCGGAAGTCTGGATTTCGTGATGGGCGAGTGCGACCGCTGACAACAGCCATGAATCTGAGCGAAGCAACTCTCAAACGCATCGAAGAAGTGATTCCGCATTATCCGCAGAAGCGGAGCGCGGCGCTTCCGTTGCTCCATTTGGTGCAGGAAGACCAGGGTTACATTTCGGAGGAAGCGACGGAATGGATCGCGGAAAAACTGGGACTTCAGCCGATCAATATCCTGGAATTGGTGACGTTTTACCCGATGTTCCGGCAAAAGCCGATCGGGCGGCGTCATGTGAAGGTTTGCCGGACGCTTTCGTGCGCGCTGGTCGGTTCGCACCAGGTTTGCGAGTCGTTGAAGAAAGCGTTCGATTGCGAGCTGGGGGAAATTTCGCCGGGCGGGGATGTGACGATTGAGTTTGTCGAGTGCATGGCCGATTGCGGTGCCGCTCCGGTGGTGATGGTGGACGACGACGTTTACCAGAATGTGGACGAGGCGAAGACGCGGGAAATCGTCCGGAAAATAAAGGCGGGGGAATAACAGGATTTTTTAACAGAAGGTAGCGAAGGAAGCGAAGGGGAAGAGAGAGAAAGGATTTGATGAGAAAGTTTAACGGGACTAAAAGGAAGGGAGAGGAAATCGCTGGAAGGAGATGCCAACGGTTTTCGAAATAGACGGGTACAAGTTCTTCTTCTACTCTAACGAACATCCACCACCGCACGTGCATGTCTGGAAGGGCGATGGGGAGGCCGTATTCATTATCGTTCCCGAGATTGAGTTGCGGGAGGCGGCGGGGATGAAGGTGCGGCAACTCGCCCGGGCGGAAGAACTTGCGAAGGAGAATCGAGAAATTATATTAGAAGCGTGGAATGAGCACATTAATCGATAAGCCGAAATCTGCCTCGTACTCCGAGGGTTATGTTTCCATCCTGATGGAGAGCGGCAACGAGTACCGCTTTCCTGCGGAGGAAAACCCTCGGCTCGCCGCCGGATCGGATCAGCAACGGGGTAATATCGTAATATCCCCTTTCGGTGTTCATTGGCCAGATCTCGACGAGGATCTTTCAATTGCCGGAATCGCTCGGGGTGATTTCGGACAGCACCAGAGACCACGCAAATCGGCCTAGGCAATCCTGGGAGGCTGGTCCTTTCAGGATGCTTCGCTCAATGTTTTATCGAATTTTTTAGTCATGGCCGTTCAAGAAACTAGGATGATTCTCAAGCACGTCGATGAGCCGGGTTATACGGTTGATATCGATTGTTATCAGCGGCATGGCGGCTATGAGGTTTTGAAGAAGGCGGTCACGCAGAAGCCGGAGGATCTTTGTCAGGAAGTGATGAAATCCGGTTTACGCGGACGTGGCGGCGCTGGTTTCTCCTGCGGGATGAAGTGGAGTTTTCTGGACCGGAAATCCGGAAAGCCGATTTATCTGATCTGCAATGCGGACGAATCGGAGCCGGGGACTTTCAAAGACCGGCAAATCATCCACAAGGATCCGCATCAGTTGATCGAGGGGATGCTGATTTCGGCTTTCGCGATCAAGGCGAAGGCGGCGTATATCTATATTCGCGGCGAGTTTCCGCATGGGGCGCGGATTCTGGAAACGGCGATCGAAGAGGCGCGGGCGAAGAATTTTCTGGGGGAAAACATTCTCGGGAGCGGTTACTCGTGCGACATTTTCGTGCATCGCGGCGCCGGTGCTTACATTTGCGGCGAGGAGACGGGATTGATCGAATCGCTGGAAGGGAAGCGGGCGTATCCGCGGATCAAGCCGCCGTATTTTCCGGCCGTTTTGGGGCTTTACCAATGTCCGACGGCGGTGAACAACGTCGAAACGCTTTGCAATGTGAAACACATTGTGGAGATGGGCGGCGAAGAATTCGCGAAGATCGGCACGCCGGGAAATACAGGAACGCGGATTCTTTGCGTGAGCGGTCATGTGCAGAAACCCGGTTATTACGAATTTGAGTGCGGGGCGCTGACGATGGGGCAGTTGATCAACGACGTTTGCGGGGGATTAAAGCCTGGGCGGAAATTGAAGGCGATCATTCCCGGCGGATCCTCAGCGAAAGTGCTGCGGGCGGATGAGCGTTATAAAGGAAAACTGCGCGACGGGACGGAATTTGATTGGGGAATCGAGGATATCCCGATGGATTTCGACAGTTTGGCGGCGATCGGTTCGATGTCGGGTTCCGGCGGTGTGGTGGTGATGGACGACACGACCGATGTGCTGGAAGTGTTGGCGAACATCAACGCGTTTTACGCCCACGAAAGTTGCGGGCAATGCACACCGTGTCGCGAAGGCAGCCTCTGGATGAAGAAAATCACCACGCGGATGGTGAGCGGGCAGGCGCGGCGGGAGGATGTCGATTTGTTGAAATCGGTGGCGGACCAGATCGCGGGCCGGACGATTTGCGCGTTTGGCGAAGCGTGCTCATGGCCGACGCAGAGTTTTGTGCTGAAATTCCGGGAGGAATTGTTGGCGAAATCGGAGCAGCAGGGGAAGCGCGCGGAGAAGGAATTGGCGACGCCGGTTTGAGCGGCGAGGAATGGGCAAGCGGCCGGGGCGGAAACGTAAGAAGGCAGACTAGAAGATGCAGCAACAAGATTTAATTACAGTTTACATCGACGGGCGCGAGATTGCGGTGCCGAAAGGGACCAACATGGTCGAAGCGGCGG